>JALNXE010000017.1 GCA_023230525.1 Desulfobulbaceae bacterium
GACGCTTGCCCCCTGGGAAAAGTGCATGAAGATATTGTTCATGGCATTCGGGATATAGGGGAAGAGCTTCTTGAGATTGACCACCCGGTTTCTGGAGAGCAGGGAAAGATCATCCGGGACAATCGTGTCCAGCACCTTCTGGCCGAGCCTGGGGTCATCAACAATTTCCTGGGGCTGATAATTTCCCCTGACCACCAGATACATCAGCAGATTACCCAGCTCAAAGAGATCCAGGGCAAAGGGCCGCTCCGGCAGGTAGAATTCATAGTCAAAATCAATCCAGCGGAAGGTGCCTGTGTCATACTCCACCAGGATGTGATCCCGGCGGATATCGCCATGGCGGAAGCCGGCCTGGTGCAGAAAGCTGATGGCCTTGGCGCACTCGATATATTCCCGCAGGATGCCGGGCAGATAGGCGGCGAAATACTCCTCATGGGAACATTCATGGCGATAGATATGCTTATCCAGCCTGCGGCCGCTGATGATGTCCAGGATGCGCACCAGATTGCCCGCCTCATCCTCCACGGCCTTGCCCTTCATGAAGCGGGGATGGTCCTCGGTCAGCTCCAGGATTCTCGCCTCTTTTTCCGGGCTGCGGTAACAGGGGATGGTGAAACTGCCCACGGAAACGGAAAACACCTCATGAAAGACCAGCTTGAGGATGTGCGAGATCCCGCTTTCCAGGTCAACAACCTTCGGCACCCACTGCTTGGGCTGGTCATCAACCCCGAAGCGTCCCTCTACCGTATAGCCGGTTACCAGGAAATAGCGGTTATCGGCCATGATGATATCGCCGTAGTCAATGGAGGTGAAGTTGGAGGTATCGCCAAAAACCCTGGGCTGGCGCCGGATGGAGCCGGAGACCGGGTGGGCCTTGTAGAGTGCGACGATATGTCCGGGAATATCCCGGAGGGTCTTGGTCATTGACTCGCCTGCGCCAAATGGGATCAGGAGACAACCCACACGGTGAAATCATGGCTTTCCCTGATCACCGCATTGGAAACACTGCCGAACAGAAACTCCTCCGCCTTGGAAATGCCCCGTTTGCCGAGCACCACCGTGCCGAACTCCCCGTCTTTCTGCACCTGCAGGATGGTTTTACTGAAGGTCTTGCCGGTGGCCATCAGACAGGTGGTGGTGATTCTCGCCGCGGCAATGGCGTGACCTGCCAGCACCTGGCCGGCCCGGTTGAACACCTGCCGGGCCGCGGCCTCCTTTTCCTGCTGGTATTCCTGCAGGGTATGCTTCTCGGTGAAATAATAGGGCGGGGGTTCGGGGTAAACATGCAGCAGGCAGATCTTCGCCCTGTCAATTGAACCGACCACCTCCCCCACATAGTTCAGGACCCGCTCGGAGAGGCTGCTGTCATCCACCGCCACCAGAATCTTATGCCAGTCTGCCATTGGTTCACCCAGTTTTTTCAGAATCTCTCTTCCTTTTCTTCCAGCATACTGTAGCTCTTTTCCACGCTTTTAATCAGCTCAAACATGGTCAGATGGGTCCCCGCTTCGACCCCGTTTCTTCTGCCATAGCGGTAAAGGATGCCGTTTAGGGCATCAACCTCGGTTCTTCTGCGGTTGATGATGTCCTGCAGCATGGGGGAAATGTGATTAAAGGTCCGGCGGCAGGAGGCCATCAGCATCTCATAGAGATCGGTGGAGCCGAGGACCACGCCGCAGGCCTCGGCGATTTCCTCGCCCTCGTCAATGAGCCTTTTGAGCAGGGAAACCGACTCCATGCACTCGATGAGATGACCGTTGCGCTCGCGCACCACCGCGGAGACGGAATTGATGGCGGCGTGGACAATCACCTTGCACCACAGCCGGCTCATGATGTCGTGCACCGGCTCGGTTTCAATGGAACACTTATTCAGCATGTCGCTGATTTGCAGCAGCCGGGCGCTCAAGGTGCCGTCGTGTTCGCCGATCTTGGTCTTGCCGATGCCGTCGTTTACCACCAGGCCGGGTCCGAAGGCCGTGGCCGCCATATTGGTGAACCCGGTGATGATATTTTTGCGGTCAACCACCCTTTCCATGACCTCAATATGGCCAAGACCATTGAGCAGACAGACCACCGGCGAGGCATCGCCGACCAGATGGGCGACACCCAGCACAGCCTCGTAAAGATGATAGGATTTGACCGTCATGAGCACCAGGTCGCACCCCTGGATGTCACGGCCGCTCACCGTGGCCCGGGCCGGAAAATACGTAATCTCCTCCGGTGCCGCATCATGGCCGGTGACCCCGACACCCTTGCCGTTGATGGCGGCCACCACCTCCCGGTCCAGTTCCACGAAATTGACATCCTCGCCGCCCTGGGCGAGTAATGCCCCGGACAGCCTTCCCAAGGCACCTGCTCCGACTATGACGATTTTCATGGCAATACCCGGTCAATGTTAAGGATTTTCTCATTGTGCGCCGACGTTTTTATCCTTTTATCTGAACACAGGGATACAAGCCTGTCAAACGAAAATCAAAGGAAAACCCCCTGTCGCGGCAATTAACCGCAGCAAAAAAAAATTAATTGATTCGGCCGACTACGGCCCGCCGGCCGCGGGTGCGCCGGCGCAGACGTTCCGCTTTGCCGGACCGCCGGGTACGTCTTGGCAAATGCGGCAGCAGGCATGAGCGGCATGCCACACCGGAGTTGCCGCAAATATTTTTTCAATAAATTCATTTCTGTAAGACAGCGGTAATATCACCTCTGTCATAGTGAGCACGCCAACGGTTAGTTCAGCAGTTCCGCTGCCGGCATTTTCAGCAGCTCAGCAAATATCCGCAGACAATGACGGCATCGGTCATCCGAGGCCGGGTGGGGAAAAAGCAAAAACTTCCGTTGCCTGGTTATTTTAAACACACTGAACACGAAAAGGAGGTAGCATGAAAAAAACGGTTAAAGGGTTGCTGGTGATTTCAGCTGTGGTGTCGGGCTTTCTTACCGCGCAGACAGCCTTGGCTGAACCCGAAATAGTGATGGAAGAAATAGCAGGAATTGTCACCGCGGTTACTCTCTGTACGGAGAGTGATGACTGTGCGTCCATGGAGGTGGAGCTCTGCACCATAGCCGCCAACGGCAGTGGAGCCAAAGCGAAGACTTTTATTGCATGCACCGGTGAGACAGTGACCATGTATGGGCTGGGGCCAGTGGATTACTGGGAGAATTATGTTGTTGATGCTGACCTGGGCATCATCGGCGTCGCTTATCCTGCGGTGGGCGATTACGTGACGGTTGCGGCGGATTATCGCGACTGTGAAGAAAGGTACGTCGCCTACAGCATGGATATCTGCGATGTGGATAACAATGAGGACCTGGTCAACTGCCAGACCATCGTCCTGCGAGATGAGGACGGCGACGTTCTCTGGAATCAGTAAGAAAACCGCCGCCTCGTGCCGGAGAATGCACTCTCCGCCACGAGGCGGATACAACCCGCCTACGGCTGCACCGTGATGTGCAGATGGTCGTCCTGGAAATTCGCCTTCACCTTTTTGGGGTCCACCGGAAATGGCGCCTCAACCATGGAATTCCTGTCATCACCTTTCCCTTGACTTCCTGTTTTTTTGCCATTATTTATAGACTAATTTTCAGGCGCTCTTAACCGAGCTTAATAGGGAACCCCTGTGAGAATCAGGGACGGGCCCGCCGCTGTAACCGGGGACGAAAACCGCAGTATGTCACTGGCCTTTTGCTATCCGCAGGGAATTTTTTCTCTGCGGAACCGGGCTGGGAAGACGCGGACATTAGAGCAATCCGGAAGTCAGAAAACCTGCCTGCAAAAAATATTGGCCTGCTTCCGCGGACAAGGAGCAGCGATGTGTATCTGAGGACAAAACAGGGAATCCCCGGATCAATTTTATTGGTCCGGGGATTTTTTTTGTCATGCGGCAAAGATCCCCCGGGCTGGCAAAACCCAAACCAGGCAAGGAGGATACAATGGCCACCAGAGAGCAATCTTTCTGCAAAATCACGCTTTTTCTCATCAAGGACTGGGATTCTTTCCAGCTCGCCATGCGCGGCTGTCTGCACGGCGGCAACGGGCGCCTCACCCATAACAGAGCAGAGCAGGGGTGATCGGCATGGCCAAAGAAAAAATTTCAACCCTGCTCTTCTTGACCATGGCCGTGCCGGGGCTGTCCCTGGCTGCGGAAAACAGCGAGGCCCCGGCCACGGCGGCCCTGGATGAGGTGGTGGTCACCGCCGCCCGGGTCGGCGAGTCCGTCCGGGAGGTAAGCGCCGACGTCATGGTGATCGGCCCGGAGGAAATTGCCGCCTCGCCGGCCCGCGACGTGGGGGAACTGCTGACGCAAAAAGGGCTGGGGTCGGTCAGCCGCTACCCCGGTGAACTGACCTCGCTGAACATCCGCGGCTTCAAGACCGCGCCCTACGGCAATGACTTGAAGGCCCATGTGCTGGTCCTGCTCAACGGCCGCCGCGCCGGCACCGGCAACCTGGCCAAGATCATGACGGACAACGTGGAGCGCATTGAGGTCATCCGCGGCCCCGGTGCGGTGCAGTATGGTTCAGCGGCCATGGGGGGCGTCATCAATGTCATCACCCGCCAGGGCGAAGGCGCCCCGTCGGCTGCGGTGTCCGGCAAGATCGGCAGCTACGGCTACAACGAAAGCGGGGTGCTGGTGGCGGGAGAACAGCATGGTTTTGATTTTTCCGGGGGTTTTTCCCGCGCCGGCATGGATGATTATGACACGGGCGCCGGGGACCGGTTTTATAACACCGGCTATAATCATATCGATCATTACTCCATCAATGCCGGCTACCGCTTTCTCGAACGCCACCGCCTCGGCGCCATCTTCACCCGCTATTACGGCGACGAGATCGGCAGCCCCGGCTATCTGAGCGCCAATGACCTGGACAACAGCAAGGACTCGGCCAACCATTCCCTGGACCTCATCTATGACGGCGCCAGCGCCGACGAGTTCTTTACCTGGCAGGTGCACTACTTCACCGGCAAGGACGAGGACACCTGGTTTGATCCCACGGCCAGCAATGCCAGCGGCTGGGACGACGGCATCCCGTACGGCAACAAGACGGATATCAGCGGCGCCCAGGCCCAGGCCAGCATGGAACTGGGCACGGTCAGGCTGACCGCAGGGCTCGACTGGCTGGACTATGAATCAACCAGCAGCGCCGACCCGGCGGAAACGGACTCCGAGAATTACGCCTCCTTCCTGCTGGCCAGGATGAAATTCATGGAGCAGCGGCTCATTGTTGACGGCGGCCTGCGTTATGACGCCTATGATCTGGAGGTGGTGGAGCCGGCCGGCCGGAGTGAAGACGACAGCAATGTGGTGGCCAGCGCAGGCCTGGTGTATCTGCTGACCGATGCGCTGAAACTGCGGGCCCATTACGGCGAGGCCTTCATCATGCCCGGCGCCGACGAGCTGGCGGCGGATTTCTACTCCGACTTCGGCCTCCATTATGTGGGCAATCCTGATCTTGATCCCGAATCAAGCCGCACCTACGAAGCCGGCATCAACTATGCCGAAAACGGCCTGTCCGCCGGCCTGGCCTATTTCTACACCCGTTACAAGGACAAAATTGAAAGCGTGGCCGCGGGCTTTGACCAGACCTGGGAAAATGTCGGCAAGGCGGAGATCGCGGGCTTTGAAGGAGAACTCGCCTGGGACCTCGGCGCCCGCTTCGGCTGGCCATTCGAGCTCAGGCCCTACGTCAACCTGACCTATCTTGACCGCTTGGAGGACCTGGACAATGCTGAGGACCTCAAATACGTGAGCGACTGGAACGCCGCCTACGGTATTTACGCCAGCGACTATCAGGGTTTTTCCGCCCGGCTGAACTTCGCCTATACCGGTGAGCAGACCATCGAAGACTGGGAGTCGGGCGCCTTCCCGGCCCCGATCAGATCCTTTGGCGGCTTTACCGTGGCCGATCTGTCAATCAGCAAAAAAATCCTTGATTTTCAGCAGAACGGCTCCTTCACCCTGAGCGGTGACGTCACCAACCTGTTTGACAAAGACTATGCCTATGTCAAGGGCTATCCCATGCCCGGCAGGATGCTCTTTGTCACGTTAACCTATAACTATTAACCGCGGTAAGGGCCGGGTTGGCGGCAACCCGGCCCTTACCGCCGCTTGCATTGCCTGAGATGTCAGAAAGATATCATGCTTAAACGGTACGGGAAATAGCAGATGAAAAGTCTTTTGCTGGCCGGAACCCTTTCGCTGACGCTGCATGGCGCCCTGATGCTGGTGAAATTCGACAGCCAGGGAGAGCTGCCGCCCCAGCCCTTGCCCCAGGTCATTTCCATTGATCTGCAGGCGCCCCCCCTGGAGGCGGCCCCGCAAAGGCAGCAGGCAACGGCAATCAGCAAACCGCCGGCCCGCATCATACAGAAAGCCAAACCCAAGGCCAAGCCGACTGTCCGGCCCAGCAGCCCGCCCAAGGACGTTCCGCCCCAAAAGGCCGAAGAAGAGCAGCCGGCCGTGGCCGCCGAGACAATGGCCACCGGGCAGGTCCAGACCGCCGGGCAGCCGGAGCCTGGCCGGCCACCAAGTGGTGAGGAGGCGCAGAGCGCGGCAACCTGCCTGGCCGCCCTGCCCGCGGCAGGCCCGCCGGGCGGGGCCGGGCAGCCGGAAATTGCGGCCGCCCCCCTTTACCGGCAGAACCCGCCCCCCGGCTACCCGGCGCTGGCCCGCCGGCGGGGCCTGGAAGGCGTGGTGCAGCTTGACGTGCTGGTCAACCGCCGCGGCGGGGTGAATCAGGTGCGGCTGGCCGCCACCAGCGGCCATGAGCTGCTGGACCGGGCCGCCGTCGCGGCGGTGGAAAACTGGCTCTTTACGCCGGGCAGGCGGGGCGAGCAAACCATTGACATGTGGGTGCGCGTCCCCATCCGCTTTGCCCTGCAGGAATAGACCCTGATGAAAACGACACCCCCCCCCCAACGGGCCGCCTGGTCATGCCTCTGCCGCGTCTGCCTGCCGGCCCTTGCCGCCATCCTGCTGGCCATGACGCTTTTTGCCGGACAGGGCCGGGCGGAGATCTTTGTCGACCAGGTGGGCCGCCGGGTGGACATCCCGGCCCCGCCGCAACGCATCGTCTCCCTCATGCCAAGCATCACGGAAATCGTCTTTGCCCTGGGGGCCGGCAGCCGCGTCAAGGGGGTGACCCTATACAGCAATGAGCCGCCGGCGGCGGCGGAGCTGCCCAAGGTCGGCTCCTACGTCCATCCGGATCTGGAAAAGATCATCAGTCTTAAACCCGACCTCTGCCTGGCGGCGCGGGACGGCAACCCCAGGCATATCATCGACAAAATCACCGAACTCGGCATCCCGGTCTACGCCATTGACCCGAGAAACCTTGCAGAGATCATGGAATCGATTATGCTGCTGGGCAAGGTGCTGGATAACGAAGAACAGGCCCGGGTCATTGTCCGGCAGATGCAGAGCAAAATCACTGCCGCCACAGCGCGGGTCGCCCAGGCCGCAAACAGGCCCAGGGTTTTCTTCCAGATCGACGCCTCGCCCCTGGTCTCGGCCGGATCAAACACCTTCATCGACCAGCTGATCACCCAGGCCGGCGGCGTCAACCTGGCGGCAGGCCCCACGGCCTATCCCCGCTACTCATGGGAGGACGTTCTGCTCATGCAGCCGGAGGTGGTCATCATCGCCTCCATGGCCGGCGGTTACAGCGAGGAAGAGTTGAAGGCGGCGTGGCGCAGGTGGCCCGAGGTGCCGGCGGTGCGCAACAACCGGCTGTATGTGGTCAAGGCCGATCTCTTTGACCGGCCCACCCCCAGACTGGCCGACGGGCTGGAGCTGCTGGTGAATATCATTTTCCCCTGACCGGCAGGTCCCGGCTTGCAACGTAAAACTTATTTATGGACCAAACCTTCACCCGCATCGGCCCACGGCTGACCCTGATCTGCCTGCTGCTCGGCCTGCTGCTGGCCGCGGCCCTGCTGCTCGGCGCTGCCATGGGTTCGTCCAGCCGGAATCCCCTGGACGTGCTCGATGTGCTGCGCAATCTGATGCAACCGGACAGCACCCAGCACACCATTATCTGGAAAATCCGCCTGCCCAGGGTGCTGCTGGCCGCCATGGCGGGCGCCACCCTGTCCCTGGGGGGCCTGGTCTTTCAGGTGCTGCTGCGCAACCCCCTGGCGGAACCGTATATCCTCGGCATCTCCGGCGGGGCGGCGGTGGGCGCCATCACCGCCATGCTGCTCGGCATTTCCTTTTTCCCCGGCGTCACCATCAGCGCCTTTGCCGGCAGCATGGCCACCCTGGCCATCGTCATGCTGCTGGCCTCAGGCCCCCAGGCCGGTCGCAAGGATTCCCTGCTGCTGGCCGGGGTGATGATGAACGCCTTTGCCGGGGCGGTGATCATGTTTCTCATCTCCATGTCCCAGAGCAGCCAGCTGCACCACATCCTCTTCTGGCTGATGGGCGATCTTTCCATGGCCGAGGCGGCAAGGCTGCCGCTTTTCGCCCTGATGCTGCCCTGCTATCTGGTCATTTTCATCCTGGCCCGGCCCATGAATGTCCTGCTCACCGGCCGGGAAACCGCGGCCTCCCTGGGGGTCAACGTGCGCAAGATTTCGCTTATCCTGCTCCTCACCGCCACCCTCATGGTGAGCCTGGTGGTCTGCCTGTCCGGCCTGGTGGGTTTTGTCGGTCTGGTCATTCCCCACATTCTGCGGCTGACCATCGGCCCGGACCACCGGCTGCTGGTGCCGGCCAGCCTGCTCGGCGGGGCCTCCTATCTCGTTTTCTGCGATCTGCTGGCCCGAATCCTGTCCACCAGCGGGGAGCTGCCGGTGGGTATCATCACCGCCATGATCGGCGCCCCGCTCTTTATCTTTCTGCTGTGGAGGTCCCGGCCATGAAGGCCGTTTCCGCTGACCGCATCAGCCTGTCCTATGGCGGCAAGCAGGTGTTGGACAACCTTTCGCTGACGATCAGCCGCGAGGAATTTTTTATTATCATCGGCCCCAACGGGGCGGGCAAATCCACCCTGCTCAAGGCCCTGACCGCCACGGAAAAAATCAACGCGGGCAGCATCAATCTGTTCGGCCGCCCCCAGGCCGACTACTCCAGACGGGAACTGGCCCGGCTGGCCGCCCTGGTGCCCCAGGGCATGGAAAGCAATTTCCCCTTCAGGGTGGCGGACACGGTGCTCATGGGCCGGTCGCCTCATCTGGGCCTGCTCGGCATGGAACAGGAGGAGGATTACCGCATCGCGCTGGAGGCCATGCAGGCCACCGACACCGCCCAGCTGGCCGACCGTACCCTGGACCAGCTCTCCGGCGGCGAGAGGCAGCGGGTCATCATTGCCCGGGCCATCTGCCAGCAGCCGGCTATCCTCTTTCTGGACGAACCCACCGCGGCCCTTGACCTGGCACACCAGATCCGCATCATGGATCTGCTGGAAACCCTGCGCCGGGAAAGAAAGATCGCCATCTGCATGGTTTCCCATGACATCAACCTGGCCGCCATGTATGCCGACCGGCTGCTGCTGCTGAAGAACGGCCGGGTGGTGGCCACCGGTAACCCCGGCCAGGTGCTGGAGGAAAAACTGCTGGAGGCAAGCTACGGCTGCCGCCTGCTCGTTGATGAAAATCCGGTGAGCGGCACCCGCCTGGTCCTGCCCCTGCCGGCAAAATTCACCGGCGCCGCTGAAATGGTTCCGGCCAAGAAAGCACTATAAAAAAGCCCGCATCCTGCCGCGCAAACGCCAAGAGCCGGGCGCCCGATTTCTCGGACGCCCGGCTCTTTTTTTTACAACCCCGCTCCAGGCTGGAGCAAAAGGTTTTGCGTCTATCTGAACGATTTAGTTTAGCGGAGTAACGGGCGGCAACACAAAATTAGCCGGCATCCTATCCCCAAACCCGTCGGTCAGGGTCTGCAGAAAAGCGACCAGGGCAGCCTCTTCCTCGGCAGTCAGACCGAGACTGCCCAGCTCAACCATATTGACATTAGCTGCCACTTCCGGTGCTGGCCAGGTTCCATCATCGCGGGTATTGTAGAAATGGACAATATCTTCCAGGGTGGCAAAATAGCCATTATGGGAGTACGGGGCGGACATTTCGATATTTCTCAGGCTGGAAACCTTGAATTTGCCATCTTCGTTTGAGTCACCCAATCGGCCGCCCAGGCCTAAATCAGGATTAATATTACAGTCAGCCCTCTCCATCATCCAGTTATGATTTACCGGCACGCCGAGGTTGTCATAGGTGAAATCGGTAAAAAGCGGCGGGGTGATGGTTCCGTCGCCATTATCCTGAGCTGCGCTGGGATGGCAGGCGTTGCAACCGGCTTTTCCCTCAAAAAGATCGCGCCCGTCCTTTTCCTGAGCGCTCAGGGTAGCCATACCCGCCAGGTAATAATCATACTTGGAGGTGAAGCGGGTGAACCGCTGGGTCTGCTCAAAGGTGCCGATGGCCTCGGCCACCATGTCGTACAGAGTCGCAGTCCAGGCGGGGTCATTATAAATATTGCGCAGGTCAACGCCATACGCCTTCTTGAATAGACGGCAGTAAAGTTCGGTTCTCGGATTCGACCCGTCGGCAATGGCAGCGATAACCGCTGCTTCATCAGCATTGCCCATCTCCACCGGATTTAAAAAGGGGCCTTTGGCCTGATCCATCAGGGTATCCGCCCGGCCGTCCCAGAACTGACCGCCAACCAGCAGATCGGGGTCAAAAATCGGGCTGAAGGCGGCGTAGCCTGAGGGCGGGGCATTACGGCAGCCATTCAGACTCCGATCAGAGCCAAAGGAAACTGAATAGTAATCCGGCATTGCGGCATCTACCGGATCGGCCCAGCCGGCTGTTGGATGGTGGCAGCTCATGCAGGATTGGTTGTGGTTCTTGGACAGGTATTTATCGGAATAGAGCATATGACCCAATTGCTCCTTTGCCGTCATGGCTGAGGCCGTGGATACTGTCGCCATGAATATTGCCCCTGCCAGTAACGCCCTGCCGATCAACTTCTTTTTCATCATTTACCTCCATTTGAAATTTGGTGATTGCTCTTGCCGCGGCCCAATAAACCCCGGCATTCTCTCTGATGTTCCAGTTGGTAATCATAACTTACCTGCAACAAAATATGCAATTACTTTTTTGTTAGGATTTTATTAAATTCTAAAATTTACCTGCTGATAAATTTTTTATTTATTTATAATAAATAGCCTAACTCACTATTATTTTGTATAATATTAGAATTTCAAAAAAAATTTAAATCATACATTAGGCAGGATTTCTACTTTACCAAAAAAATCATGCAAGTAATCATAGAAAAATAGGATCGCCGTATTTACGGCACGCAGACCAAAGATAGGCTGCGGGAGAGGATCATTCGCCAGGCACCCCGAGTGAAAAGAAGCTTTTCTTTTCCGGTGAACAGCGGGATGTAAGACAACGGCATCTGTCACCCAGGTATTCTTGCACAAAAACCAGGAGAACACACTGCGGCATTTTGTCGCACCAGGGACAGCTGCACCCAGACGGGAAAGAGCGGGAAACCAAGAGTGAATGCGTCAAGGGGGCCTTGCCCAACCGCAATATGTTTTTAAAAAATGTATTTACTTTGTTCTGCTTTGCGGATTAATATGTTCACATAAGAATACTTATATGCATTTAAACATTCAAATATGAACAAATTATTCAGAAATGCTATCTCCTGAAATGCAAAACAGAATCCAACGGATCGGCAAAAATCTGCGGATTGCCCGCAAAAGGCGGAAGAAGACGGTGAAACAGGCGGCGGAGATGATGGGAGCCTCGCTCTCCTCGGTCCGCCGGATGGAGGCCGGTGATCCGGCGGTGCGGTTCGAGACCTATCTTGCCGCCCTGGAGGTCTACCAGCTCGATGATACCCTGCGCTTTGCCGAGCCGGAGGACGACCGCATCGGCCTGGCCCTGGAAAAACAGCGGCTGCCGCAGCGGGTCCGCCTGAAGAAAGAGAAACGCCTTGACTTCTAGGGAATTTGAGCGATTCGTGTTCATCGAGCTGCCAAGGGAAGGCAAACCGGTGCCGGCGGGACTTTTCACTCTCGATGTGGATCTTGGCGTCGGCACCTTCCAGTACGGGCTGCGCTATGCGAAGCGGCCCAATGCCATTGCCATCGACCCGGTCAATCTGCCGCTGACCGCGGAAAAATACGTGACCCGCAAGAACGGCGGCATCTTCGGTATCCTGCGGGATGTGCTGCCGGACAGCTGGGGCCGATTCATTCTGGCCAAACAGCTGGGCGTCCCCTTCGGCACCCAGCAGGATTTTGAACTCATCGACCTGCTTTCCGTCAATGCGGTGGGCGCGCTTTCCTTTGGCAAGACCCCGGAGAAAGCAACCGCCCGCCGGGACAAGCCCGTCACCTTGCCGGAGCTTGCCGAGGTGGCTAAAGTCATCGACCAGGCCATGGAGGACCGGGAGCTGCCCCCCGAGGTCCTGCACCTGCTCCGGCAGGGAACCTCCCTGGGCGGCGCCCAGCCCAAGTGCACGGTGGTGATCGACCGCGAGGAGTGGATTGCCAAATTTACCAGCTCCAAGACTGCGGTCCACTATCCGGGCATCGAATACGCCACCATGACCCTGGCCGCCAGGGCGGGAATCAGGGTGCCGGAATTCCGCCTTGCGTCAGTGGCCGGCCGCCCCGTCTTTCTGATCAAAAGATTTGACCGGCAGGACGGCCGCCGGCTGCCCTTTATGAGCGCCTTTGCCCTGAGCAACCTCGATATCGACGAACTGGAACGGGGTTCGTACCCGGACATCGCCACCCGGATGCGCAAATTCGTCAGCCAGGTCCGGGAGGACCACCACGAACTCTTCCGGCGCATGGCCTTTAACATGTTCGTCAGAAACGAGGATGACCACCTGAGAAATCACGGCTTTCTCTTCAACGGAGCGTGGCGGCTGTCACCGGCTTACGATATCGTGCCTGTCCCCTCCGGCCGGAGACCGCAGGACGCCTTTCATCTGTCCCTGCAGGTGGGCGACCAGGGCTCGGCGGCAACCATGGCCAATCTTCTCAGCCAGTGCCAGCGGTTCAGCCTGAGCAGGGAGCAGGCCCTGGAAATTATCGATCAGGTACAGGAGGCAGTCCAGGGCTGGGAACAGGAAATGAACCGGGCCGGGGTGAGCGGCAATGACCGGGAGGCGGTCCGCTGGTGCTTCGAGGGTTTCCGCCAAGGGATGTAAATTCTTTTTTTTGCTTTCCTCATTTGCGCCCCAGCGCCTCGCGCACCTTGACGGCCAGGGCCTGCATGGAAAATGGTTTTTGAATGAAATTGATACTCTCGTCCAGTACGCCATGGTGAGCTATGACATTGCCCGTATAGCCGGACATGAACAAACTCCTGAGTTCAGGGCAAAGAGAGATGAGTTGTTTCGCCAGGTCCTGGCCGTTCATCTCGGGCATGACCACGTCGGTCAGGAGCAGATGGATCTCTCCGGCGTGCTCTTTGGCAAGACGGATGGCGTCGCCCGGAGTCGAGGCGGCCAGCACCCGATACCCCAAAGTCTCCAGCATGAGCCGGGCAATTCTCAGGATCGCGGCCTCGTCTTCCACCAGCAGAATGGTTTCGTCACCCTGCGCGTCAGGTGCAGCCTGGCTTTCCTGGCGCATCTGCCCGGTTCTGACCGCATGCCGGGGCAGGTAGATCTTAAAGGTCGAGCCTTGTCCCGGTTCGCTGTAGACGTTGATGAAGCCGTTGTTCTGCTTGACAACGCCATAAACCGTGGCCAGCCCGAGCCCAGTGCCTTGACCTACCCCCTTGGTGGTGAAAAAGGGCTCGAAAATCTTGCCCAGGGTTTCCTTACCCATCCCATGCCCGTCGTCACTAAAAGCCAGCAGGACAAAATCCCCTGGGATAAATCCAGGGTGTTCAGCGCAGTAGGCTTCATCAAAGGCCACTGTCTGCGTTTCGATGGTGATCTTGCCCACGCCCGTGATGGCATCGCGGGCATTGACGCACAGGTTGGCCAGGATCTGGTCAATCTGGGAGGGATCCATTTTGACCGGCCACAGGTCAGAGTCCGGCAGCCAAACAAGATTGATGTCCTCGCCGATCAACCTCCGCAGCATCTTGAGCATCCCTTCCACGGTTTCGTTCAGGTCAAGCACCTTGGGAGCGACGGCCTGCTTGCGGGCAAAGGCCAGCAGTTGCCGAGTCAGGGCAGCGGAACGAAGGGCGGCCTGCAGTATCTCCTGCATGGATGTGAAGAGGGGTTGGGTCGGTTCCAGCTGGTCCAGGGCCAGTTCCGCATGACCGATGATCACCCCCAGCATGTTGTTGAAGTCATGGGCCACACCGCCGGCCAGGCGACCGACGGACTCCATTTTCTGGGCCTGGCGCAGCTGGGACTCCAGGGAGAGTTTTTCGGTGATGTCCTCCACCATCTCGATCGCCCCCGTAACCTTGCCCGACCGGTTGAGGATAGGAGAAGAAACGACGCGGTAATTGCGTGTGCCTCCCGGCTGGGGTGTTTGTGTCGTGGCTTCATGGACCAGTCCATCCTGCAGGGTCTTGCAGGTGGGACAGTAGTCGCATACCTCCTCCCGCGGCGGGTTATTGAAGGCCTGGTAACAGATGGGATGCTGCCTCGGCTCGACGTCGGGAAACCACTGGCGCATCCGCCGGTTCAACTCAAGAATCTCCATTCCAGGACTGATGAGGGACACGCCGATGCCGATGTTGTCCAGAATGCTGCGCAGCTTGGCCTCGCTCTCCTGCAAGGCTCTCTCCGCCTGTTTGCGCTCGGTGATGTCGACTGCCGCGCCGACCAGTCCGGCAAGCGCTCCGTCCGGCCCGGTAAAGGTGGCTTTGTGGAAGATGACATCGTGCCGCCCCCCGTCTCCAGAGTGAATACATCCCTCGTAGGTCTGTATCCCCGGATGGTTGAAAAGCGCCTCGTCGGCTCGGTGGTACACATCAGCAAGTTCCTGCGGGGCAATCTCGTGTACCGTCTTGCCGGCCATCTGCTCTCTCGAAATCCCGTATAACCTTTCAAAGGCGCGATTGCAGCCGAGATAGCGGCCCTGACGATCCTTGTAGAAGACCGCATATGGCATGGCGTCGATCAGGACCTGGAGGAATTCGGCCTGCCGCTTGATTTCCTCGGCCACCTGCTTGCGCTCGGTGATGTCACGACCTTCCAGCATCAGCATAGTCACCCTGCCGGCCTCATCCTTTACCGGCTTGAGAGAGAAGTCCACATAGTGGAGATTCCCGTCGGCTACGGGATGGAATGCTTCAAATTGAACCAGCGCACCCTTAGCAGCCTCCTGCACCGCCAGACGTATTTTTTCCTGCAGTTCCTGGGAATGGGCCCACCAGGGAGTTTCCCAAAAGGGCCTGCCAATGACATCCGCCTCTCCGGCTCCACCAAATGCCAGGGCGGTTCTATTTGCCTCCAGCATTCTGCCGTCGATGGACAGCAAGCCGATGAACTGATAGGCCTGATCAAAAACGGCATGAAATTTCCGCTCACTTTGACGGATTTTTCCGTCCGCTTTGATTTTAAAAAGCGCGTGCTCGGCAAGATCAGCGATAAAATCCACCAGGGCCTTGTCATATTCCAGGATGTAATCGACCTTTTCCCGGCTGAAGACCGGCACCCGATCAAGGGCCGCCAGGTAGTCGTTTACATTAAAACCAAATTGATGGGCCAACTGGGTGAAGAACGCCCGATCAGGGGCCTCTCCTTCATAAAAAAATTGTCCCAGAAACAGGGTGGCCAAATGACTGCCGGCCACCACAATGGGTACGCCGATATCCCAGAGGCCGTTTTTGCATTTGTAGCGGCAGGCCTCGCCCTGGACCAGGCGGTCCTTAATGTAGCTGTCACTTTCCCGGCAGCGCTCGAGCGACATCTGATTGGCGCGGTGGAATTTGACGCAGATATCCTGCCAGCCGGACCCGACGAGGACTGAACCGTCTACGGCATCAATGATGCCGATGGGCATCCCTGCGGCCCGGTAATGGGCATCAGCCATCTTCTGGATGATGCCCAGATCAAGCAGATCGGCAAGTCGGTAATCACTCATCCCCCACCTTCTTTGAATCCCGTTTTGATAGGTATGCGCCTCAATTATTTACCTTCACAATAATTATCACATTTAAAAAAAAGATTTGCCAAACGATATTCACGAACAGCGGTTTTTTCTGCGTGCCGGTGCCAGAGCCAGGGGGATTATGGCATCTTGCCGCCGGGGTGAGCCACAATGACCGGGAGGCGGTTCGCTGGTGTTTCGAGGGTTTCCGGCAAGGGATGTGAGTTCGGGCCGGGAGGGAACACGAGGAGCGAGAAACAAAAAAAACCCCGGCCTGCCGGGCTGGCAGGTCGGGGCCGGTTTACTTGCTCTGGTCTTAGTTGCTGATCAGTTGCACATCCACCAGCCTATCCTGCACGCCGAAGGGGTCCTTGAACTCCATGCCCTTCTGCTGCATGAGTTTTTTCTTACCGCGTTCGTTGAGGTACTTGTCGAGTTCGAGATTCACGGTCATCGGCACCTCCTCGCCCGCCTTGGTGAGGGCCTGGCGCAGCAGCCCTTCCGCCTTCATGGCAAAGGCGGTGGAGTCGCCGAGGATGCGCATCGCCTCGGTGGGATTGTGGAAGCCCATCGAGTTCTCAGCCCCGATATAGAGGCTGCGTAAAAAGGCCTCCATATAGAAATCCTTGGCCTGCTCGTAGAGCTTCTGGTCGATCTCCTTGCCTGCCGCCTGCACGGCGTGCACCTTTTCGATGAGCTTGGCCGCCGTGGCGGTGGCGTAACCCGCGCGGATCATCATGGATGCGGTGCGATCCTGAATAGCGATGACCTGATTGCGGAGCCATTCCGGGGTCTCCGTGTGGCACTGCTGGCAGGCCTTCAGGTCGTTTTTCAGCGGACTGGCCACCCGATGGTTGGAAACTTTGTTAGCCCCCACCTTGGTGTAGGGCATATGGCAGTCGGCGCAGGCGACCCCGGCCATCCAGTGCACGCTGTTGCGGGAGAAAAACTCGAATTCAGGATGGCGCATGAAGGGCATCTTGTAACCGGTAACCTTCTGCACCCATTCGCCCACCGATTTGTCGCTGCGGATCTGCTTGATGATGTTTTCCACCGAGATGTCGCCCCAGCTGCTTCCCTGCCACGGGAAGTAGACGCCCACCGACTTCTTGTTCTCATCCTTATTGATGCTGTATGTCACATGGCACTGGGCGCAGACCAGGGTGCGCATATCCTGATGGGTGATTTTGGTCCGGTCGACCTTGATGGCATCCAGCGCCTTGCCCAGGGTGAACTCGCGGGAAAGCTTGAGGGACATGCTCTCGCTGTCATGGCAGTCGATGCAGGCCACGCCGAGATCCTGGTGTTTTTCGGGGATCATGGCCCGCACCTCGGCCCAGGGCTTGCTGTAGTAGTCAAATCCTTTTTCCTTTTCCAGCTTGGGGGCATAGGGCGTCTTGCAGGTCAGACAGACGCCGCCCGCAGCGACGCGGGACGGGTCGATACCCACCTGATCCTTCAGCATGTAGGCGTGGCCGCGCGGTTCATTGTATTCGACGCCGAAACCCCAGCCATTGAAGAGCAGGGCCATGAACGGAAACTCGGAGAGCTTGTCATAGGTGATGCCGTCCGCGTCAAAACCGCGTTTGTACTTGCTCTTGCCCGGTTCGGTGGGCTCTTCGGTCTGTTTCCACAGATCGTAATGGATGGGATAGGCCTTGCCCCATTCGCCGGGGTCGATCTCACCTGCGGCAATCTTCACGGGCTTGACCGCCACCACCTTTTCCGGAGCATTGCAGCCGGACATCAGCACACCGGCGGCAGCCAGCAGTACCAGGGGCAATAATATTTTCTTTTTCATGTTCTTCTCCTTCTATCTTTATACGTTTTTTACAGTGTCAGCATCTGGCCGCTTCCGCGATGGGCAACCCGGCGATGGCATTGCCAGCAGAGGCGTTCCTTGTCGATGTGGGCAACGGTGCTCTCGTGGCAGCGGATACAGTTGCGCTGCACCACCTCCTGACCGTGGCTGCTGATGTTGATCCGCTCGGGCACCCGGCCGGAGTAAAAGGCCACGGTGTCCTTCATGCCGTCGATGCTTTTCCAGATATAATGGATGGTCTTGTTCTGGTTCGGCAGATGGCAGTCCACGCACATCTCACGGCGGTGGGCCCCGGCGTGGGACCAGGCATCATACTCCGCCTCCATGACATGGCAGCCCGCGCAGAAGGCTGGAGCTTCCGATTTCGCCAGGAGCCGGGGCGGCCCCAGCACCATGAAAACCGCAGCAAAAAAGCCTACCCCGAGGACGGCCAGACCGGACATGACGATCCCCTTCCTCTTCCTGTTCCCCATTGATGCACCTCCTGATCGTCGTATCATTTTGTTGAATGGCATGTTGCTTTCCCTTTGTCTTCTTTCAAAAGCAATTGGTGTGCCATATTCTTTTCATCTTTTATTTCAATGAGATATATAGCCGGGCAAATCGCCGATGTTACCGTGTGGTAGCATACGGGAAGATGAGAGTGTTACTGCTTGGTAACAGGTTTCAGCAGATGAAGGAGGGGAAGGCGGTGGGGAAATTTTGAATTTCTTCTCAAACTGCTCTGGAAAACGGGAAGGAATTTAAGTTCGCCGGGCAACAGGAAAAGACAAAAGTCGGCTCCTTTCTCTTTCAGCCAACGTTTTGCGGCATGATTGCAGTGTGGATGATTATTCGTTACGCCACTTAATTTGAAACTCAATTTCCTCTTCAGGCCCTTCTCTCTCATGCTCAATGCTGAATTCCGCCCTCGCGGGCACGTAGATTCTTTCGCCGGCAAGCTGAATTTCAAACTTCCTCCCGCTTTCAAGCGAATCGGCCAGGCGTCTCAGTTTTGCGATAAACTCTGTTTTTGCATACGTCTTTTCGATATCTCTGTCTTCTTTCATCTTTTCCTTCCTACCAAGCCGGGGCAAGCGTCTCTGCTATCGTTCGCCCATCATCTTTTTTTTAAATATGTCTTCAAGTCTCGATAATAATTTTCGTGCGGACCAATTGTGATAAGCTCGATATCTTCCCCAACAAATCGATATGACATAAGAAATAATATATTGGCGATTTGGAATTTGTGCACAAAAATGCCTCGCAAATCTCCTCTCTTTTCAGAACCGACGGAGGGATTTTCAATGATCCGCTTGATTTCATTGTCTAATGCCAGCTTCTCTTTCTTCTTGAATTTCTTTATCTTTTTTCCGAAGGAACTTGATAGATAAACTTTCATAGCTCCCTCAACCGAATTGGTATTCTTCTTTTTCTCCCTGCTCTAACTCGGCGATCCCAATAAATATTTCCTTGATTAAATCATAAGTGAGATCGGGATTCTCTTCCGCGCATTTGCCAATTTTTGCCCAGTGTTCGATCTGCCCCGTCAGGGACCTGTGGTCAATCTTGCTGAATTTCCTGGCTTCGTTTAATAAATCGTCAGAGATCCTTACGGCTGTCGGCATCTTGCCACCCTCCCATATTGAGTTTATTTTCATGTTTTAAATATAGGGCAAAACATAGCAATATGCAATGTATAGTTTCTTTTTGCCTGCAGGTGAATCGCGGCGCTTGACGAAGTCAACGCCTGGGAACGACACGGCTCACCTGCTCGCCGTGGCGTTGCACGATGACGGCAGGAATAATTAATATGAAACGGCTCTCAAGTTGCCTGCGTGGTGCGGGTCAGCGTAGGCCCGATATCGCAACGTTAGGGCGAACCTGAAACCCGCCCCCAGCCCTCGCCGGGGTCATCAGAGGCAAATCGGGTATATTACCGGAGCGCCGCAATGACGCTGCAACCCTGCGGGAAGAATGCACAGCCCGCGGCAAAACAGGCCGGTATCGGGCAAGGCCTCACCCGGCTATGGATTTGGGAAGGTGGAAATGGGGATTTATGGGGGATGGCGGAGCGGATTTTGGATGCGCCGCCCCGGCAAAAACCTGTGCCGGAACGGCGCTGCGACTGGACTATTCAAGCGTAAACCTGAACACCGAACGCCGTGCTCAGGTTTACGTAAGGGAGCCTTATTTTATTTCTTGGCCATGGGAGCAGAGGGAACATCATCGCCGTGGCATTCCATGCAGTTCATCTGGGCGGTGATGCCGTAATCCGTGACCGGCGTATGCGAGCTTGAAGGCTCGTACTTGCCGTCTTTCCAGCTGTTGAGCAGTTCAACAAGATGGAAGGCGTTACTGGCCGCCACCCGGGCGCACCTGTCTTTCCGCTCCGGGCTGCCGATGGGGTAACCTGACGCCTTCATCCATTTACCGACTGAAACGTGGCACAGGGGGGATTCGGCTGTGGTCTTGACAAGTTCGGTGGTGACCTTGGGAGTTTTCGGGACAAAAATCGGCATGGATGCATCGGAATACCACTGGAACATATCCTCGCTGATCTGATGCCCCTGGGTGGCTCCGGCGATTCTCGGCCCGATGATGAGATTGGCGACGATGGCGGCGCCGGTATTGGAGCCGCAGGTCATGCCCCAGCCCACCATGCCGCCCTCAAGAAAGACAAAGGAATCCACGGGGAAAGAGGTATAAGGTTCGCCCACCTTTTCCCGTAATTGGCTGAAAACGCTGTTGATGACTGCGGCGCCGCAGAAAACCCGGTACCATTCTTCGTAGGCAATCTCCGCGGTCTTGGCGGGATCGAGTTTTTCATAGGGCCACGGCCATTTTTCGGTCGGGCCTCCTTTGGCCTCAGCGGATTTCAGCAGGCCGCCCAGGTGGGCCACGGTCGCCCCTGCCGCCAGGGCGCCGGTGCCAATCATCATCTGGCGCCGTGAGACGCCCCAGGTTCCCATTTTCTCATCTGGCTTCATCAATTTCTCTCCTTGTTTTCAGGTTACAGTTTCTTCCTGCCTCTCTGCGCCGGCGGATGCCCTGCTCAGTCGTTTGAAAATACGAAGAACCGGACCAAACCAGCGACAGGAAGATGTTTTTATTATGCGCACCGCCCCTACCGCTCGTCGGCATAATGCAAAAAACCTTGCCCGCCACTCCCAAAACTGATTCCGGTCAAGGTAACACCAAAAGCAAAACACGTAACAAAAAACCGGCCGTGGTAATCGGCTCCACCCGCAAGGCAGCAATCCGTGTGCATGACTTGCCGGCACATGATGGAACATCCCCGCGAAAGCCGCGGCAATGCGGCCTCGGGACGGCCATGCCTGACACCAACCGTATGTACCACATTGTGTACTTTACTAACAAACAATACACAGGATGTCAATAGTAATAGATGATATTGTTTTTCACAATAGATGATATTGTTTTTTTCGAAACAATAACCCGCGGGAAATTTCACCTCTGGATGGTTACTTCTGCGGCTGGAGCACCAATATTCAGCAGCCGTTACGAAATAACCACTGCTTTCTTGACCATTTCGTTACGGCTTTGTAGGCCCGTTTTGACCAGCCTGGTCACGACATTATTTTGTTACAACGGCTTAGGCGAGACACCGCGCAACAGAATCCAGAACAATATGCCGCCGGTGAGGGCGAAACAGAGACAGGGGGCCACCAGGCGGCGCCAGGCCCGGGCCAGCTCAGCCCCGAAGAACTCACAGGTGAAGATAAAGCAGATGTGGATGGGGGAAATCATCACCCCGGTGAAGCCGGCAAAGGAGGCCAGCACCAGATAGGGGAGCATCAGCTCCCGCAGGTTCAGGGCATCGAGCAGGCCCAGCAGCAGGGGAAAGGTCGCGCCGACAAAGGCCACATTGATGCCTGACACCATGCCCACCAGAAAGGGCAGAAAGACCGAGGCGGCAAACAAGGCGATGCCGTCCCCGGCGGAAAGCGCCATGGCATCCACCACGCCGGCGGCCTGCATGATATCCTTGAAGATAAAGATGGCGGCAATGACAAAGAGCATGCTGCGCAGGCTTTTTTTGATCAGCACGTCAAAGAAAAAGGCCGGGCCCAGCCGGTTCTGGACCATGACGCAGACCACGGCCGCAAAGAGTGCCGCGATCACCCCCCACTCAAAGGGTACGGCGGAGGCCCAGGCGGAAAGACCGGCCTCCAGGCCCACCCCGCCGGCAATGGCCAGCAGCAGCGGCAACCCCTCCCTGGCGGCAACTCTTATGCTCCGGGGCCCATTGGCAGGGGCCACCACCAGATCGGCGCTCCTCAGGACACCGGGCCGCAGAAAAAAAATCCAGCCCAGGACAAACATGGCAACCACCGCCGGCCAGGTGCGGGAAATAAAGGTGACAATGGGGATATCGGCCAGGGCCACGGTGAGGATGATGCCCGGATAGAGCGGCCAGGCCAGTTCCCACACATGGCGGAACCAGTAATTGATCACGGCGCGCTCTTCGTTTTGCAGCGACATCTCCGCGGACACGGCCATGACCATGGGGGCGGAAAAAACCGCGCCGCCGGGCATGGGCAGCAGGCCGATCAGCGCCGGGAAAAAGACCAGTCGCAGCCGGGGGCTGGTCAGATAGCCGGACAGGGCGGCCATCAGGCGGTGCGACTGGCCGGAGCGCTCCAGGGCCTCGGAGAGGATGAGGATCAGACCGACAATGGCCGCCAGAAAGAGAAACTTCTCGCGGGTCAGTGCCACGGCTGATACCCGCAGCAGGGGCAGGGGGCCGAGGTAGAAGAGAAAACCCATGGCCACCCCGCCGGCCAGGATGGACAGGCCGAGGCCGATCCGGAGGCGGATACCCAGCAGGATGAGAGCAAAGGCGCCCAGCACCTTTAAAAAGGGAAGTGAAGCGTGCAGCCAGTCCATAGACAAACCTGAAGGACTCGTAAAAACTGAAAATTAACCACAGAGAGCGCAGAGCCCAAAAAGATAACTAACTGTAATTAAAAAAATTTCTTTGCGATCTCTGTATGCTCCGTGGTGGAAACAGACTTTTTTACGAATTCATCAAACCTGCGCCGGGAGAAAATTGCCGGCCGGATAATTTCCCATAACCTCAATCGGGCCGCTGACTATGCACAACGATCTGGTGCCTGATGAAATCCGCCTGCAGAAATTTACGCATGCCGGAAAAAAGAATTCTACAAAAAAAGTGCGGCAGGTGGTAAAAAAGATGAAATAATCCGCCGGAAAACGGCTGGACGCTTGCCCAGGTAAAAAAGAGAAATATGCTGCGCGGCATCTCACTGCAGCAAAAACGTCACGTTCTTGCATCATGCCGCGCGGACCGCCGATTTTCAAGACCTTATCCGGAAACCACAGGAGAATGCCATGGTAACTTCCATTATTCTGATGAATGTTGAGCGATCAAAAATCAATGAAACAGCGGAAAAACTGGCCGAGATGGAGGGCATCTCCGAGGTCTATTCGGTGAGCGGCAACTTTGATCTGGTGGCCATTGCCCGGGTCCGCACCAATGAGGACCTCTCCGATCTGGTGACCAACCACCTGCTCAAGATCGATGCCATCTGCAAGACGGAGACCATGCTCGCCTTCAAGGCCTTTTCCCGCCATGATCTTGACGCCATGTTCGCCATCGGCATCTGACAGCGGTAAAATCCAGACGCCAGCCCGCTGCGGCCCCGGTCCGGGCAACCCCCTGCCGCTTGGCTTGCCGCCTCAACCCTGCGGCAGTCCGACGGTCTGGCCGGCCAGGATCTTGTCCAGGGAGCGGCTTAACTGGCCGAGATGGATTTTTTCCTCGTCAGCCATGTGCTGGTAAAATTGCTGCAGCCGCGGCTCCTGGTTTTTGCGGGACAAGCGGCTGTAAAGATCATAGGCCTGGGTTTCCAGCATCATGCCCAGATAGATGATATCCTCAATATTTTCGATGTCATCGCTGTAGGCCTGCAGGGTTTTATCCTTGTCAAAGCCGCCTTCCATGAGCGAAAAATCTTCCCCTTTCCTTCCCGCCCCGGACGCCATCTCCCCCCGATACTGACGCAGGAGCTTTGCCATATGGCCGTCCTCAAAGTCCGCCATGAGCTGGAGCAGCGCCTTCTGCTCCTGCTGGCTTACAACCTCCGCCATGGCCAGATAAAACTGCTGCAACCCCGCCTCCATCATATAGGCCATCTGAAAGACATTGGCAAACTCATCGGAGATGAAAAACTCCATGCCCCTGGTCTCGTGGCCGGAAAGCAAAAGGCCGTTCCAGGCCCTGATGCCGCCCTTGATGTTGATCACCTGGGGAAAGCCTTGCCCTTTCAGCACCTGGCAGGCGGCCCTGCTGCGCATCCCGCAATGGCAATAAACCAGAGTCGGAATTTCGGGATTGAGTTCCGAACTGCGGGAAAGCAGATCCAAAAGCGGGATGTGAATGGCGCCAGGCAGGTGTTTTCGTTCAAATTCACGCCGCTGCCTGACATCCAGCAACTGATATTCCGCTGCCGGTTTTTTCTTCATAAAGGCCCGCGCTTCCGCCGCGGACATACTCTGGCCTGAGGTAAAAAGGGTTTTCCAGCTCATGACTGTCTGCCATTTATAAACTGAAAGTTGGTTAGGTTATTGATTGACTGGTTCATGCAAGACTCGTTTAAGCCGGCAGGCGCCCCAGGGATTGCCGGTCTGCCATGCCGCCCCGGCCTTGGGCGATCCTCCGCGCCCTACAGCAGAACGCCGAGGCCGGCAATGGCCTGGACTGGGTACAGACAGAGGATAAGGATACCCAGGCTGCGATGCACACTGCGGCCCTCTGCCCCGCCTCCCTTTATTTTGCGGGAAACGGTCCAGGCCGCCCCCTGGGCCAGGATCAATGCCAGTCCGAGGCTGAAATGCAGCGGATAGGCCACCACCCTCCCCTGGTCGATCACCACCAGGATCAGACCGGCGAAAAAACCGGCTGGACCGAACAGGACGAGCCACGGACCCAGGCGGCGGTGCCGGCGCACCACCGGCAATGGCGGCCTGGTGCCGGCCAGGCGGTTGCGCCGGATAACATGGCCCAGCCAGCCCTGATAGCAGAAACCAGACATCACCAGGGTGTTGAAGATGCCGTGCCCCAGGGCGAACCAAGGCATCATCTGCCTGATTGCCGACGGGGCCTCTGGCCCGATAGGTATCATTGCCTGCCCCTCCCGCCTTACGGCACAACCTCCAGGACACCGTGCATGCCCCGGTCACTATGGCTTTTAAAAAACATAAAACGGTGGGTGCAGGCAAAGGGAAAGGTGCCGACCCTGGTCGGCGTGAACTTGATGACTTTGGCCTCACTGCTGCTCAGCTCTTCGCTGAAGTCAATGCCTGCCTCCGGCGCCTTGAGCTCGATATTATGGGGAACAAGCCCCTCGGTCTTCCTGACGTCCAGCTCCACGGGCACATTGACCTTCACCACCACGACATTGGGGTCAAAATAATATCCGCCGGCGGTCATCGGCACCCGCTGCACCCCGTCGGCAGCAATGGCGGCGACCACCCTTTTTTCCGCAAACTGCTCGCCAAAGGCAGCGGCGCTGCACAGCAGCAGCATGACCACAGCAAGAATTCCGGCACGCATGGCTTTCATCTCCTTAGCATTTTTTATCATTTTTCCGGTTTCCGGTCACAATGAGTTGCCGCCGGCCTGGCATCCGGATTTTTAATTTTTCTGTAATGCAAAAATGACACCACGTTATATTATCATTGGCAAAAAAAGATTAATCCAAACGCCAGGAAACGGTTTCCGCGCGCCCTTTTGCCTAACTTGCCGTTTGTTGCAAAAAGTTCCGACTTTCCCTTGACAAACAAACCTCTCTTTCCCATGATGGAGTATGGCGAAAGCCGGTAAAAAGCCTTTTCCCCTGCCCTTGTCCGGGAGACATCCATGCATCAGCAAGCTGATTTGCTTCCGCAGATCCACAGAATAGAGGCGGCGGTCCTGCGCCGCAGGGGCGGACCCCTGCGGATCGAAACCCTGGAACTGGAAGGACCTCAAGACGGTGAGGTGCTGGTGCGGCTTGCCGGCACGGGCATCTGCCACACGGATATCGATTTCTGCGACTACTGGTCCCCGGCCGACGGAGCCCTGGTGCTGGGTCATGAGGGGGCCGGGGTGGTGGAGCAGGTGGGGGCGGCCGTGCAGGGTGTCAGGCCCGGCGACCATGTGGTGCTCTCCTATCACTCCTGCGGCGATTGCCCCCAGTGCCTGGCCGGGCGGCCCAACCGCTGCGACCGTTTCTATGAGGCGAATTTCGGCTTTGCCCGGCTGGATGGCAGCAATGGGCTCCGGCGCAGCGGGGTGCGCGGCCATTTTTTCGGCCAGTCCTCCTTCGCCACCCATGCCCTGGCCACCGGCCGCAACGTCGTCAAGGTTGATACCGGGCTGCCCCTGGCCCTGCTTGGACCGCTGGGCTGCGGCCTGCAGACCGGGGCCGGCACGGTGCTGAACTCGCTGGCCGCGGGCCCGGGGCAAAGCATCGCCATTTTCGGCACCGGAGCGGTGGGCCTGGCCGCGGTCATGGCGGCAGCGCTTGCCGGGGCGGGGCCCATCATCGGCGTTGACCTCAATCCCAGGCGGCTGGAGCTGGCCCTTGAGCTGGGCGCCACCCAGGTGATCAACAGCAGCCGGGAGGAGGCCGCCGCCCGCCTCCGGGCAATCACCGGCAAGGGGGTGGATTTTGCGGTGGACACCTCCGGCAGCCCGCAAATGCTGCAGCTTGCCGTGGACGCCCTGAAGCCGCGCGGCACCGTGGCGCTGATTGCCGGGGGCAGCGGCCCGGGCGAGCTGTCCGAAGGCAGAAAGACCATCGGCATCATCCAGGGCGACGCCGTGCCCCAGCGCTTTATTCCCCTGCTCATCGAACTGTACCGGGCAGGCCGCTTTCCCTTTGACCGCCTGGTGCGTTTCTATGATTTCCGGGAGATCAATCAGGCCATGGCTGATGCCAGACAGGGCCGCACTATCAAACCCGTGCTGCGGTTCAGCGGAGATTGAAGGGGGATTTTTGATTTGGAATGGCGGATCGGCGAGCTTTCCCGAGTCACTTCAACCTGCAGCCATTTTCAAGTATTTGAGCCACTTCAGGTAGTTGTACTCCGGGTACTTTATCTACTTTCAGACTCACAGCAAAAGGAGGCACATCATGGCGACCATGAAAGCGATCCGCGTCCATGCATACGGCGGCGCGGAAAAGATGATAATGGAAGAGGTGGAGCGGCCGGTTGCGGCCGAGGACGAGCTGCTGGTCCGGGTCCATGCGGCGGGGATCAACCCGGTGGACTGGAAGGTGCGGGAAGGGCATCTGCAGGATTTCCTGAAGCTTGAGCTGCCCTACACCCCCGGCTATGACCTCTCCGGGGTGGTGGAGAAAACCGGCGGCGCAGTGGAGGAATTTCAACCCGGCGACCAGGTCTTCACCTTCCGCAACACGGCCACGCCAGGTACATTTGCCGAGTATGCGGTGGTCAAGGCCGCCGAGGCGGCGATCAAGCCCGACTCCCTGAACCACAGCCAATCCGCGGCCGTGCCCGTGGCCGCCCTCACCGCCTGGCAGAGCCTGTTCGACGTGGCCGGACTGCGGTCGGGCCAGAGGGTGCTCATCCATGCCGCAGCCGGCGGAGTCGGCCATTTTGCCGTACAGTTCGGCTGCTGGATCGGGGCTCACGTCATCGCCACTGCCTCGGCCGCTAATCTGGATTTTCTGGAGCAGATCGGCGCCCATCAGGTCATTGATTACACGGCGGTCCGCTTCGAGGAGGAGGCCGGCGAGGTGGATGTGGTGCTCGACCTGCTGAGCGGCGAAACCAGGGAACGCTCCCTGCCCCTGCTCAGGAAAAACGGCATACTGGTCACCACCCTGCCGCCCGAACCTCCAGCCGAGGTGCAGGCCAAATACCAGGTTCGGGCCGCGGCCATGCTGGTCAGGCCGGACAGGCTCCAGCTCGGAGAAATTGCCCGGCTGATTGACAGCGGCAAGGTGCGGCCGACAGTGCAGTCCTATCCCTTTGCCGAGTTCCAGCAGGCGCTCCGGCAGAGCCAGAACGGCCACACCCGCGGCAAAGTGGTGCTGGTCATCCGAAACTAGCCCGGAAATTTGCAGCTGGGGGCGATCTGAGGCAGGACAGGCAGGGCAAACCCGCTCGGCTACCAGGCCAGCTCCCGGCCCTGGTAGTCGAGCAGGGCGCCGTTTTTTTCCGGGGTAAGGCTGGTGAGCACCTCAAAAAGCCCGGCAGCGCTCTCCGCCGGGCCGAGGGGCGCCTGGGGGCCTCCCAGCCTGGTGCGGACCCAGCCGGGGTGCATGGCCACCGCCGTCACGCCCTTCTGCCGCAGATCAATGCTGAGGTTTTTCATGATCATGTGCACCGCCGCCTTGGCCGAGCGATAGATATAGTAACCGCCCGAGGAATTTTCACTGATGCTGCCCATGGCGCTGCCCAGGGTGGCAATGACCCGCCGGTGGCTGAGCAGGACGTTATCGAGAAAGGCGAGGACCATTTTATACGGGCCGATGGTGTTCACCCGGAAGACGCCAAGCCACTCCTCTTCGGCCAGATTGCCGAAATCCTGCTCCTCCGGCCCCAGAATGCCCGCATTATTAAACAGGATGGCAATGGGCCTGCCCCGCAGGGAGACGGCCAGCTGCCGGATCTCTTCATCACTGGTGACATCAAGCTGCCGGATGGTCAACCCGCCCCCGGAGCCGGCCTCGATGGCCTGCAGGTCCGAGGCCTGGGCCGGCCGGCGGCAGCAGGCGATCACTTCCCAGCCCTGCCGCTCAAAGATCCGGGCAAGCTCCAAGCCGATGCCGCGGTTGGCGCCGGTGATAAGTATGGTTTCTTTCATGATTTTCCCCCTTTACGTTCCGGAGCGGATTACCCGGCCCCTTCAGCATGAAGAGTGCCGTATCGCCTGCTGCGGACAATTTTCAACACAGGCGCAGCACTCGATGCATTCCTCGATATTCACCGGCACGGTCTTATCGTACTGCAGCACATAGACTTCCGCGGGACAGACTTCGACACATGTGCCGTTGCCGTTGCAGGCATCATAATCCACCTCAATCTTGATGGCGCCCGCCTCCCAGGTTCTGTAATCCATTGCGTTCTCCTTGTTTTGATGAATTCGTGAAAAGTCTGTTTGCACCACGGAGCACACAGAGATCACAAAGAAAACATTTTTAATTACCTTAGTTATCTCTGTGAGTTCTGTGCGAGCCCTTGTTTTTGTTCAGATTACCGGCCCTGGCAAATTCAAGATGCATGCCAGGCCGTCCTGTCCCCGCCGCCCTTTCCTGCCAGCAGGTAATGACCGCAAACAGCGCACCGGCCCAGCCCCATCCTGAGCATACCGCCCATTCCGTCCCGGCTGGTCATCCCGTCCTGTCCTGCGGCAGGGGACTCTTTGTCTGATGAAACAAGACAACCAGCCCCCTCTTCGCTCTTCCAGGGCAACCAATGAAATGATATCGAAGCATAGGCAACGGGGTGACCGGCGAAAAAACGGAGCTCAGGGAGATGCGGGACGTCCTGGAGTTACAGGCAAGCTGCCGGCGGCTACTGGCCGGATGCGTCTGCGGCCCGCAGCCCGGCCAGGACCGCGGCACAGACATCCTGCGGGCTGCCCTGGCGGCAGTCAATGCGGAGATCGGCATACTTGAGGTACAGAGCGGAGCGTTCGGCGAACAGGTCTTCCAGGGTCTGCTCCGGCCGCTTGACCAGCCCCCTGGTGTCGAAATCAGCAATCCTTGCCCGCAGGGTGGGCAAATCCACCTCCAGCAGGACGATCACCCCGTGCCGGCGCAGATGGTCCATGGCGGCAGGACTGTAAACCGCGCTGCCGCCGGTGGCAATCACATGGTTTGTACAGCGGAGATCGAGCAGCACCTGCTCCTCGAGCCGGCGCAGGGCGAGATAGCCTTCCCGGTCGACGATGTCCTGCAGGGAACGGCCCTGGGCAGCAGTGCGGATGAGGGTGTCGGTATCGATAAAGGACAGCGAGGCGCGCTTGGCCAGCAGGCGGCCCACGGAAGACTTGCCCGCGCCGGGCATGCCGATCAGCACGATATTTGAGCGGGAATCAGACATGGGAAGTGAGGAGTGAGAAGTTAGGAGTTAGGAGTAAAAAGTTGGGGATCACCGCCCAGCTGCAATCAGTCACCTCGGTGCCAGATCAGCTGCCCGTCCTTGAAGACCTGGCGCACCCGGTGAAACGGGACCGAACGGGTTTCCCCCTCAGGGTCGTACAGGTAAAAGGAAAAATGGTCGCCGGGGATCAATTCCAGCATGGAGAAAGGGACTCTGATGATCTTTTCTGCCAGCCGGTCATAATAGCCGATCTCAAAATTTCCCCGGCCGAAATCCCTGTCCCAGATGATTTTGTTGAGCAGCTCCCGGATGGGTATCATTTACTGCTGTTTTCGTCATCAGGCAATGGCTGCACCGGAAGATCTTCTGTCTGCCCGTTATGATTCTGCGCTTCCTGCTGCGCTCTCTCACAGATGATCCTGTCGCCGTCCGGAAAGGCGACCAGCAGGGAATCCCCGCGGAAATTATAATAATAGTTCACCGGACCGTAGGCCCCCTCCACCCGGATCGCGCCGGTCACCATGGTGTAGGCGGTCTTGTCGCCGTTTATTTCAAAATACTCTTTGTCAATAACCAGCCTGGTCTGCTGCCCATGGATGCTCACACACTGCCAGACGCCCATGACCCGTTGCGCACCATGCTGGAACTGCGCGGCAAAAACCTTTGCCCCGGCCAGAAAGAGAACCTGGCCCAATACGATACCGAACACAAACGCCTTTGCAATACATTTCATGACATGCCTTTCAGCCGAATGATGAGGTTTATGCTGCAACTCCTGTTTCCGCTTCCGGTCTTCATTTACGCGGTTCAAACTTCCCGTTGGCAGTTCGTGATAGGCAAAACTCTAGCATGAATCCCCGCTGCATGGCAAGAGCCTTGTCAGGGGGAGGGCTGAGAAAACACGCACAAAAATAAAATAATAAGGGGCAAAGCGGAAATTCAGAACTCCTGATGGCGTGACGTAATTTCAATAAGACATGTCACCACTTCGGATTCTGGCCTGTTGCCAGCTTGAGTGCCTAAAATACTTGAAGTACTTAAAGTGTCTAAAGTTAAAGGAGTTATCTGATCAGAAGCGGAGCAAAGGATGTGGCAGAACATCACCCCGCCCAGAGGTGGCAGACGGCCACCGAGGCGATCATGCCCGCCGCATCGGCGCAGAGGGCGGCGGGCAGGGCGTGGCGGGTTCTTCTGATGCCCACGCTGCCGAAATAAACGGCCAGCACGTAAAAGGTGGTTTCCGTGGAGCCCTGCATGGTGGAAACCAGCAGGGAGAGGAAGCTGTCCGGGTCCTGATTGATGATCTCGCTCATGATGGCAAACGAGCCGCTGCCGGACAGGGGCCGCATCAGCGCCACGGCCAGGGCCTCGGCCGGCATGCCCACCGCCTGGGTGAGCGGTGACAGGAGCTTTATCAAGATATCCATGGCGCCGCTGGCCCGGAACATGCCGATGGCGACAAAAATCGCCACCATGAAGGGAATGATGCGCACCGCGGTGGAAAATCCCTCCTTGGCCCCGTCGGTCAGGGTCTCGTAAATCTTTACCCCCCGCAGGTAGCCGAAAATGAGCAGGAGGGAAATGAGCACGGGAATCAGCCAGCTGGTGATGGCGTTCATGGTGTCCACCGAGCCCATGGAAACCGGCGGGGCGGTCCGCCACTGATAGATCACCCCGCCGACAAAGGCGGCGATGAGCAGCCAGATGAAGATCCTGCCGCCTCTTCCCGGCGGCAGCAGGTCCGCCCCCTCCTCCCCGCTTTTTCCCTCAATATCGTCCGCCTTCTCATAGGGCGCGGCCTGCAGCATCTCCTGACGGCCGGCCAGCAGCTTGGCCATGACAATGGCGACAAAGGTGGAACAGAAGGTGGCGATCAGCGTCGGCACCAGCACCTCCGCCGGACTGGAGGCATTGGCCGCGGCCCGCACCGTGATCACCCCCAGGGGAAGCAGGGTGACGCTGGAGGTGTTGATGGCAAGAAACAGACACATGGCATTGGTGGCCGTGCCCTTTTCCGCGGACAGCTTGTCCAGCTCCTGCATGGCCTTGATGCCCATGGGCGTGGCCGCATTGCCCAGGCCCAGGGCATTGGCCGCCATGTTCATGATCATGGCGCTCATGGCCGGGTGATCATGGGGCACATCCGGGAAAAGCCGCACCATGACCGGACGCACCCAGCGGGCGACAATGCGCAGCAGCCCGCCGGCCTCGGCAACCTTCATGATGCCGAGCCAGAGGGCCATGGGGCCGATGAGGCCGATGGCCAGGGTCACCGCGTCCTTGGCCGACGCAAAAGAGGCCTTGGTGACCTCATCCATCCTGCCGGTATAGGCGGCGGTCACGGTGGCGAGAAGCACCATGGAAAGCCATATGATATTGATGGCAGAAGGTTTCTGCTTCATAAAAACGCTCCGGTTCGGGTTTTTGCCGGGATCTCACGGCATTTGCAGCAGAGGAGGCGGCGCGGTAGGCAGCGGCAAGGCGCATCGCAATACGACTCCTTATGCCGTCGCTAACATCCAGACGGCGATATTATTTTTTTTACCGCGGCTTAAGCTTGACCTCGCTTCCTCTTTTATCTTATAAAGCCGGAAACCTCAAGTAAACAGCTGTTGATCCATTCATTGCAGCGGCAAATCACCGCAAGGTCAATATCTGCCCGGAATACTATGGAACCCGTCACCTTAGCCTTCATCGCCCTGGCCCTGGCCATGGACGCCTTTGCCGTGGCCCTGGCCGCCGGCGTTGCCCTGCACCCGGTGAGCAAAAGGCAGCTCTTCCGCCTGGGCTTTCACTTCGGCCTTTTCCAGGGACTCATGCCGATCATCGGCTGGCTGGCCGGCCTCAGCCTGCAGGGTCTGATCAGCACCTATGACCACTGGCTGGCCTTTGGGCTGCTTTCCTTTGTCGGCGGCAAGATGATCATCGAGGCCTTTCATGATGACGGGGAAAAGCAGAAAACCGACCCCACCAAAGGGGCGACCATGGTCATGCTCTCCGTGGCCACCAGCATCGACGCCCTGGCCGTGGGGCTGTCCCTGGCCGTTATCGGGGTCAATATCTGGACCCCGGCCCTGGTGATCGCCCTGACCGCCTCCACCCTGACCGTGGCCGGCATGCTGCTGGGCGGTAAAATCGGCATGATCTGGGGCAAGCGGGTGGAGGTGCTGGGCGGCCTGCTGCTCATCGGCATCGGCGTCAAAATCCTGGTGGAACACCTGAGGTAAAAAAAAATGCGTTTTGCCTTTCCGGCTGAGGGCGGTTCACGAACCGCCCCTACACGTCTTGCTGTTGCCTTTTGCCTTTTCTCCTCACGCCTCACTCCTGACTCCTGACTTTTCACTTTTCACCTCCACCTTCAGCACCACCCTTTCCCGCTCCCGCACCGCCGGGCGCCACTGGCCGAGCTGCGACAGGCTGCCGGCGGGGCAGGCCTCCACGCACACCCCACAGAAGACGCAGGCAAAGGGCTCGTATTGCCACAACCCTTCTTTTCTGCTGACCGTGAGGCATTGGGAGGGGCAGCTGCGGGCGCAGGTGCCGCACAGGATGCATTTACCGGCATCATTGATCAGCTGGCCCCGGCTGCCGGCAAAGAGCTGCCGCGGGCTCTGCGGGTACGGCCGGGTGGCGCAGCGGCCAAACAGGTTTTTCAGAACAACCGGGATCATGAATACCATATTAAAGTGCCTAAAATGCCTAAAGTATTTCAAGTGCCTTAAGTTAAAGGAGTTATCGGACCAGAAAGTACCGCAACTTCAAGTATTTTATACCCGCAAGGGGCACAAGATACCCGCAAGGGGCACAAGGACATTTTAAGTACTTTAGTCACTCTTCTCGAACTCCAATTTGAGTATCAACGTAAAATCTGCAGCGATCAGGTTTGTCTACCCTCACCGTTCCGTACAGCTGATGCAGGGATCAATGGACAGCAAAACCACCGGCACGTCGGCCAGCTCAATGCCCGGCAGCATGACGGTCAGGGCCGGGATATTGGCAAAGGTGGGGGTGCGGATGCGCAGCCGGTCCAGGAATTTGCCGCCGTTGGCCTTGATATAATACAGGCACTCGCCCCGGGGCTGCTCGGCCCTGGCCACCACCTCCCCCGCGGGCGGCCTGCCCTTGACCGGCACACTGGTATCTCCTGCCGGCAGTTTGGCAATGGCCTGGCGGATCAGACCGATGGACTGGCCCAACTCGGCAAAACGCACCCGGCACCTGGCATAACAGTCGCCGTCCTGCTCCACCACCGGGGCGAACTCAAGCTCACCGTAAGCGGCATAGCCCAGCAGGCGCATATCCTGGGACACGCCGCTGGCGCGCAGCATCGGCCCGACGCAGCCAAGCTCCATGGCCTGGCTGCGGGAAAGAGCCCCTTTGCCCCGGGTGCGTTTCTGCACCGTGTAATCATGCAGGATGGTGCGGCTCATGGCGCTGAACCCCTTTTCCACCTCGGCAAGTTCAGAGAGGATCCAGGCCGTCTGGCCGGAATCCAGGTCCCGCCGCACCCCGCCGATGACGTTGACGGAGAGGATCACCCGGTTGCCGGCCGTGGCCTCGTTGATATCCATGATCCGTTCCCGCACCTTCCACAGCTGCATGAACAAACTCTCAAAACCCATGGCATCGGCAAAGAGCCCCAGCCACAGCAGATGGCTGTGCAGCCGGTGCAGCTCCGACCAGATGACCCGCAGGAATCTGGCCCGGGGGGTTGGCTCAATCCCCATCAGCTCCTCCAGCCCCTGGCAGTAGGTGAGGGCGTGGATCATGGAGCAGATGCCGCACACCCGTTCAACCACCTGGATCATCTGGCGGAAATCCCGGATATCAGCCAGCTTTTCCAGGCCGCGATGCACATAGCCGAAGGCCGGGGTGGCGGACACGACGATCTCATCCTCAATCTGGAGATTAAGGTGCAGAGGCTCGGGCAGCACCGGATGCTGGGGGCCGAAGGGAAGGATTGTGCCGGCCATCTTCACTCCTCCTGGTCCGGCCCGCTCTTCCGGCGGAAAGGCGGGAGGCTGTCTTCCCCCGCCAGAAAAAGGGTGCGCCGGTAATCAGGGACAAGCCCGTTAAAACGCAGGCCGAACTGGTCCTGGATCTCGTTTTCCACCAGAAAGGCGGCGCTATAGATGCCGCAAATGCTGGGCACCTCGTCGCCTGCCACGGTGAGCCGCAGATGGCTGAGCGCAAGCTCCCGGTCAAAATGATAGAGCAGCTCGGCGCCCCTTTGGTCCGCCCCGACACAGGTGATGGTGACAAAACGGCAGCCTTTTGCCTTGAATGCCGCCACCGCCCGGCACAGCTCAACGCTGTCGATCCTGTCGGCCTCAATGGTCATTTTTCTTCTCCTTATTCACCACGGAGCACACAGAGATCGCAGAGAAATATTTTTTATTACAGCCGGTTAGCTCTGTGGGCTCTGTGCGCTCCGTGGTGAACTTTCAGTAGTTACAAAACCGCCAACGCTTTTCCCCTGAATTTTTCCAGGGCCAGCACCACCCCGTCGATGATGGCCTCGGGCCTGGCCGGACAGCCCGGCACATAGACATCCACCGGGATGACCTTGTCCACCCCGCCCACCACATTGGGCGCCTCCCTGAATATGCCGCCGGACAACCCGCAGGCGCCGATGGCCACCACCACTTTGGGTTCCGGCATCTGCTCATACAGCACGGCCAGCACCTCCCGGTTGCGAAGATTGACCGTGCCCGTCACCAGCAGGATATCGGCATGCTTGGGGTTGCCCACGTTCACCACCCCGAAACGCTCCACGTCATAGACCGGGGTCAGGCAGGCCAGGGTCTCGATGTCGCAGCCGTTGCAGCTGCCGCAGTCAAAGTGCAGCAGCCAGGGCGAGCTGCGCCGGGCCGTGCTGATCAGTTTATCGATGAGTCCCATGCCCTTACCCCTTGAGCCAGAAGAGATTAACCGCCGACAGGACAAAGGCCGCGCCCCAGCCCCAGCCGAGCATCCAGCGCCAGGTCAACCGGGCCGAGACGTTGTCCAGGACAATGACGGCCAGGAAGGCGGTCAGGGGCAGCAGGATCATGCCCCAGGGCCCGGTCGCCCAGAACAGGGAACAGATGGCGAGATAGAGTACCACCTCAAGCCAGTGGGCGATTTCCAGCAGGCCGAGATGGGGTCCGACGTATTCGGTGAACACCCCGCGCACCAGCTCCTGGTGGGCATGATGGCAGCCGGCCAGATCAAAGGGCGATTTGCGCATCTTCACCGTCAAGGCCAGGAGAAAGGCGGCAAACAGCAAGGGCAGCCGATAAAGAAGCGGTTCCCCCAGGGCCGCCGCCCCGCTCACCCGAAAGCTGCCGGTGGTGAGATAGAGCGCGCCGGCCATGACAAAGAGCAGGGTCTCGCAGCACAGCATCTGCCACAGTTCCCGCTGACCGGCGATCTGGCTGTAGGGTGAGGGGGAGGCCATGGCCCCCAGCACCAGAAAGACGCCGCCGGCCATATGGACAAAGAGGATGACCAGCAGATCCCCCTGCCAGGCAAAAAGAAGCAGGGCGCAGGCCGCGGCGGAAAGAGTCGCCAGCGGCGAAAATGCCTGCCAGGGGTTGGTGACCATCCTCTCCTTGGCCAGCAGTTTGATCACATCAAAGAAAGGCTGGGTGAATGGCGGGCCCTGGCGGGACTGCAGCCGGGCAGTAAGCCGCCGGTCCAGGCCGCTGAGCAGCCCCCCCAGGAGGAGCGCGGCACCGAGCACGGCCAGGGCAAGAGCGGTGGTCTGCATCACTGCCATAAGGCACCGCCGAGCATGACAAGCAAAAAACCTGCGGCAGCCAGATTCACCCACAGGGTCCAGCGTTCTTCGCCAAAGAACGGGGCCAGATACGAGTTTTCCACCATTGCCCGCACCGGCCGGTTCATGGGCCCGACAAAATGATCAGGCAGCCTCGTATTGGCGCCGGCCAGATAGGGGAAGGCTTTGCGGCCGGCCATGGCCCTGCTGACCCCGAATAGAGCCAGCAACCCGAGAAGCGCCGCCACGGCAAAGAGCACGTCCAGGGGAAACGAGCCAACGGCAGTCGTCAAAACCCCTCCCCGGCCGGCAGACCAGGTCTGGCCCCCAGGCAACAGACGGCCATAGAGGATCGGCGCCCCAAGCGCCAGCACCACGGCGCCGCAGGCCAGGGCCACCAGCGGGAACCGGCTGAGCAAGGGTTGCCTTTCCGGCTTGAACCCCTCGACCTGCCCGCTGGCCAGCAGGGTTCCGGCCAGCCGCACCCAGTAGAGCAGGGTAAAAGAGCTGCCCAGCACCAGCATGAGATAAAAAACGAGATGATCCGCCCCGGCCTCAAAGACCAGCCATTTGCCGAGCAGCATGCCGAAAGGCGGCACAATGAGCGTCAGCACCGCCAGCACCGCGATCATGCCGGTGAGCGGCATCCGGGCGCACAGGCCGCGCAGCACCTCGATATCCCGGCTGTGCACCTGCTGCTCCGCCGTGCCGACACAGAGAAAGAGCAAGCCCTTGGAGACGGCATGAAAGAGAATCAGCAGCATGGCCGCCGCCACGGCAGCAGGGGTGCCGATGCCGGCGCAGGCAAATATCAGACCGAGATTGCTGATGGTGGAATAGGCCAGCACCTTTTTGGCGTTGCGCTGACCGATGGCAAGGGCCGCGGCGGCCAGGAAGGTGAAGCCGCCGGCCAGCATGAGCCCCTGGGCGAGCAGGGTGTGGGCAAAGGCCGGGGCAAAACGCAGGGCCAGGTACACCCCGGCCTTGACCATGGTGCTGGAATGGAGCAGCGCGGAGGTGGGCGTCGGCGCCACCATGGCCCCCAGCAGCCATCTCTGCCAGGGCAGCTGGGCGGATTTGGTAAAGGCGGCCAGCAGCAGCAGGCTAAGGGGCAGGAGTGCCGCCTGATTGCCTGCGGTGGCCGCCGCCAGCCCGGTCATATCGAGCATGGCGCTCTGCCCATAGAGCCCCTGGATGGCAAAAAGCAGCAGCAGGCCGCCCAGTCCGTTCATCCACAGGGCTGTCAGGGCGTTATCCATTGCCTCCTTGCTGCGGTCATGGCCGATGAGCAGAAAGGAGCAGAGGGTGGTCAGTTCAAAGAAAAAATAGAAATGGGCCAGATGATTGGTGAGCACCAGACCGTTCATGGCGCCGAGAAACAGCAGCAGCAGGGCAAAGAATTGCGGCTGGCGGGACCTGGCAGGATTTTGATGCTGTTCATGGGCCTGCATGTAGGGAATGGCGTGCAGACAGATGAGCCCGCCCACCAGGCAGACCACCCGGACCAGGGTGAGCGATAGAACGTCAACCTGAAAGAGAGCGTGGCCCCGGTCTTTGGCAAAGACGAAGAACTCAAGCCGGACAAATAAGCCAAGCTGGCCGGCGGTCAGCAGAACGATGAGGGGGTGGCGGTAACGGCAGCCCAGATAAAACATGACGGCCAGCAGCAGAAAATCGCAGCCGGTGATGAGCGGATCAATGAGCCCGGCCCACCGGAGGCCGGCATCCGGGGCAAGGGGCCCCTGCAGCAGCAGACTGCTGACCGCAAGCATTGCGGCGGTGGCGATGACGATACATGCGCGGCAAGCGGTTGAGCGGATGAGCAGGCACGCCAGGGCGGCAAAAAAAGGAACGATGATGAGAACGACCAGGATGGCCTCTGTCATGCTGCTTCCCGTTATACTGAGGAAAAAAATAGAACCGGTCAAGCCCGGCTGAATCGTCATTTTTACCTGTCAGCGATCACCTTACCATACAATCCACGTAAAATCTGCCGCTGTTCAGCTGAAATGATACATTTTAACTCAACTTTCTGACTTGATCTATTTTGTCGAAATAACGATATTTTTGTGACATAGTTGCGGCTCTGATCTCGTCATGAGAATTCAGGAGACAGGAGACAGAATTCAGAATGGTTGATTTTATTACGTTTTATTCTGGCTCCTGATTTCTGTCTTCTGAATTCTCTGGAAACAAGCTGCGGGGACCATGAGGATATCAATTTAATTTCAATATGTTACCACAACTCAGAAAGTTGAAATTTTATCCCCGGCCAGGTTTATCATCCGGCGGCTAAAAACGTTGATCAGGTTCCTGTTGACCTTCCCCGCGGCAGGGCTTATAAAACCATCTGACCTTTCGCAGTCCGGCCGGCAGGCCAAGACTCGAACCTGCAAACCCGGAGGCCCCCATGAGCGGCGGTATGAAAAACAGCAAACAAGCCCTGGCCACCCCCACCGAGGCGATCCTGGAGAGCATCTCGGACGGCGTTTTTACCGTGGACATGGATTGGCGCATCACCTCGTTTAACCGGGCGGCCGAGGAGATCACCGGCGTTTCCCGCCAGGAAGCGATCCAGCGCCGCTGCTCAGATGTTTTCCGTTCCAGCATGTGCGGCACCGGCTGTGCCCTGCAGCAGACGCTGAAAACCGGCAAACCCATTATCGGCAAATCCGGCTATATCATCACAAGTGACGGCAACCGCATCCCCATCAGCGTTTCCACCGCCGTGCTCAAAGACGCCGGCGGCAAACTGGTGGGCGGAGCAGAGACCTTCCGCGACCTGAGCGAGGTGGAGGCCCTGCGCCGGGAGCTGGACAGCCGCTTCCGGGTGGGCGATCTGGTGAGCCGCAGCCCCCTCATGCAGCGGGTGTTCGAGGTCCTGCCCGCCATTGCCGCCAGCCCCAGCACGGTGCTGATTCTCGGGGAAACCGGCACGGGCAAGGAGCTGATGGCCCACACCATTCACGATTTGAGCCCCCGGCGGCAAGGCCCGTTCATCGCGGTCAACTGCGGGGCTCTGCCGGACACCCTGCTCGAGTCCGAACTCTTCGGTTACAAGGCCGGGGCCTTTACCGGCGCGGCCAAGGACAAACCCGGCCGTTTTGACCTGGCCCGGGGGGGCACCATCTTTCTGGATGAAATCGGCGATGTGAGCCCGGCCCTGCAGGTGCGGCTGCTGCGCGTGCTGCAGGAGCGAACCTATGAGCCCCTGGGCGCCACCCGGTCTGAGACGACGGACGCCAGGGTCATCGTCGCCACCAACCGGGACCTGGCGGAACAGACCCGCAGCGGCGCCTTCCGGGAGGATCTCTACTACCGGGTGAACGTGGTCCGGGTGCAGCTGCCTCCCCTGCGCCGCCGCAAAGAGGACATCCCGCTCCTGGTGGACTATTTTATCGAGCGCTTCAACCGGCTGCAGCGCAAAGCCATCCAGGGCATTGCCGCCGAGGCCCTTTCCCTGCTCATGGCCCACCACTGGCCCGGCAATGTGCGGGAACTGGCCAATGCCATCGAACGCTCCTTCATCATGTGCAGCGAGGGTCTGATCAGCATCGGCCACCTGCCGGAGGAGCTGACGGCCCATGGCCTGTCCGCCTCCATGGGCGCCAATGTGCGCTCAGCCCATGACCTGCTCGACGCCCAATCCATCCGCACGGCCTTGGAGCGCAACAATTACAACCGCCTGGCCGCGGCCCACGAGCTGGGCATCCACAAAACCACCCTGTTCCGCAGAATCAAAAAACTGGGGATCTCCCTGCCGGAACAGGATGGCCGTTCCGGCAAGGCCCGCGCACAGTAGCGAACACGCATCGCCATTTCCAGCCTCGGTAGCGGTTCCGCTACTGCACCGCTCCTGATTTCATTTCCCGTCATCACCATTTATATCGTATTTACAGCAAATTAGACATCATTTACCCCTGCAGCCCAGCTGGCATGGCAAATGCTCTTCCCTGAAACCAAGGATAAACAGGGCTTCATATTATGAGGAAAGCGGCATTTGCATACTGGGACAATCGCATTGCCCCGGTCTTTGACAGCGCCAGGCAGCTTTACCTGGTTGAGCTGGACGACTCGGGACAAATCATTGCGGAAGCCCGGGAGACACTGCCCGATGATCAGCCGGTGCAGAAGGTGCTCCGTCTGGCGGAACTGGGGGTGGACACGCTGGTCTGCGGCGCTATTTCCAGATCCCTGCAGGAGATGCTTTGCGCTTACGGCATCCGGCTGGTTCCCTTTGTGGCCGGCGAACTGCCCGAGGTCATCCAGGCCTGGCGCAGCGACGGTCTTCCTGCCGATGCCTTTGCCATGCCCGGTTGCCGGCGGCGCTGCCGCAGCCTGCGTCAACGCACCGCAATGGGCGGAAGGAATATCTCCTGAACGCAAATATGCCGCAATTTTTTTGCCATATGCCTCAGCTTATGATGAGTATTTCGGATCCGGAACTTGCCAGACAGGAAAAGTTCCCATGCTATTAACCAATTGATCTTGGGAGGAAAAAAATGAGAAAGGAGAAAATTTTCATGAAATTGTTTGGCCGCAGCCTGGCTGCAGCCGCCTTGCTAGCCCTGGCTGGCGCCGGCACCTCCAGCGCCGCCCCGGACACGACAGACATGGCGGGCATGATGGCTGAAGGTATCCCCTATGAATGCGCCGCGGCGCAGAAGTGTCATGATGGCCCAAACGATAACCGGGCCGACGTGGAGGCCTTAATGGCGGAGGGCATTGTTTATGCGGATGCCGTCGTTGCCGACGATGAGGTGCTGATCAAGCTGAACCACCGGGAGATGTTGCTGCAGAACATGGAAGCATGCCTCTGTGAAGGTCTCTCCGCCTCGGTTGTCCGGAGATAAATGGCCGGTACCAACCCCAGGCTGAGCTGCTTTTATTGACATTATCTGAGGACCAAAATCGCACCAGGGAGGACAGGACCATGCCAAGAGGAAATGGAACAGGACCCATGGGAATGGGGGCAATGACGGGACGGGCCGCCGGATTCTGCGCCGGGACGGCAATGCCCGGTTACGCAAATCAAGGCCAGGGACGCGGAGCAGGCGGCTGCCGCCGGGGGCAGCGGAATCGCTTCCATGCCACGGGCGGGCCGGGCAGAATGTGGTCCGGCTGGAATGTTGCGCCGGATCAGGAGCCCGGCCAGGAGACGCAAAAATATAACCTGAAAAACAAGGCCGACGCCCTGCAGGCGGAACTGAATCAGCTCAGGACGCGCCTGGAGGAAATTGCCCCCTGATCGCGGCCCAATAAGGGCGGTGCGGCTGGGCCGGGCATTTCCCCGGCCCAGCCGCTCGAGCGGAAAAAGGAGATGAATAAATGGCGCCATTAGCCTTAGTATTGCATAAAAACAAAGGACTGCTCCTGTATCGGGCGCGCCAGGCATTTCAAGGCTATCGCCGGGAAAAACGATGCTGGAGGTCACGAAACCACCGGGGGCATTACCTTGTCCCATCATTGAAATTAAGCGGTTATCGCAATAATACTGACAGAATAGACAACAGGAGGTAAAAGCACACGATGCAAACAACTGATGAGAATTACCCGGGTCCCGGGCAAGCGGCAGCAGACCAAGGCCCCGGCCACGCCGGGAAAACCTGCGGCAGCTGCGGGGACAGCAGCTGCTCGGGAACCCGGCGGCACACGGATGAAAGCGCGGAAGAATTCGCCGAGCGCCAGAAACTTGCCTCCCGGCTCTGCCGGATCGGCCACAAGGTGGCGGTGCTGTCCGGCAAGGGCGGGGTCGGCAAGAGCACGGTGGCGGTCAATCTCGCCATGGCCCTGATGCTGGCCGGCAAGCGGGTCGGCCTGCTGGATGTGGATATTCACGGCCCCAGTATTCCCACCATGCTGGGCCTTGAGGGGGCCACGATCAGGGCGGACGGGGATGATCTGCTGCCCGTGGATATGGACGGCCTGAAGGTGATGTCGCTTGGTTTTCTGCTGAAGAGCCCGGATGATGCCGTGATCTGGCGGGGGCCGATGAAGATCGGCGTCATCAAACAGTTTCTGACGGAGGTGGCCTGGGGCGACCTGGACTTTCTGATCATCGATTCTCCGCCCGGCACCGGGGACGTGCCGCTTACCATCTGCCAGCTCATTGAGGGACTGGACGGCGCGGTGATTGTCACCACCCCGCAGAAGGTCGCCACGGTGGACGTGCGCAAGTCCATCACCTTCTGCCGGGAGCTGCGGGTGCCGGTGCTCGGGGTGGTGGAGAACATGAGCGGCTTCGTCTGCCCCAAATGCGGCGAAATCTCGGCGGTGCTCACCTCAACCGGCGGCCGGGGCATCGCCGAGTCCATGCAGGTGCCATTCCTGGGATCGATCCCCATGGACCCCATGGTGGCCCAGGCCTGCGACAATGGCCAACCCTTTGTCCTGGATTATGCCGCTTCCCCCACCGCGGAGATCATGCGCCAGATCATCGCGCCCATTGCCGCCCTGGATCAGCAGCCGCCGCCGGATCAATCGCAGCCGGCCGGAACGCTGCATTTGGGTGAAAATGTCTGTGGCCGCTGAACCCTGCGCAGGCCAATGCCCGGACCATGGCCACGCCCAGTGCCTGCTGTGCGGCAGCCGGAACCCGTGGTCGTTGCATCTGTCATTCCTGGCGGAAAAAGATGGGGTGGTCTGCACCCGGTTCCAGGCCCACCCCGGACTGCAGGGCTACGCAGGCATCCTGCACGGCGGCGTCATAGCCGCCCTGCTTGATACGGCCATGACTCACTGCCTGTTTTACCATGGCGTGCAGGCCCTCACCGGGGACCTTCGGGTGCGGTTCGTCAAACCTGTTGCCTGCACCGAGACCCTGGCCATACGGGCCTGGATAGTGTCAAGCTGCCCGCCGCTTTATCATCTGCGGTCGGAAATCGTTATTGCCGGCTCAACCATGGCCCGGGCCAAGGCCAGATTCATGCAGCGCCGGGAGTTGGCATGATTATCCCGCAGCTGTCCATCACCATTGTGGTTGATAACCAGGCCGGGGACGGGCTGCGGGCGGAGCATGGCCTGTCACTGTGGATTGACGCCGGCGACACGAAAATTCTCTTTGATACCGGTCAGGGGGCAGCCCTGGCGGATAACGCCGGCAAACTGGGAATCGGGCTGGAGCGGGCGGATATCCTGGTGTTGAGCCACGGCCATTACGACCATACCGGCGGGGTCCCCCTTGTCCTGAAATCTTCGCGGAAGGCGAAAGTCTACTGCCACGCCGGGGTGGTGCAACCCCGCTACTCCATGCGGAACGGGACGGCAAAGGCGATCCGGATGCCCAGCGATTCCATGGCCGCCCTTGACAAGCTGCCGGAAGAGAATCTCCACTGGACCTCCAGGGCGCGGCTGATTGCCAGGGGGATCGGCCTCACCGGCCCCATCCCGCGCGAGACAAGCTTTGAAGACCCAGGCGGCCCGTTCTTTCTTGACCGCCAGGGCAGGCGGGCGGACCCCATTGACGACGACCTCGCCCTCTGGATGACGACCGGGCGCGGGCTGGTTGTCTGCGTCGGCTGCTGCCACGCCGGCATCGTCAACACCCTCACCCACGTCTTTCGCCTGAGCGGCACGAACAGACTGCGCGCCGTGATCGGCGGCTTTCATCTGCTGGACGCCGGCACGGAGCGTCTCGAACAGACCATTGCCGCCCTGCGCTCCTTCACCCCGGAGCTGGTGGTGCCCTGTCACTGCACCGGCGAAAAGGCCACCAAGATGCTGACCGCAGCCTTGGGCGGACGGGTTGTGCCCGGCCGGGCCGGAGCAGAATACACGTTTTGAATCATGCGTCAAGGCCTCCGGGCAAGCCCTTTGCGGCCGGTTGTCAACGGTCGGCCGGGGCAACCGGCTGGAGCGCCCCATCCCCGCCCGGCAGTGCTTCCGGTCCGGAGCGGAACACGGGTTGCACCGCCGCCAACCGGTGGTAGAGCTTGATATTTGCGAGCTGAGGAAACCATTCGACCAGAAATGTCGCCAGGGACTCCCACAATGAGACCCAGGCCGCGACGATGAGACCCTCGGCAAAGACGTAGGCCACGACCGAGTGGTCCGGGCCCAGCCAGCGGTTGACCCAGACGGAGATGAACAGGATGGCAATGCCGATGCAGAAAAGAACAAGCGACCGGCGCACCATCTGCCGGACCTTTTGCCGCTCAACCTCTACCAGATACAGAAAGAAGGTGTTGATGCTCCCCCTGATCCGGGAAAGCCCGGTGTCATCCGGCGGATTGGCAAGGGTGAAGCTGATGGTGAATGGTTCATTGCCCAGTTCTCTGGCGCAGTCGATCAGGTAGTCGACCAGGTCCTGGTCCAGGTCCCTGCGGATGTAAGGAGCGCTCTTGTCAAAATCACTGTAGAGATCTTCCACCCTGTCAGCCGCCACATCGATCAGGATGCTGCCTTTTGAGTCGCGTTCATAACGATTGAGAACGTCTCGCTTCATTCTCGCTCACCTCAAGAAAAATTGCAGATATCAACCGGAATCATCGAGTTTCCTTTACTGGCCACCGCCCGCTATTTCTTGAAAAATGGTGCCTTTTGCCTTATTGCTTTATTTTTCTGCGCCCCTCCGATCTTTCCCGCTTTCAGCCTGCATTGACAGACCATTGCGCGATCCTTAAAGTTTCAGCATAAGGGACAGCAAAGGAGCTGTGCCGCCGGGAATGCCTGGCGGCCCATGTGCTGACGGCTGACCTGGAAAGAAGTGGATAATTGAAATGAAAATAAAAGTGCGCGGCACCTGAAAAGCTGTTGAAGGGGTGTCCGTGAAAAAGTCGGATGCGGGAGGTGAATACTATGCCAGAACTGCGATGTCCGGAATGCGGAAACGAACTTCTGCCGCCGAAACCTGAAGCAGTGGGTGATGCATGCATCTGCTCGAAATGCGGCAGGGAAGTATATGCCTGGTCTGAAACAAAGGTGAAAGCAAAATGCCCTCATTGCGGCAAGACCAATGAAACGACGGTAGCAAGATAATATGACCGGCCTGGCCCGCTGAGATGCAGCGGGCCTTTTTTTTGTTCGCTCACCCGCGCCTTTTCTCCTGGATCAAGCATTCCGGAATCTTCTTTCCCGCCTATGCCTGTTTGCTGTTTCCCCCTTCTTGGTTTTCCCCGGCTGCATTCTTCCGGTAAAACCGCCATTCCTTATTGATGATCAGCCGGGCGCCGCGGCGGAAATTAAAAAAGGACCAGACCCAGTGCAGGGTCACAAAAAATTTGTTTTCAAAGCTGATGAGATAATAGATATGGATGACCACCCAGGCCAGCCAGGCAAAAAAGCCCTTGAAACGCAGGCTGCCCAGTTCGATGATCGCATTGCTGCGGCCGATGGTGGCCATTTGGCCTTTATCAAGATAGCGGAAATCACGGCGGGCCTTGCCGGCTGTTTCCCGCAGAATGTTGCGGGCGATGAAGCGTCCCTGCTGCAGGGCAACCGGAGCCAGGCCCGGCAGGGGAGTGGCGCGGCCGTGGGAAAAATTGGCCAGATCCCCGGCCGCAAATACCTCAGGATGATTTTTGATGCTGAGATCGGCTTCCACCACAATCCGGCCCAGCCTGTCGGTCGCAACGCCCATGCTTCTGCCGATTGGCGAAGCTTCCACCCCGGCGGCCCAGAGGATGGTGCTGGCCTCCAGCCGTTCGCCGCCGATCTGCACCCCCTTGCTGTCAATATCGGTGACCGGGCTTGAGGTGCGGACCTGCACCCCGAGAGCGGCCAGGTCATGGGCCGCCTTGTCCGCCAGATCCGCGGAAAAAGATGGCAGAATGCGCGGGCCGGCCTCAATCAGGATGATGCGCGCCTGCCGCGGATTGATGTTGCGAAAATCCTTGGTCAGGGTGTAACGGCATATCTCGCCGATGGCGCCGGCCAGTTCAACGCCGGTCGGGCCGCCTCCCACGATGACAAAGGTGAGATGCTTGAGCTGGTTGCCGCAATCGCTGATCCGTTCCGCCGCCTCAAAAACGCTTAACACCCGCCGCCGGATCTCGGTGGCCTGTTCAATGGTTTTCAGTCCCGGCGCATGCTCCTCCCACTCCTCGTGGCCGAAATAGGCATGCTTGACGCCGCAGGCAAGCAGCAGATAGTCATAGTGAAGACCGCACTCCCTGGCGGTCACGGTACGCTGCCGGAGATCAACCCCGATCACCTCATCCTGCAGCACGGTGATATTGCGGTAGCCGGCCAGAATGCGGCGGATGGGCACGGCGATTTCCGCCGGGCTCAGGGCCGCCATGGCAACCTGATAGAGCAGGGGCTGGAACAGATGGTGATTGTGATTGTCAAGCAGGGTGACGCGGATATCTGTTTTGTTGCCCAGGATCTTGGCGGCGTTCAGACCGGCAAAACCCCCGCCGACGATAATTACATGTTTCATGGCAGCATTGCAAAATTGAAGGTTTCGGATTTATTGGCCCTGAGGAGTTCCCCGCAGCTTGTTTCCAGAGAATTCAGCAGCCAGAAATCAGGAGCCAGAATAAAACATAATAAAATCAACCATTCTGAATTCTGTCTCCTGTCTCCTGAATTCCCCACGACGGAGATCAGAGCAGCAACTATGTCACAAAAATATCGTTATTTCGACAAAATAGATCAAGTCAGAAAGTTGAGAAGTAAACAATTAGGCCCCGAATTTTCGCGAGGCCAGCCCGGAGAGCCATATGCCCTGTCCTGCGGCCGGGCAGTTTGCGAAACCGAGGAAACGGATTCCGGCGTCTCCCGGATTCCGTGCCTTCTCCTTCTGCCCAACCGCCGATCATACTTCATTAGTGGCATGTTACCTAACAGAAATCAAGAGGAAAATGCCACACTCCCCATTGGGCGGAAATTCCAACGCCGGTGCAGGCAAAACGGAATCATTGCACGTTTTTCGATACCAGCCATCGGATTTGTCAAGCCGTTGTAACAAAATAACGTCCTCATCTGGCTGGTAAAACGGCATAAGGAGCCGCAACGAAATGGTTCAAAAAACCGAGGTTATTTCATAACGGCTCCTAAAAACAAACCTATATTAAATATTTATTTGATTTTCCGTTCAAAACGTATTATTATATTTTTGTCTAGGTATAAATACTTAGGTGCCAGCTCGAAATAGCTAAAAGACTGAAAAAATGATGATTTTTGGAAATGACCAGCTCGGCATAGAAGTAAAAAGCACTTTTGTCCCAAAAATCATTCATGAGGTGCCGCAATGCGTGTACTTGGCAAGTCTTTGTGCTTTTATCACGGCTGTTCCGCTCAAATCATTAAGAAATTTTCTTTAGCATCCCCCCTGACTTTTTTCGCTTTTCTTCTCTTTTTGCTTGGCTTTGCCGCAACCGTCAACGCCGGCGCCGCAATAGGCCTCTGCGCAAACTGCCATACCATGCACAACAGCCAGGATGGGAGCGAAATGGCCCTGCTTGGCGGCGGTACCGGCCCCAACCCCTTTCTGACCCGCGGCAGTTGCACGGGATGCCATGCCATGGGTTCAGGCAGCAAGATAGTAACCCTGGGCGATTCACAGATTCCCCAGGTCATGCACACAGATGGCACCGGCGATCTGGCCGGGGGCAATTTTGCCTACATGCTGGGCATGAAAGGCGGTGGCGCTGCAGACAGCAAAGGCCATAACGTCATAGACTTCCCGGGTGAAGAAGACGGTACGCTCTATGGCCCGCCAGGGGGAATGGTACTTTTTTTCCATGATGACGGCGGTACCGTCAACACCACCAACCTGACCTGTGCCGGCGCCAACGGCTGCCACGGCTACCGGAACAGCACCTACGGCAGCGGGGTCAACGCCTTGAGGGGCGCGCATCATGCCAATGTTGACGGTAGATGCGACATCGCCGATACCCCGGCCAACAGTTACCGCTTTCTCTATGGGGTCCAAGGCCTGGAGAATCAGAATCCAACCGGCAAATGGCAGAATGTCTCATCCGGAAACCACAATGAATATTTCGGCCAGACCATGCCGAAACAGCTCTCCTGCGGCGATCCGACCACCAACTGCCACAATGCCGACGGCATCGGGCCGCCCAACCATACCATGAGCGAATTCTGCGCCACCTGCCACGGCAACTTTCATACCCTGACAGTAGGGAGTTCCGACGGCATCGGCACCGGCATCAAGCCTTTTATCAGACACCCCACGGATATCGCCCTGCCGAACAGTGGCGAATATGCCGCTTATAACGGCGATAACAGCTTCAGTATTGAAGCGCCGGTCGCCCGGTCCGGCGTTGTGCCCGCCGCCGTGAGCGGTACGGTAAGCCCCGCCAGCGGAACCGATGTGGTGATGTGCCTGTCCTGCCACTACGCCCATGCAAGTAATTATAATGACATCCTGCGCTGGGATTACTCGGACATGGTGGCCAACGGCGGAGCAAACGACACGGGCTGTTTTGTCTGTCATACCACCAAGGATGACTAAACAGTCATTATTGCTGCTGAAACATTTCCGGTCAGGCCGGGGCTCTTGGATTGGCTGCTGCCACGGGTCGGGTGGGGGCAAGTCTGCTTTTGGCTTTTGATTAGTTTTTTTTTGAATTAGAAGTCAACGGCATTGACCCCTTCCTGACCCCTTCCCCAGGTCAGTCAAAAACGGAATCGCGGAACAGCACAACTCTCCTCTCTGTTCCCTTGGCTTTATACATTGCCGTATCGGCATTTTTGAAAAGGATGTCTGCCGTTTCTCCATCTGCGGGATATATGGCAATACCGATACTGACACTAATAGAAAGAACAGTCCCATTAAACTTGAAGGCCTCGGAAATCCGTTTAACCATCAACTCTGCAAGGCGAGCTATGTCGGCTTCTTGCTTGACTTCCAACAACAGGCACACAAATTCGTCGCCTCCCCAGCGACAGACCGTGTCTTCTCTGCGGGTAGCAGACTGTAAACGGTCTGCCACCGTGATCAGCACCTTGTCTCCCAGATCATGACCATAGGAGTCGTTAATGTTCTTGAAATTGTCGATGTCCATAAACAGGACGGCGAGTTTCCAACCATGCCGTTTTGCCTGGATTAACCCATGATCGAGGCGCTCTTCCAATAATACACGGCTCGGTAGACCTGTGAGCGCGTCATGAAGCGCAATTTTTCGTGATTCTTCTTCTTTGGCCTGGGATTTCGATAAATCGTCGCGCACGTCGGCTAGATCATTCTTCATGTCAGAGAGTTCGGTTTCGATTACTTGTCGTTCAGCCACCTCCTTGGCAAGTTCGGTGTTGACCTGATGTAAATCGTCTGCGGCTTTCGCCACTTTATGCTCGACCTCTTTGTTCTGAGTGATGGCCTCTTTGATGATCTGAACAGGGATCTTGACTTCTTTTCCCTGCTTGAGAATTTCATTTACCGAAGTGAGTTCATTTGCAGCCTGCTTGACAGTTTCTTTAATTTTCTTATTTCGGTTAATGACACGTCGAAGCGAAGCATTCTTGTCGCGCACGGTTTTTTTCAGACCTTTTGATTTTGATTTCATAATGTATTCTCTCTTTACATTGAGTCGGTTAACGCTCCAAATAACCGGCCGCGCCAATGACCTGGCAGAAAACTGATCTTTCAAATCCGCTACGAGGAAGGGGTCGGGAAGGGGTCTGCTTTTGTCTTTTGATTAGTCTTTTTTGAATTAGAAAAGTCAACGGCAGACTTAACCCCTTCCCGACCTTCCCCACGGCAAGCTTCTTGCGCCGCTCTCACGCTCTTCCAGGATGGCGGAGGACAACTCGCTTCCCGGCATTTGCAAGCGGCAAGAAACTTCTACTATGCGTCCCTTTCCATCCCCGCTCAAGCCGCCTTCATGGTTACCTCAACCTGGAGGCCAAGGCGGGCCAGCATCGCAACAAGCATGTCGATGGTAAATCGATCTATTTTGCCGTTTACCAGTTCGCTTACCCTTGGCTGGGAGACCCCCATCAGTTTTGCCGCCTGGGCCTGGGTGATTCCCATGCTTTTGATGTGCTGCGCAATATCCATCATCATTTTACTCTTGATCTTCATGGTTTCCCGTTCCGCCGGATCTTCCTCCAGAGCGTCCCAGATATTTTTGAATGTTTCGCTCATAGGTTCCTCCCTGTTAATTCCCTGTACCATTTGCGGGCCAAATCGATGTCTGCCTTGGCCGTCCTTCTCCGCCAGGCTTCCTGCGGGAAATTCTTGAGATCTTGCAGCGATGCGCCGTGGAAGATGATGTCTTTCATGTTTCTTTATACAAAATTATGCATAAAATAGAAACCAAAATTATGCGAAATTTTATATAATCCAGGAAGGGTGGCGGGCCATTTTTCCGGAATGGGGCCGGATGACGAGCATTATCCCTAAATGGCCTCTTGGGGGGCAAAGGCTACTTTTGGCTTTTAATGAGCCTTTTTTGAATTAGAAAAGTCAACGGCAGACTTGGCCCCTTCCGCGATGCCCCCTTCCTCCCAAATTTCGGAGCGCAGCGGAGAAAATTTCCGGTGAAACGTTTGGCTATGAAATATTTTTTTAACGTAATTTAAATTCTTTAAGTTCCTTGCCACTTAGAGATTTATAGCAGGCTTCAATCTCTTTGAAATAATCTTGTTCTTCAGTGGCAAAGTCCCTTACAAACTCTACATTCATATCGTCGTAGAAGTCTTCGTTGCCTGCTTCATTATTGACCATAATTGCAAAAGATTGCCTGTAATGCTCAAGTTCGGCAATAATTTCGTATGCGCTCTGGACTTTTTGTGCTAATGGCATATTCAATTCTGCAAGTTGAGGCAGTAACTCAAAGAACCTTACCGAGGTAAATGCTGGTAAACCATCACTTCCCCAGATGTCACTATCTTGTGCAGATTTTGTTTCGAAGAGATACTGACCAAAGCTGTTTTGACGAACTCTACATGTAGCGTCTGGCCACCCATCATGAATTTGGTTTAAACTTCTATAAGCTGAAAACAATTTCTTTAGTGACCAGTAATTCAATTTTATTTCTTCAGATAGCAAATACTTAATTGCATCCAGCTTGTTTTTTTTACCTTTTGATGACTTGATTGCATCAATTATTTCCTTGGCAATAAATAGAACTATAGCAGAAGCCAAACCAACAGAAATAAGCGGTTTTAGTAACTGGTGAATATTTTCTAAATAGGTGGTTATTTGCTCCATTTTTTATTCTTTTAATTCATAATCGTGGCGCTCACCAGTGGAGCGGACGGCAAGCCCTAGGCTTGACGGTCGAGCCATCAGGTGAAGTGCCTTGTTCCGGCGTAAGGCGACGGAACAAGGCACGAACGAAGTGAGCGCCGCGATTCCCGGCGACGCAGTCGCCGGGAACGACGTGATCACCAGCCGAAAGGGAAACATGGCTTAAGAAAAGCACCGGAAACACCGGCCTTTCAAATGCCCCTAAAAGTCGCCCTTTTGGTCAGGTGAATTGGCTTGTTGGGCATTCTACCGTCCGAGATGCCGACCATCTCCATAGTTGTTTCCGTTGCTATCCCAAACGCCGATATCACGAGTCTTGCCGCAGTTCATGCACTGCAAGTAGTACATCCAAGTGCTCGCCGTCGAGAAGACGCCCGTGGATATCTGTTTCAGAAACCTTGCCTTGCAAACCCACGCCGTGCTTAGTGGGCCGTTCTGTTTGACGGTTCTTTCTTCTGAACGTGAATAACTGTCCCGATAAGACTCTTTTCGCTCCGATCCTAAGCAGTCACAGTAGAAGTTCTGTATACTGCCGATTTCTGGTATTGCCATCCTTGGATTCCTCGATTCATGCCTAACAAGTAATTCTACCGACCTGTATATCTTCCCAAATTGGATGATATACAGAAAAGCAACTAACAACTCTATGATCTTTCGAAGATAATCACATTCAAAAAAAATTGCCCTAAATTTATACATCCTGCATTTTTTCTCACTCGCTAGCAGTTTCTCAGGGCACAACGCCTTGGGGTAAAGAGCAACAGGGCGGGTATAAAACCCGCCCTTACGGCCGCCCCTGCTCACTCCAGCCCCGCGCTCATCTTATCGCCCCGGATGTCATCTTTAAACAGGGACATGCCCCGTTCCATGGCGCAGAAGTCGCCACACATGGTGCAGGTTTTCTGATTTCCGGGGGTGCGGCTCCGGCGGATGGCCGCCGCCTCGGCCGGAAACATGAGGAGCTGCAGGTGCTCATCCCAGCGCATGTCCCGGCGGGCCAGGGCCACGGCCTTTTCCCGTTGCCGGCGCTCCGGGTACTTGGCGATATCGCCGATGCGGGCCGCCAGTCTTGTGGCCCGCACGCCCTGGCGCACATCATCCTCGCTGGGCAGGGCCAGGTGTTCCGCCGGGGTGATGTAGCAGATCAGGTCGGCGCCATAACGGGCGGAGCTTGCCGCGCCGATAGCCGCGGTGATGTGATCATAGCCGGCCCCGCTGTCAGCCGGGAGCGGTCCCAATACATAATAGGGGGCGTTGCCGCTCATTCTTTTTTCCAGCAGGATATTGGCCTCGATTTCATCCAGCGGCACATGGCCCGGCCCTTCCACCATCATCTGGCAGCCCAGGTCCCGGCCGATCTCCGCCAGCTCGCAGTTGATGATCATCTCCGCCATCTGGGCCCGGTCATGGCTGTCGTGGATGGCCCCGGCCCGCAGGCCGTTGCCGAGCGACAGCACCGCGTCGTATTTTTTCATCAGCCCGCACACCCGGTCAAACTGCTCGTACAGGGGATTTTCCCGGTTATGGTACTCCATCCAGGAGACCATGAAGGTGCCGCCCTTGGACACCAGGCCGCCGTAGCGGAAGCCCTGGCGGCGCAGCCGGTCGATGCTGAAGCGGTTGATGCCGCAGTGGATGGCCATGAAGCTGATGCCGTCGGCCAGCTGGCGTTCGATCAGTTCAAAAAGATACTCCGGATCAAGCCTGTTGGGATTGCGGTACTGGCGCGCCGCCTCGGCAAAGGCCTGATAGAGCGGGACATTGCCCACCGGCAGGGAGGTTGTGGCCAGGATCTCCCGGCGCATGGCGTCAAGCCTGCCGCCGGTGGAAAGCTCCATCAGGGTATCGGCCTCTTCGTCTTCGGCGATGCGCGCCTTGCGCTTTTCCAGCTCCGGATCATCGATATCCGACGAGGTGCCGATGGAGGCATTAACCTTGGTGCGCAGTCCGGTGCCGATGCCGACGATCCGCTGGCCGGGCCGGTTGGGATTGTTCAGGATGACGATCTCGCCTGCGGCCACCTTGTCTCTGATCTCTTCCTCCGCATACTGCTCATCACGGGCGACACGTTGCATCTGCGGGGTGACAACTCCTTCCCGCGCCAGTTCCAGCTGGGTTTTCATTCTCTTTGCTCCTTCGGGCCGTTCAGCCGCTTTGTTCACTGTCCTGCGGGCAAAAAAAAATCCGTGCCGCAGCAACCGGCAAATACCGGTACTGCAACACGGATTTAAGGACATCTCCATGAATTATGATCCTGGCAGGTCTTCTGACTTGCAGATCATCCCGCAGCCACGCCTTCCCGCAAATAAATTACAGTGGCATCATGTGGCAGCGGTCCCTGCTTACAGCGCTGGCCCAACGTTACGGATTTGCACCGTATTCCCTTTTCACCGCCGGTCCGGAGACCGGCGGCACCGAGATCATCTTTAGTCAAGACAAAGAGAATTACCGAATCAGAGCAAAAATGCAAGTCAAAAAAAGCGACTGCGAGCGGTCAGGCAGTATCTCCCCACAGGGGCAACATTGTTCTGCCTGGCGGCATAGCCCGGCAATCAGTATTGACTGCCGCCGCCTCTTCTTCCGCCACCGCCGCCGCTGCCATATCCTCCACCACCCTGTCTGCCGCCGCCCTGCCGGCCACCGCCACCGCCGCCGGGCCGTCCGCCGCCGCCGGGCCGTCCGCCACGTCCGCCGCCGCCACCGGGTTTATCCGCCCGGGGCCTGGCCTCACTTACGGTGAGTTTTCTTCCCTTCAGTTCCTTTTCAGTTAAGCCAGTGATCGCTGCCTGCGCTTCAGCTTGGGAGGGCATCTCGATGAAACCAAAACCTTTCGATTTACCAGTGAACTGATCTTTAATGATGATGGATGATTCCACCTCGCCGAATGCCTTAAAGGCATCCTTTAAATCCTCTTCCGAGACTTCATACGACAAATTGCCTACATAGATTTTCATTTTGTTCCCCTCGTTGAAGCAGAATCCGCTTCCGGATTGCGCCGATCATGTGACCACGCAGAAAAGGCCGACAGACAATGTGCCCGTTCCTGGTCTCCTATTGTTCTAAGATCTCTATAGCACATAGTTTTTTTACGATCTATTAATTTCTTTGGCTGATTGAGGAAATATGCGGCGAAACTATGCAGCGGCACCGGATATCTGCTCATTTTCCGCCGGATTTTTTTTTGTTCCTGGCTTTGCGCACCGAAAAGCCGAAGCTGCCGATAATCGGCCCCAGGGCGAAATACTGGCCGAGGCCGTAGGCCAGCAGCCCGGCTTTGTCCAGGCGGAATTTACCCCTGGCGTCCAGCAGGGCCGCAGTGACCTGCACGGCAACCACCTCCGCCAGAAACATGGTGTGGGTGCCCAGCGGCAAGGCCTGCCGCACCCGGCACTCGATATTGATGGGGCACTCCAGGATAATCGGGCACTGCACCTTCAGGGCCGGGGCCGGGGTCAGACCTGCTTCGGCGAACTTGTCCACCTTGCGGCCGGAGACCATGCCGCACCAGTCGGTGGTCTTGGCCTGGGACAGGGACGGCACATTGACGGCAAACTCGCGGGTGGTTTCGATGATTTCATAGGAATAGCGTTCAGGCCGGACGGAGATGGACAGCATGGGCGGATCGCTGCACACGCTGCCGGTCCAGGCAATGGTGATGATGTTCGGCTGCCATTTCTCGGTGCCGCCGCAGCTGACCAGCACCACCGGCAGGGGTGACAGAACATTGCCCGGCTTCCAGGGCTGCTTTACGATCCGTTCTTTTCTTGCCACTTTCATATCCTTCCGGCTGAATCCCGCAGACCGAGGCTGCTCAACTGTAGGCCGGTTCTGCGCCCGGCCGCCCGTCTTCCTTCTGTTCACCGCGCTCCCTGGTGACACAATAGACCCCCTTGCCGCTGAAACCCGGCGCAAAGCACAGATTGTCCGACACGCATTCCGCCCTGCGCCGGTCCCCGGCCTGCCAGCGCCTGATCAGATCCGGTTCCCGGATCAAGGGCCTGCTCATGGAGATATAGTCGGCGATGCCGTCGCAGACGAGCTTTTCCGCCACGGTAAAAGAGCGCAGGCCCCCCACCAGGATCAGGGGGACAGTGATTTTTTGCTTCAACTCCCGGGCATACTCCCGGTAATAGGCCTCCCTGTCCTCGGAGTGGATACCGGGGCGGCTGGGGGCCAGTTTGCCGGTGCGGATAATGCCGCCGCTCAGCTCAATTGCGTCAAAGCCCGCGGCGGCAAACATCTGCGCCGCCTGCATGGAGTCCGCGGCCGTGAGACCGTTGTCGATAAAATCGCGGCAGTTCATTTTGATCAGCAGCGGATAATCGTCGCCCACCTCCTGCCGCACGGCCCGGCACACGGCAAGATGGATGCGGGCCCTGTTTTCGATGGCCCCACCGTATTCATCCCGGCGCCGGTTGAAGGCCGGGGAGAGGAACTGGCTGAGCAGATAGCCGTGGCCCGCATGGATCTGCACCCCGTCAAAACCGGCCTCCCTGGCCCGGCGCGCGGCAGCGGCAAAGGCGGCGATGATCTGGGCGATCTCCCGGCCGCTTATCTCGATTGCCCCGGCATCTGCCGCACCCTCCTCGGCAGACACCGCCAGGGCGGGCCGTTTGGTGAGCCCCACTTCGGCAAAGGCGCCGGCATGGGCCAACTGCATGACAATCCTGCCGCCATCATCGTGCACCGCCGAGGTCAGTTCCTTGAGCCCGCCCACCAGCTCATCCTGATAGACCCCCATCTGCCAGGGCGTGCCCTGGCCTTCCGGGCTGACGTAGCAATGGCTGCTGATAATCAGGCCGACCCCTCCCCGGGCCAGGGCGGTGAGGGTATCGATCAGCCGGGGGGTCACCGCGCCCTGGCTGGTGGCCATGCCTTCCCAGGTCGCGGACCGGACAAAGCGGTTTGCCAGGGGCATGCCGTTGATGGTACTGCTTGCAAATAATTTACTCATAGCCTTTCACTTCACCTAAAAATTGATGCACATTGCCAAAACCCGGGTTGCACCATGCGGCCTGCTGCCGGAAGCAAAGGAGTTTTTTGCGGAAAACAACCGGAAAATCATTAGTCAATTTACTTTTCCCGTTGATTTTGCTAAAGAAATAATAGTAACACTGATTATCTGGATAAAGAAATGAAAAAATTCCGGCAAATGAAGATGATGAAAAAAGATGACTGTTTCATGAAAAGTACGCTGTTTTTCCTCCTGCTTTCCCTCTTTCTTGCTACAGCAGCCCAGGCGGAGGTAGTGTATGTGACCGACCAGCTCGTGGTGCTGCTGCGCAGTGAGCAGGGGGCCGGCGAGAAAATCGCCAAATTGATCTCCGACACGCCCCTGCAGCTGGTTGAAAAAAGCGGCCGCTTTCTGAAGGTCCGCACCCAAGATGGCAATGAAGGCTGGCTGGAGGAACAGTACACCACCACCGATCCCCCCAAACAGCTTATTATTGACAGCCTGGAGACGGAAATCAAACGCCTGGAGGCAAACATTACCCAGTTATCCAAGGAAAGGGGCCCGCTGGGTGAGCAGCTTGAGCAGAGCAGGCGCGAGCAGGCCCAGCAGGCAAAGGCCCTTGAAGAGAACGTAACCCGGCTCCAGGCGGAAAGGGACCACCTTACCGCCAGACTGCAGGAAACGGAAGCCGCCTACCGGGATATCAGAGAAAAATCCGGCAATGTCATAGAGACCGCCAATCAGCTCAAACGCCTGCAAGGGCAATGCGGCCAACTGGAAGTACAGAATAAACTATTCAGAGAGGAAAATGCGGCCCTCAAGAAAAAAGATTATCTCTACTGGTTCATGGCCGGCGCCGGAGTTCTTTTCCTGGGCTGGCTCATCGGCAGAATCCCCCGCCGCCGCGGCAGCGGAAAACTGACCATGTAGAGGCTTTCAGCCTTCCTTCTCCTGCCATGGGATACAGACGCAGAACTCAGACTCACCTAACCCTGCTTGTGTTGAGCCTGCTGCTCTGGCCCCTGACCGCCCGAGCCACCAACGGTTACTGGGCCCATGGCTACGGCGCCAAGAGCAAGGCCATGGCCGGTGCCGGGGCGGCCCTGCCGCTGGATGCCATGGACGCGGCGCAGAATCCGGCCAAAATGGTCTTTCTCGGCAACCGCACCGACCTCGGAGTTGCCGCCTTCATGCCTGAACGGAGTTTTATTGCCAACGATGACGGCGGCGGCGGCTACCCCGCCATTTCTCCGGGCACCTATGACAGCGAGAATGAGCTCTTCTTCATTCCCTGCTTCGGCCGCAACCGGATGCTGGACGCCCAATCCTCTCTAGGAGTCTGTCGGACTTAACGCAACTCGTTCTGACAAATTACGTTGATCAAACATAATCAACTTGTTGTATTTTCATTAAAATGCTTGATTCTGGTGATGTTTTCTGTTAAATTATAATAA
>JALNXE010000018.1 GCA_023230525.1 Desulfobulbaceae bacterium
CTTGCGGCCGATATCCTGGAAAACATGCTCGACTTCATAGCTGTTGAACACGGTATCCTGGGGGAGGATCTCCTCAAAAAGCACGCGCAGCTTGGGAATATCCCATTGCCGGTTGCCGAGGTCATAAATGAAATTCCCGATCGTTTCCGCGGGCGAGACCTTGAATGTCTCGTAAAAACTGTGGTTGGCGGTGAGAATTTTCAGGTCGGCATTGAGCACCACAAGAGGCTCACGCACGGTTTCGACGATGTTCTCGGCATATTCCCGGGCATCCTGGATTTCCGTTTCCAACGGCTTGTGTTCACGCGCTGTAATTTCAAGGGCTGCGCAATGCCTGCGAAATTCGGCGATCTCATGAACTAATTGCGCTTTCGTTTTTTTGATATCTTCCATGCATTTCTCTGGCAATGTTATTTTTTTACAACGGTTTAGGTTACCCAACCAGCAAGTCGCGGTGGGAGGGGAATGTCAGCGTCGGCCACGGTCGCGGCGCAAAGCACCGATACAGACAAGGAGCGTGCCGAAAATTCCGACGATAATCATTATTTCGCCAAGAATATGATGCAAGCCAGCCAGCGGGGCAATCACCAGCATGGCGCCGCCGATCACGAGCGCCGCGGAAGCGATGGCGCCGGTGAGACGTTCGAGGTTGCGGCTGATGCGGCCTCCCAGTGCCTCCATCGCCGGAGCCTGCAGTCGGCCCAGATTGCCTTCGGCGAAACGGCGGAGGACGCGGCGCGTGTCACCGGGGGCATCATTGATCAAACGCTCCATTTCGCGCGCCAGCTTGCCTGTCTTGTCCTTGATCCGCGCCAGTGAGAAGTGCTGCGCGGTCAGGCGCGAGATCTCTTCGCGAAACGCTCCCAGATAGTCATGCTCCGGGTCGAGTTGGCGTATCATCGATTCCAGGATGACAAAAGCACGCGTCAGGAGGAAAAACTCGCCGGGATTGTGGACCCCGTGCCGGCTTCCGGCACGCAGCAGCGAATCGAACGCATCACCGATTGAAACATTCTTCAGATCGCTTCTGTGGATTTCATAGAGCACTGCTTTTATGTCCAATAACAGCGCCGCGCGATTGACCTTTTCGCTCGCCGATGTCATTTCGAGATAAGCCTCGGTGGCTGCCCGCGCATCGCCCTTGACTACCGCTTCGAGCAGAAGTGTCAGGGAATCGCGCATCGGCTCGTCAAGCTCTCCCGTCATCCCGAAATCGAGAAGGGAGAGCCTTCCGTCGGGCAGAACTAAAACATTGCCGGAATGCGGGTCGGCATGAAACAGCCCTTCTTCGAAGATCGTCTGCAGCATCAACCTTACCAGGGTTTTGATCACCTGCGGCATTGCTTCCGGGTGCAGCCTGGCATAGAGATCCACCCGTTCGCCGGCAGAAAACTCCATCGTGAGCACGGTTGCGGTCGAACACTCCGCCACGACATCAGGAATCCAGAGGTCGGGGACTTCCATCAGGGCGGCGCGAAAAAGCAGAATGGAGCGCGCTTCTCGTTGAAAATCGGTTTCCCGATTCAGACTGTTGGCAAATTCACGCACCAGCACGGGGAGGTCAAGGGCGCGCAGACGCGGGAAGAGGCTTTCCCCCAGCGCTGCCAGGTAGGTCAGCGCCGCGATATCCGTGGCAATCATCGCTTCAAGGCCGGGCCGCTGCACCTTCACGGCCACGTGACGTCCGTCAGGCATTGTCGCCTCATGCACCTGGGCGATGGTGGCGGCGGCCAGCGGCGTCTCGCTGAACGATGCAAACACCTTCGTCAACGGGGCGCCCAGTTCTACTTCTATCGTCGCGCTTATTGCGTCAATGCCCAGCGCCGGCAACTGGTCGTGCAGCATTTCCAACTCATCGATGTAGGCGTCCGGCAGCAGGTCGCGCCGCATCGCGAGCACTTGTCCGAATTTGAGAAAGGTCAACCCCAGTTCCTCAAAGGTTTCCCGGACCTCTTGCGGCGGCGGCCAATGGCTCTTGCCGCGCAGGGCGCCCAGGAATTTATGACGGGCGAGCACGCGCAGGATTTGCATGAGTCGCGGCGCCGCGCGAAACAGGCTGCTTTTCTCCGGGTCGATCATTACAGCCATACACACCTCCCAATAATAAAGTGTACAAAAATTCCTGAGCTAACCTGAAAATTTACCGCAGTGAGCACAGAGCCCACAGAGATAACTAATGTAAGTAATTATATTTTCTCTGTGACCTCTGCGGTCTCCGTGGTGAAAATAGAATTTTTACGAATTCATCATCTCTTTAAACATGCAAACATTATACCGAATAATCATTCGTATAATGTTGACCAGCTCTTATGGAAACCCTGGGCCTTGAGTTTCCGACGCAGGACCTGGAACTGCTTGATGGGCAAAGAGTGTAGTTAGGGATTCGAACTGTGAGATGGCAGGATGCAAAATAGGAAAGCTTCAACGAACCGTTAATGACAGCTGATGATTTCCCCCAAATGGAGGGTAGGCCATATATGCTGACAACAACCGCTTACGACAAGGTGCCTGCCCATTTGCAGGGATTGCTGCGGCATTTTACCGATCTGCGTGACGGCGCATGGTGACGCCGTGACCCGGAGGGACAAGGAAAAGCTTTTCTCCGTTGCGGTCGATTTTCTGGACGGTTACGCCCGCCAGGCCCTGGTGGAAATGAACGAAACTCTGCTGCTGGGCAAAGGGGATCTGGACTTCCCGCAACACCCCTGCAATCCATCGTTTCATCCATTTTTTTTCGCGCTTGCGGCAAGGCAAGCCTCACAGACAATAACCTCTCTTGTTACACCCTGCTAACTAATATCATCTGAAAAGTTGACAATTACGTCATGTCAGGTTATTTAAGCAAGCTGCCTGCGGTTTTCGGCTCCACCAGCCGCAGCTCCTGCCCAATCAATTTTCGCCGCATGGCGCGGTAATGATATAAAACTCAAGGTGTTATCCACCGGCAACGTCAAGGAGGAATTAATGGCAAAAAAAACCGTCCAGAATGTTCTCGATTCAGCTCAGTTCAAAGCCCTTGTGACCAAACGGGCCAAGGTTTCGACCCTGCTGATGATCATGCTTTTCGTGCTCTATTACGGTTTTGTCCTGTTGATCGGCTTCAACAAGCCGTTCATGGCGCAGAAGATCGGAGAAAGCGTCACCCTGGGTATTCCCCTGGCCGTGGCCGTCATCATTCTCGCCTGGCTGCTGACCCTCACCTATGTCGTCTGGGCCAACGCCATCTACGACCCCGAGGTTGAGAAGCTGCGCGGACAGCTGTTTGATTGATAATGCTTTCACATCATTTTGATTGTCATTTAACCAACAAGGAGTAGACCATGCCACCAGCTACAGAACAGGCGGCCGTCGCCATCCAGACGACCCTGGGAAAACCGACTGTGCCGTCCATCGCATTCTTTCTGATCATTGTTGCCATCACCATGCTCATCACCTACTGGGCCTCCAAGCGCACCCGGTCAGCCAAGGAATTTTACGCCGCCGGCCGCAGCATCAGCGCCTTCCAGAACGGCCTGGCCCTAGCCGGCGACTACATGAGCGCCGCATCCTTCCTGGGCATTGCCGGTATGGTCGCCCTCAAGGGCTATGACGGCATGATTTACGCCGTGGGCTGGCTCGTGGGCTGGCCGGCCTTGATGTTTCTCATCGCCGAACCGCTCCGCAACCTGGGCAAGTTCACCTTTGCCGATGTTGTCGCCTACCGCCTCAAACAGACGCCGGTCCGCATCGCTTCAGCCGTCGGCGGCATCCTCACGGTGCTTTTCTACACCATCGCCCAGATGGTGGGCTCCGGCAGCCTTATCAAGCTCATGTTCGGCCTGCCTTACGAGGTGGCGGAAATCATGGTGGGTGTCATCATGCTGGGCTATGTTCTTTTCGGCGGCATGCTGGCAACCACCTGGGTACAGATCATCAAGGCCGTGCTGCTGCTCAGCGGCGTGTCGGTGCTGATGCTGATCGTGATGTCCAAGTTCAATTTCGATCCCGGTGCCCTTTACACGGCGGTCGCCGGCCAGTATGGCCAGGCAGCCCTTGAGCCGGGCGGTCTCATCAGCAACCCCATTGACGCCGTTTCCCTGGGGCTGGCGCTCATGTTCGGCCTGCTGGGCCTGCCCCACATTCTGCAGCGGTTCTTCACCGTGCCCAATGCCAAGGCGGCCCGCGTTTCCGTGCTCTATGCCTCCGGTTTCATCGGTTATTTTTACATCATCATCCCCATTGTCGGTTTCGGCGCCTCGGCCCTCATCGGGCGGGAGGTTATCGCCCAGATCGACAAGGGCGGCAATATGGCTGCCCCGCTGCTGGCCGAGTTTGTCGGCGGCACGCCGTTTCTTGGTTTCATCGCGGCGGTGGCTTTCGCCACCATTCTGGCGGTGGTTGCCGGCCTGACGCTGGCCGCGGCCTCGGCCTTTTCCCATGATATCTATGTGCATGTCATCAAGCACGGGAAAGCCACGGAAAAGGAGGAGGTACGGGCCAGCCGCATCGCCACCGTGATCTTCGGCGTTTTTGCGGTACTGCTGGGTATCCTGTTCAAGGGACAGAACGTGGCGTTCATGGTTGGTCTGGCCTTTGCCATCGCCTGCAGCGCCAACTTCCCGGCCCTGACCCTGTCCATCTTCTGGAAACGCTTCACCACTGCCGGCGCGGTCAGCTCCATTCTGACCGGCGCCTTCCTGGCCGTTGGTCTGATCATCATCAGCCCCACCGTCTGGGAGGATGTGCTGGGCAACCCGAAGGGCTCCGCGCTTTTCGCCCTGAAGAATCCGGCCATTGTTTCCATGACCGCTTCCTTTGTCGTGGGTTGGCTTGTCTCCCTCATGACCAGGGAGAAGCCCGCTGAGCAGATGTTCGAGGACGAGAAGCTCCGCACCTACCTTGGAGTCGGCGCGGAATAACTTAGTCCTTCCTGTTTCTTGTTGCACCAACGAAAACGCGTCCGGAAGCTCCGGGCGCGTTTCGCATTCCAGGGCAGCCTTTGCCGATACCGCGGGCATTCCACCCATGCATAAAAAAATCCTTGAACACACACCTTTCGGCTCCGTGGGGATCATCTGGACCGAGTTGGCCGGCAAGCCCATCATCGTCCGGGTTTTGCTCTCCAAGGCGCAATTGTCCGCTGCACGCCAGGCCGCGCAACTTTACCCTGAGGCCCAGGCGGCCTCCTGCGCCGAAATTGAATCGGTCGCCGGGGCCATGCAAGCCATTCTTGCCGGAAACGATCTGGAGATTCCACTCGCGGTTGCCGACCTGGCCTCCTGTTCGGTGTTCCAGCAAGCCGTATTGCGCGCCGAGCACCGGATCCCGCGGGGAAAGGTCAGCACCTATCAGCTGATCGGGGCCCACCTGGGAAAACCCAATGGCGCCCGCGCCGTGGGCAATGCCCTGGCGCACAATCCCTTTCCCCTCATTGTACCCTGTCATCGCGCCATCCGTTCGGATGGGCACTTAGGCGGTTATCAGGGCGGCCTGGCCATGAAACGGGCGTTACTTGCCCAGGAAGGGGTCCGATTCGACCATGCGGGCAGGGTGGTCTGCGACCGGTTTCATTACCAGAGGAATTGATGAACTCGCAAAAAATCTGTTTTCACCACAGAGCGCACAGAGATCACGGAGAAAATATTTTTATTTTCAACAAGTTATCTCTGTGGGCATTGTGCTCTCTGTGTTTAATTTTCAGTTTTTACGAATTCATTGAGTAAGATCTCCCGTAAGTTGCCGAGCACCCATGCGCCTCGCCTGGCTGAGCAAACCGAGCTTACTCTATTGATTTATTGTGCAATACACATTGCATCATGCACAATTATAATCACCCTAGCAACTCACTTCTGTTTCAATTCGCAACATGTCACAGCACAAGTTGCATATCAGCAGCAACAGTTTGTCAAATATATCTTCCCGAAAGAATAACATAAAATTGATTTTTTCCGTATTCTCGGATTTATTCCAGGAAAGTGAACCAATTTCCCAAATAGGTAAAACTAAGTATTTATACCTATACCCATGAAATGATTACCGTTCGCAATTTGTTTCTGAAATGGCACAAATTGTGCGACACCTTCAGGAAGTTGATCTTGCGTGAACCTCATCAGGAGGGCGGGCAAGAGATTTTAGAAATCACTTATGGAGGGGAAAAAGACCATGAAAAAAAGATTTTTGGCAGGAGTAGGGAGTGGTTTGTTATTTCTGGGAACAACCGGGCTGGCCGCATATGCCTCCCCGATTTCAAGCATCACGGACGCGGCCTTGACAGGGGCGACCATTCTCAGTTTTGAGGACGTAACCGTAGGGCAGTATGTATCGCTGACCCTCGACAATGTAACCATCTCCACGATAACGTATTACGAGCCCAACCCCAGCTGGACACCAGTGATCAACGTGGGCAACGACGTCAGACAGGGAAAATGGGTTCCGCCCACCGACAAGTATCTGGACAACTACTATGCTGACGGCCACGACCTTTACTTTGATTTCGCCACCAACGTCAGCGCCTTCGGGCTGCAAATCGGGCGGACCAATTCATCAGATGTGTCGCTCAACGCCTGGGACAGCGCCGGCAACCTGATCGAGACGGTGGCGATCCCGGATATGAGCCTCTGGACAAACCCAAGCGGATATTACGGCATCAGCTCACTGGCGGGCAACATTTCGAGTGTCTCTTTAAATATGGCCAGGGACCCGCTTTATGTTGATGACTTCGCCTATGTTGAAAGCGTAGCAACCCCGGTTCCGGCACCTGCCACCATACTGCTCCTGGGCAGCAGTCTCGTTGGGCTGGCTGGAGCGAGACGCAGGAACAAAGCCTGATTCGTTTGTTTACTGGAGCAGGCACACTGAGGCAGGGTCGCAAAGGCCCTGCCTTTTTTATTGGCTGAGCTGAAAAGTGAGGATACTGCTCTGAGGTTACCATATTTCAAGCCTGTCCCGATGAATTTGCTTGACAAGGGCCTGAATTATTCCTAACTTTTTCATGGGTGACACCTGGCAAAGCCAGACAGGGCTATCGATCAAAACGTGAAAGCAAAGGGCAAACCATGACCGCAATACGGCTCGGCAGACTGAGCATCCTGGCCTGCGGCCTGCTTCCCGTGGCGGTTGTCACCATCGCCTGGTTCGTTTCCCGCTGGGATGATTTATCCGGTCCCCCGGTCTCCTTTCTCGATGCACTATCCGACCTTCCTGCGCTGATGGGGATGACCGGCTTGGTAGTTCTCATGGCGCTGGGAACGCGTTTCCCATGGATCGAACGGCTCTTCGGACTCGACCGCATGTTCCGCTTCCACAAGCGGCTGGCGCGCTGGGTGGTGGGGCTGTTCGTCGCCCACGGACTGCTGCGGACATGGTTCTTTTCGCTGGATCACGGCCATAGCTGGACTTGGTCCTACCTGTTTTACTTCGGCACCGGCGACTGGGGCCTGCTGGTGGGGCATCTGGCCTTTTACTCGATCTTTGCGGCCGCGGGTTTCGCCCTCCTGGGGCAGCGGCGGGGGTTCCCCTTCCGCGTTTGGAAGTCCGGCCACCTGTTAATCTACCTGGTGGTGATCCTGGGCTTCGTCCACGCCGTGAAAAAAGGCTGGGACGACATGGCGACCTTCCCCACCAATGCCGTGTTCGCCGTTCTGGCCGGGGCGACCCTTGCACTCCTCTTCTACCGGGCAATTTACCGCCTCAGGCGCGACCGCCGCTTCACCTGGCGGGTGGAACGCCTGGAGCCGGAAACGTATGATACGACCTCGCTCGTCACAACGCGCAGGGATGACCCGGGGCCGTTCGCGGGCAGGCGTGCGGGGCAGTTTTCCGTCCTCCGCATCAAGCAAAGGTGGGGCTGGGGCGAACCCCATCCCTTCACCATCTCGTGTGAACCCGCGGCCCCTGCCCTCCGGTTCACCATCAAGGCGGTCGGCCGCTTCTCCGCCGCCGTGCCCTCGCTTAGGCCCTCGACCCCTGTTCTCTGCGAGGGACCCTATGGCATCTTCTTCCCTGACTTTGCCCGGGAGAAACGCATCATTATGATCGCCGGCGGGGTGGGCGTCACCCCGTTTTTGAGCCACCTGCGCCACGCCGTCCGGACCGCGCCCGACATCCAGGTAACCCTCATCTGGGCCAACAAAACCAAGCACGACATCATCGCCGGAGACGAACTCCACGCCCTGACGCGACGCCTGGCCTTGAAAATAGTCCATGTCTTGAGCCGGACGCCCGATGGCCTGCCGGAGGGTACGGATCGCGTCGTTTACGAACAGGGCCACATCGATGCCGAGATCCTCAGGAGGCACCTTGGTGAACCTGCCGCCTCCTTTTTTTATCTCTGCGGCCCTTCCGGCATGCAGGAGGCGGTGCTCGGCCATCTCCACACGGCCTTCGGCATCCCCCGCGGTCAGGTTAAACGTGAGCTGTTCTTTTACTGATTCCAGCCGGTCTGACGCCTGCGTCCTTCGGCAAACAAAGGGAGGGCTCTCGCCCGCTCCGCCATCTTTCCGGAGCGATAGCCGCCACCGAGCACCAATTGCGGCTCGGTCTCGGGATTAGGCTAATTCTGTTCAAGCCTTGTTTTAATTTCCTGCAGGGCTGCGGCCAGCATTTCCGCCTCCACCGCCCGTATGCCGGTCCAGTCCGTTCCTTCCCGGTACCGCTGCATTTCCCCCTGCCAGATAGCACGGTATTCGCTGTCCCATTCAATAATGGCCTTCGCCGCGGCGTCTGTTTCCTTATTGCCGGCGGCAAAATACTCGATAAGGAGCTGCAATACGTGGTGGGCGGTTATTTTTTCCATGAATTTGACCGATATAAATTGGCAATTCTTGCCGTCGCAAGGTTACTTCCCCGGATCGGCCAGGTTAAAACAAGCAGGTTTTATCCGCAATCCGCAATCCGCAATCCCCATTCCGCCATCCCATCCGATCAGGCGGACGCCTCCCTGATTGCCGCCGCGGTCATGGGCAGAGTGCGCAGGCGGATGCCGGATGCGGCAAAGAAGGCATTGGCAACCGCCGGGGCAATGGGCGGCACGCCCGGCTCACCCACCCCGCCCGGCGGCTCATCGCTTTTGACGATATAGACCTTGACCTGCGGCATTTCACTGAGCCGCAAAATTTCATAGTTATCGAAATTGCTCTGCTGCACCCGGCCTTTTTTAAAGGTGATCTGGCCATGGAGGGCGGCCGACAGTCCGAAAACAATGGCTGATTCCATCTGCGCCTCGATGGTATCGGGATTCACCAGCCGGCCGCAGTCAACCGCGCAGACCACCTTGTGCACCCTGATGCCGCCCTTTTTATCGGCCGACACCTCGGCCACCTGGGCCACATGACTGCCGAACGACTCATGCACGGCGATGCCCTGAAAGGCCCCGGCCACGCTCGGTTGACCCCAGCCGGCTTTCTGGGCGGCCAGATCAAGTACGGCCAACTGGCGCGGATGGCTGGCCAGCAGTTTGCGGCGATAGGCGTAGGGATCCTGTTTTGCCGCCTGGGCCAGTTCGTCGATAAAGCATTCCTTGGCAAAGGCGGTATGCGAATGACCCACCGAGCGCCACCAGAGCACCGGCACCCCGGCCGGCGCCAGGTGATATTCCACCAGAAAACCGGCAATCTCATAGGGCGAGTCCGCCGCCCCTTCCACGGAGGTCTCATCAATGCCGTTTTTCAGCAGTGCCCCTTCAAAGGGGGTGCCCTTGACAATCGACTGGCAGACGATGCGCTGCCGCAGGGCCACCGGCATGCCGTCCGGGCCGAGTCCGGCCACCAGGGCGCTGTAGGCCGCGGGCCGGTAATAGCCGCCGCGGATATCATCCTCCCTGGTCCAGATGACCTTGACCGGCGCCTGCATTGCCTTGGAGATCTGCACCGCCTCGCTGACAAAATGAGAATCCGCCACCGCCCGCCGCCCGAAGCCGCAGCCCAGAAAAGTGGTGTGCAGGGCCACCTTTTCCGGCGGCAGGCCGGTAATGGCGGCCGCCTTATTGCGGTCAGTGGTCTGCAGCTGGGTGCCGACCCAGATCTCACAGCGGTCCGGCCGCACATCGGCCACGCAGTTGAGCGGTTCCATGGGCGCATGGGCCAGGTAGGGAAAGTGGTAGGCCGCCTCGATTTTTTGCGCGGCGCCCGCCAGGGCGGCGGCGAAATCACCCCGCTGCGCGGCCACCGCGCCCGGTTTTTCCGCCATTTGCCGGTACTGCTGCAGCAGCGCGCCGCTGTCGAGCCCGGCCAGGGCGCCCAGGTCCCAGACGATTTTCAGGGCCTGCCGGCCGCGCAGGGCAGCCGGAAAATGATCAGCCACCACGGCCACGCCCCGGTCAATCTGCACCACGGCTTTGACCCCGGGTATCTTTCTGGCCCAGGTATCGTCAAAACCCTTTACCGTGCCGCCGAAAACCGGGGGCCTGGCCACCACGGCGGTGAGCATGCCGGGCACCATGATATCCATGCCGTACATCGCCTTGCCGTTGGTTTTATCCGGGACATCGAGACGTTTTTTCGGCGTGCCGAGCACCTTGTCATCCTTGGGCTGCTTCAGGACCACCTCCTGGGGCGCCTCCATCTGCGCGGCCTTGTCAGCCAGGGAGCCGAAGGACAGACGGCGCTTGCCGTCACGGTGCAGCACAAAACCATTCTCCGCCCGGCAGCTGGCCGCATCCTCATTCCAGAGGGCGGCCGCCGCCTTTTCCAGCATGACCCTGGCCACGGCCCCGGCCCTGCTCAGCTGCTCCCAGCTGGAGCGGACGCTGGTGCTGCCGCCGGTGCCCTGGATGCCGCCCCATTGGGTATGGTTATAAGCGGGGTCCACCGGCGCCGGTTCGATGCGGATTTTCCCCCAGTCCGCTTCCAGCTCCTCGGCCACCAGCATGGGCAGCGAGGTATAAACACCCTGCCCCATTTCCGATTTGTTGATAATGATGGTCACCGTGTCATCCGTGCCGATGCGGATAAAGGCATTGGGGCTAAACGGGCCTCCCGCCTCTGCCGCCCCTGCGGCCAGGGATTCCGGCAGATGAAAGCCGAGCACCAGCCCACCGCCGAGCAGGGCCCCGGTTTTACAGAATTCGCGCCGACTGACATTAATGATCCAGCTCATGATTTCCCTCCCTGTCCGCTTTTTTCCGCAGCGTGATGGATGGCCCGGCGAATCCGCTGATAGGTCCCGCAGCGGCAGCTGTTGCCGCTCATGACATAATCGATGTCGGCATCGCTGGGATGCGGATTGTCGGCCAGCAGGGCCGTAGCCCGCATGATCTGCCCGGACTGGCAGTAGCCGCACTGGGGCACCTCATCCTCGATCCAGGCGAGCTGTACCGGATGGCTGCCCCCCAGCCCTTCGATGGTGGTGATTTTTTTGCCTTCCGCCTCTTTTGCCGTTACCTGGCAGGAAGGCATGGCCTCGCCGTCAAGATGCACGGTGCAGGCGCCGCACTCCCCGATGCCGCAGCCGAATTTCGTGCCGGTAAGCCGGACATGCTCCCGGATGACCCAGAGCAGCGGGACATCCCCCTCAACTTCCACCTGGTAGTTTTTGTTATTGATGTTGAGTGAAATCATGATGGTCACCTTCCTTTGCAGAGTTTGCCGGGCATGAACAACAGATGACGCGGCCCCGTATCCATGCCGGCTTCCTCTTCTCCCGAAGCCACCGGCATCCGGTGCAGCGCATCAATTCCTGTTAAAAGATAGGGGCAAAACATGGTTTTAAAACGCTAATTTTTCCCGCAATACCTGTCAAGTAAAATCTGCGTTATTTTCCGCTGTCCTTCCCCGGATGGCAAGCGGGGCAGAAAAACGTCAGGAAACCTGCCGCGCCATTGTCTCGGGCTGCCCCTATCCTTATATTTTCTGCATGAGAAATTCCTTCAACAATTTTGATACGGGAAGGAGGATCCGATGAATATGAATATATTGAAAAATTTAATGTTAATGGGAGTTCTTCTGCTGTTTTCCACATCCTGTTCGGTCATATCCGGACAGATCCGGGATGAGGCCATGGCGCCCATGCCTTTTAAGACCTTGGTGCAGAATGCCCCGCAATACACCGGACAGACGGTTATTCTGGGGGGCTTTATCCTCAAAACCGAGAACAAGGCGGACGAAACCCTGATCAGCGTGCTGCAGACACCCCTGTCCTCAATGGAGTATCCCTATGACAAGGATCTGTCCGAGGGGAGGTTTGTCGTAGTGCACAAGGGGTTTCTGGACCCGGAGGTATACCGGCAGAACAGGCGGATAACGGTGGCGGGAACCATTGTCGGCTTCAAGGCGGAACAGATCGGCAGCTGTCCTTATGACTGCCTTACCATCGAAAGCCGGCAGATCTATCTGTGGCCGAAGAATCTGCAGCGGAATTACTACTGGAGGGATGAACCCTACTACTGGAGGCATGATCCCTTCTACTGGTATGATGAGCCCATCTATGACCCCTATTACGGCGGTTACTACCCCCAGTACGGCCCTTACCCCTATTACCGGAGTCCCGTATTCAACCGCGGTTATCCCTCACATTCCTACTGGGAAGAACGGGAGGAGCATGAGGGGCATGAGGGACACGAAAGACGGTAAAGACCAGCGGATTTCCCGCCGGCTGCCGCCTGGGCCATATGGTTCAGGCGGCAGCCTTTTTTTGGGCCCATGCCGTCTTTGGAACAACGGCATATGATCCCGCGATTGGCGGAATTCGGCATGATCCCCCCGGCCCGTGCCCTTGGGACCCGGCCAGGAGGAAACAGGAAACAAGGGGCGAAATGTCTAGCCTTTGTCAAGTTCGGTCACGACAGAGGTTTTACCGGCGAAAAGGGTGTTGTATACCGGTGAATACTTCTTGCCCATCTCGATCAGCAGTTCCTTTTCTTCATCCGAGGCATCGGCATCGATCCTGAAAGAGATTCTGATGTTTTGGTAGCCAACCGGAACATCCTTGGCAACCCCCAGAAAACCTCGCAGATCAAGGTCGCCTTCCAGCCTTGACTCCACCCCCCGGATCTCAACACCTCTTGCTGCCGCATGGTAGACCATGGAGGCCGTCACACAAGCGGCCAGGGCGCTCAGGAGATGTTCAACAGGATTCGCCCCCTGGTCTTCCCCGAGAAGCAGGGGCGGTTCGTCCGCCTCAAGCACAAACGGGGTTTCATGGGCGTGATTTTTCTTGGCTCCATAGAAATCCTTAATAGTGGTGCGGGTATATCCACCGTTGATCCATCTGTTGGCAATATGGAAACGAAACTTTGCCATTTCCGGGTCCTCTTTTACCACATCGATGGTGGAATACAGCTTGTCAACCGCCACCCCATTCACCATTCTTTCTAATTTTTCAGCTAGTAGTGCGCTCATAACGTCACCTCCATGGTAATAATTATCATTCATTCGCACCTGAGCATAATATAAACACTGCCTTATTATTAGCCACCCCCCGAATTGACTATTTAAATCGTTAGGCAGCACGGCCGTCAGCCGCAGCGGCAAGGCGCCGGGAGGGGTGCCTGATGATTTTTTGCGGGACAGCCTCCCTTTTGGGATGACAGTACGCAGAAATGTTCCACATTTGTGGTAATTACAATTTCCTTTTTTCCTGCCAAGCCGGATTACTCCTCCTGCCGGACAGGACTTTTTGCCCCATCGGTACTCTTTCCTATCAAGTTAACCAATTGAAATATTGCAATAAATATAATTTCCTAACAATGGCATAGGTGTTGCTTTAGAGAACGGCTCAGTAAACAAACAACCTGCTCGTCAATTATACACCGAGCGACACAAATCCGATCCATCTTGCCTTGCTTCGTCATCCGCGGCGGCGGCCTGCTCACAGCTCGACCAGCAGGCTCGTTCGCCTCCTCCTCAATCCTCGCTGGACAAGGGCCTCACCTGTGTCGCTGCCGTTCGTTCTTTATCCACATCCGTCAGGAAAGGGATCCGAGACAAAAAAGGAGGTGATCCGTGATAAATCTGTATTCCGGGGGTCCCGATTACTGATATTTCAGGAATCACATCAAGTTAAAGGAGAAACAAGACTGCCATGAGTAAGCACAAATTTTTTATTCTTATGAGTTGTCTCTGGGCCCTTGCTGCGCTCTCCTGGGGAGCGCAGCAGGGAAACGCGCAGGGTTCACCAAAGGGCGGCGGCTCCACTGCCGCGCATCAAGGGAAAATTCTCCCATCCGAAAGGCAGGCCGCGGCGAATCGAGCCACAACCTTCGCAAGCCCCGCGGCCACGTTTGATCTCCAGGCGGTGACCACCTCGGCCCTGACCCCGGGAGCCATACCGGACTATTTCGGCACCACTCCGAACTATGCCAACAGCCCCTTGCACCCTGGCGTTTCTCCCCGAGGCGCAGGCCGCCTCTCTGTCGGTCTCACCCACCGGCTCCTTTGATGCCCAAGGGGTTTCCTCGATTACCTACGACGTTTTCTTAAATGTCGCGCCAACCGATGGCAGCCTCACTTTTATTTCCTGGGATTTCAACATGCAGTACGATACCGGCGAGCTTGGCAATCCGGTGGCAACCAATGTTCTGGCGGGAAGTCTGCTGCTGCCGGTGCCAGGGGATCCCGGCACCCTTAACGACTCCTTCTTCTCTCTGTTCCCCACCACGGATGTCCACTTCCCCCCGGGGGCTGCTTACCAGCTCGCCTCGGTTACCTTTGACATCCTGAACCCGGTACAGGCCTTTGACGGCATAGCGGATTTCCGGGTGGTATCAGAAGTAGGGGATCCGGTGGCCGGGTTTACCACCGCTCAGGGTGAAATTCTGCAACTGGACGGGGCGGACGGCGCCGATGTGGGGGCTCCGGTGCCCCTGCCGGGTGCCGTCTGGCTGCTGGGTTACGGGCTGCTCAGCCTGGCAGGACTGCGGAAAAAAATTAAAAGCTGACCTCAAGCGGGCTTGAACAATTCCAGGTCCTCTTACCAGAGAGCGCAAAAAGTCAGGAGTCAGGAGAAAGCGGAGGTGATCCGTTATTCCGGCTCCTGGCTCCTTAATATCAATAAGGGAGGCCAGCATGGCAGCCCTGCCGCAAAAATACGGCCGGTTGGGCAAAACCGATCAGGCCGGAAAGTTGAAAAATTCACCTGATGAGGGCGGGAAAACAGAACGAATTTACTTTTTAAATAACCGGACTGGTTGTACTCTGTTTTGGTGGTATTTTGATGATCTCGTAAAAAGTCTGCTTTCACCACAGAGCGCACAGAGATCACAGAAAAAATATTTTTATTTTCAGCAAGTTATCTCTGTGGGCTTGGTGCTCTCCGTGGTTAATTTTCAGTTTTTACGAACTCATCAAGTTTCAGCAGCAGATCCGGCAGATGGAAAAAACCCCGTCCGGGGCAGGCAAGAGCGGGGAAGCAGATTTTCACCAGGCCGGAAAACCAGTTACGCTCATAAAAGGACCGGCAGGAAAACATGAAAATAGACATTACCCGTACCCCCCCAACTGATATCTTCCGGAACCGGGGCAAATATCTCTGGATCTCCATCGGCCTCCTGTCCCTGGCAATCTGCGGGGTCCTGCTGATGGTGTATGGAATCGTTTCGGAGATGCCGCAAAACGACGCCCTGGAAAGGGCTGCCCAGACCCTCCTCTTTGCGCCGGCGGTGATCTTCGTCTATTTCGGCGGTAAACTCAGGGCCTACATCAAGCTGAACCCTGTCCAGAAAAAAGAATTGGCCGAGTTGTGCCAAAAACATGCCGAGATTTCCGCCTACTGCGGGCTGGTGGCCAAGGAAGGCCGGGAGCCGATTCTGGCCGAGTACGATGCCTGCCAGGACTGGGCCGAAGATGTAAGCCATAAACTGCAGCAGGCGGAGGAGACGGAGAAAGGGTAACCCCCCCCTTTTTCAGCATTGCGGTGTTACCGCTTTACCTTCAGGCGGCGGCTGCCACGCTCTCCGGCATTTTCGCCTCCTGCAGCACCGCCTTGATGGCCTCCCGGCCGAGGGTTTCTTCATTGAGCAGGGCCTGGGCCAGGGAATCGAGATACTGCCGGTTTGCCTTTAAGACCCTTCCCGATATTTCCTGCTGCCGGCTGAGAAGTTCCCGGATCTCATCATCAATGAGCTGGGCGGTATGCTCACTGAAGTTCCGCGGCTGCGCTATTTCTTTGCCTAAAAAGACCTGGTCCTCCTCGGTGCTGAAATTGGCTGCGCCGAGTTTGCTGTTCATGCCCCAGCTGCTCACCATCTTCCTGGCCAGGCGGGTGGCCTGCTCGATGTCGCTTTCCGCGCCGCTGCTCGTCTCGCCGAAAACCAGCTCCTCCGAGGAGCGGCCGGCCAGCATGACCACCAGGCGATCCTTCAGGTAACTCTCCTGCAGGCTGTACTGATCGTCCCGGGGCATCTGCTCGGTCACGCCCAGCGCCCTGCCCCGGGGAATGATGGTAACCTTTTCCGGGGGATCGGCATGGGGCATAAGCCAGGCAGCCAGGGTATGGCCCGCTTCGTGGTAGGCGACGATTTTTTTCTGTTCCTCGTTGAGCAGGAGCGTCCGTTCCGTGCCGAGGACAATCTTATCCCGGGCCAGTTCGAGAGTCTCCGTGTCAACCTCTTTTTTTTCTTCACGCCCGGCCAGCAGCGCGGCCTCATTGATCAGATTTTTCAGATCAGCCCCGGAAAAGCCGGCGGTCCGGCGGGCCAGAGCGTTCCAGTCGATGTTGTCGCTGTGGCGGATATGCCCGGCGTGGATCTTGATGATGTCCTCCCTGGCCTTGCGGTCCGGCAGCTGCAGGACAAGTTTGCGATCAAAGCGGCCGGGCCTGAGCAGGGCCGGATCAAGCACATCCGGCCGGTTGGTGGCGGCCATCACCACCACCGACTCTTCCGGGGAAAAGCCGTCCATCAGGGAGAGAATCTGATTGAGGGTCTGCTCCCTTTCATCATTGCCGCCGCCCAATCCAATGCCGCGGCTGCGTCCCACCGCATCAATCTCATCGATAAAAATAATGGCCGGAGCGCTCTTTTTGGCGTTTTCAAAGAGATCCCGCACCCGCGCCGCACCCACGCCAACGAACATCTCGACAAATTCGGAGCCGCTGATACTGAAGAACGGCACCTGCGCCTCGCCGGCCGTTGCCCTGGCCAGCAGTGTCTTGCCGGTGCCGGGCGGCCCCATCATCAGCATGCCGCGGGGCGGCACGGCGCCGAGATCCCTGAATCGTCCCGGTTCCCGCAGGAAGGCGATAATGTCGCGCAGGTCCGCCTTGGCATTCTCCAGGCCCGCCACATCATCAAAGGTGAGCCTGGTGTCCGCCTCGCTGTAGAGCCGGGCCTTGGATTTGCCGACGCCGAATATGCCCGGTCCGCCGGCCAGACGCTCCTGCATTCTGCGGGAGATGAAGTAAAAGAATCCGAAGATCAGCAGCCAGGGAACAATCCCGGCCAGCAGCTGCAGCCACCAGGAAACACTGGTCGATTCCGCCTTGATGATCACATTGTTTTTTTCCAGCAGGGGCAGGAGTTCGGGATCCGCCATGGAAGGCAGGACCGTCTTGAACCTGCCGGTGGTTTCCGGCTGTGCCTGTTTGTCCCCGCCGGCCTTCCCCCCCCCGGCCGGGGCCTTGAATTCGCCGGTCAATTCATCGCCGCGCAGCGAGACCTTGGCGACCCGGTCCTGCTGCACCTCCTGCTTGAATTCACTGTAGGGTAACACCTTGATCTCAGGTGCGGTAAGCACGTTGAACCAGTAAAGAATCAGCAGGGATACGGTGAGGAACAGGAGAAGATTCATCCATTCCGGCTGGGAAGATTTGGTTGTGGGCTGAGGCATCTGCGGCCCTTGCTGCTTCATTTTTTATCCTCCTGTATATTCCCGATGCTCGCGCTGTAATGTTTGTAAACCTCTAACTCATACTCTTTGCTGATAAAGCCGGCAGGATCGTATTCCGGGGCGCTTTTTATCGCCTCGCGGCTCAGCTTCACCGAAACCTCGTTGCTCAGCCAGTCCACAGCCGTGATCCAGATCGGCGACACCACCACCTTTCTGCCGCTGAGCCAGTTGCCGATATCAACTTCCAGGTAGCGGATCCGCCACTCCTTGTCACCCAGGATGAAATCTTTCACCGTGCCGATTTCACCATCAAGGGTAAGAAGAGTATAGCCGGTTACCGCTTTGCTGCTGCGCAGGTGGATATCCGGCGGGTTCCGTGGTTTCTTTTCATCCTCCGGGAGTGGATCAAAGAGGGGCTGCACCTCCGGAGTCGACAACAGATCGCTTGCCCAGTAGGGCTGCCAGCCGTAATAAAGGTGATATTGCTCCTCGTAAAAGCGCGACACGGGTTTTACCGTTTCCACCGGCGGGCTGTTCTCCACCTGTTCCCGGGTAAGATCAACGCCGAGTGTTTTTCCCCTGCCGTCAACCCCGTTCAGCATGCCCGGCGCAATGAGCACTTCCCTGCCGAAAAGCCAGCTGCCGGTCTGCACGACGAGATAGCGGACAGTCCAATGCTGATCGTCAAAATAAAACTCATCCAGCCTGCCGATCTCACCGTCCCTGGCTTTGAGGTGAAATTTTTTCAAGTCGGAAAAACGTCGGTATACTTGCATCTGCAATTTTCTCCATGCAAAAAATTGCCGGGGACGAGCTGAACAGATTTGTCCTCTCTCGCAGGACAAATCCCGCAAGGCAAGACAGCATCGCAGGAGGAAAGGCTCCGGAAACGGATCATATTTCCTCCACCACATAGGGGTTCTGCCCGGTCTTGACCGACATCATCTGGTCCATCCAGGCAATAATCTTTTCTGCCGCTGAACTGACAGGCCCTACATTCCATTCTCCTTTCTTGTGGTTGACGCCCCGGGCATCGGAAACCTTTCGGAAGGCAACCGCCATCTCGTCGGGGTCAAGCAGGACAATCTCGAGACTTGGCGGCAGGCTGCCGGGGAAAAGCCCTTCTCCCACCGGAATCGCCAGCGTAAATCCCTGTGTTTTGTCCGTCAGCTGTTCCCTCAGTTCCTTATGGATCGTGGAAAAGCTTTTTTTTATGAATTTTTCAGGCATGTTGTCTTCTCCCTTTTGCCAGTGGTTGAAATTTATATTTAAACAAGATTCATGCCAGCAAAGGGAGCGGCTGGGCAAAATCACCCGGACATGCCAAGAAAGCAGGGCAAAGCGATGAATCGAGCCGAGGTTATTCATTGGCCAAACCCCATAAATACATGTAGGGTATAGGTAATGCGCAGCGCAGCAGGTTCGCAGCGGCGAGCTGCGTATCATCAAGCAAAAGGGATTTCATGTCTTCGGTACGCATTCGTTATCAGACCATTGAGTTTGGCAGCACGGATATCCATGTCCGGACTTTACGGGACAGGCAGCAATATGCCGATGCGGGCGACGTTGCCGCAAAATTAGGGATATCCTCGGCCAGCTGGCCTCTCTTCGGGATCATCTGGGCCTCTGGCGAGATTCTCGCTCATCTCATGTTTGACTATGAGGTCAAAGGCCGCCGGATATTGGAGGTGGGCTGCGGGATCGCCCTGGCGAGCCTGGTGCTGAATCATCGCCTGGCGGATATTACCGCCACGGACTACCATCCGGAGGTGGAACAATTTCTGCTGGCAAACGCTGCCCTCAATAAAGATAAAAAAATACCATTTATTCGCACGGGCTGGGGCGATGCTGACAGCGGATTAGGAGAGTTTGATCTTGTTATCGGCAGCGACCTGCTGTATGAGAAAAACCATGCCGGGCTGCTGGCCGGTTTTATTGATCAGCATGCCAAGCAGCATTGTGAAGTGATTCTCGTTGATCCGGGACGCGGTCACCATGCGCGCTTCAGTAAAAAGATGGTGGGCCTGGGTTACTCGCACAGCCAGCGGAAACCTGATAATGCTGACTATCTGGCCCAGCCGTTTCCGGGGCAGATTCTGCGCTATCAGCGCTAACCTTGCCGGGCCTGCGGCAGGTTCTGGCAAGCGGCCGCTCACAGAACTTTCTGCAATGCCGGCAGATCCTGGCGCTGGGCGATGCGCAGTTTTTCCTCCTGCAGACGGCCCAGGGTGATCACCAGGGACTCGCCGCTTTTAGCCGCGACCCTGCACCAGTTTTTGATCTCCTTGGCCAGGTCCTCTTCGCCGACCCCCTTTGCTCTGCCGGCCTTTTCCACCTGGTTGTCCATATTGCCGGAGTTGATAAAGGTCCACATCTGATCATGCTGGGAGATGACGCCGGTATGCCCCCTGGTCGGGGTGGAAAAGGAGAGGATGTACCCTTTCTGTAAATAGGGCGCCATCTCGTTATAGATCTCGCCGGCAACCTTTTCAACGTTTTTGACGCTGTTCAAACTGGCGGTAAAGACCTTTTCGCCTGATGCTTCAATCAATCCTTCACCGGTCATATAGGCGTTTGCCGGCAGGCCTTTGTTTTTTGCCATCCGCACCAGCTGATCCTGCAGGCCGCCGCGGCCCCCGTATTGTACGCCTATCCGGCTCAAACCGCGCACCACCAGCCCGTAGCAGTTAATTTCCCGGTAGGATCTGCCCAGATAGGACTGCACCGCCCGCACCAGATTGGAGGAAAAGGGATCAGCCGGATTTTGTTCGGCGGCAGGAAATTCTTCCGCAGGCACCGTTACGCTCGCGGCTGTTTCCTCCGGGACTTCACTCTGCGGGGGGTCACTCTGCTGCCAGCTCAGTTCCAGGGTCTGGGGATCAAGGAAAACTTCCTCGCCCCCCTGAATTTGGGTAAAAACCTTGTCGCGGTTGATATCCGCCTGGATAATCCGCCAGGCCTCTCTGCCATATCTGGGGTTCTGCAGCAGCAGATGGGAAACGGTGGAATTTTCCCCGGCAAGCCGGCCAAGGGAAATTTTTTCCCCGCCTGGCCTGACCGCTTCCCCGCCGCTCGCCGCCGGCAAAACCGCGGGGAAGGAATCGGCATGAACAGAGACGGCGCTGCCTGCCGCCTGCTCCCCCTGCGGCACTGAGGATTGACCAGCAGACTGTGTGGTCCGGGAATATGAAGGGGCGGCGCCGTCTTCCCAGATCAGCTCAAGGGTGTTCTTGTCGATAAATACCCTGGTGCCGGGTTGCATCATGGCATAATCTTTCCGGCCATTTTTTTCGGAATAGATGATCTGCCAGGCATCCTTGCTGAATTGACTGTTGTTGACCAGGATATCGGAGACCGTGGGCTGTTCGTCTGAAATAACGCCAAGGGGCAGGATTTCTCTTGCGGGTGTGGTGACGGGATTTCTGAAGGTATCGGCATCTGCCAGAACCTCCGCAAAGGAAGCCGCAGCGGTTGATTCGCCTGCATGCTGTTTGTGACAGATCGATTCCACAATTTTCGAGGATTGGACTCTCATGACAGTCACCCGGACAGTAAAGTTGCAGCGGCAAACAGTTAGGTTTCACTTCATCTTTTTTCGTTAACGAACACACCGCAGGTCATAATATTTCATGCAGCAATAAGTGGATGAATCTGCTGAATTACCGTATCATAACAAAAGTTCAGCAGATTTCGTGCCGCCGCCCTTCCAGGCCGGCATATGCGCTCTTTTTTTTGCATAACAGGCCATTTTCATGATATTTTTGCCCTGTCCCCCGGGGGGTAGGGTCCAGCCATTTTGGTCAACAATTTGACGAAATCCGGGCAAGAATGTCTTGTTTCTGCGCAGATAAACCGGCAGATTTTTCCCCCGAACCTCTTACCTGCCGCCAACAATCCCCTTGCCAGGCCCAGGGGCTTATGCTAGGAATAGTTTTTTTATTTACGGACCAGCTCTAAATCAACCTGGGAGATTATTCGGTATGCGGCCGGAGGTTATCATTCCTTTGTGTTTCTTTGTTTTCGTTTTTTTTGCCTGGACGATCAGCACGTACAACAAGTTCGTCAGATACCGGAACAAGATCGAAGAGTCCTGGAGCGCCATCGATGTGGCCTTGAAACGCCGGGCCAATCTCATTCCCAATCTGATCCGCGTCATTGAGGGCTACAGCAATCATGAGGCCAGAATTTTTCAGGAAAAAGCCGAGCGGCTGGCGGGCAAGTCAAAAACTGCGGAGCGCATGGCGGAAGAAAGCCATATTTCCCAGTCCCTTGGCGGCTTAATGGCCCTGGCCGAGGCCTACCCGGACCTGAAGGCAAGCGGCAATTTTCTCGATCTGCAGAACAGCCTTGACGAGATTGAACAGGAGGTGCAGCATGCCAGGGACAGATACAACAGCTACATCGGCCGCTTGAACACCCTGGTGGAATCCTTTCCCGCAAGTCTCATTGCCGGACGGTTCGGCTTTACCAAAAAAAGCTATCTGGCCCTGGAGCTCACCACCCAGCGGGAAATGCCGGCGGTGGACTTTTCCACCCCCTCGGCCCCGGAGAAAAACAGCAGCGAAATATCAGCCTGAATCGGGCAAAACAGGGAGGCTGACCAACTACCATGCCACCATTGCCGCCTGTGGCCTATGATGAAGTGGCCAAGCTCTATGACCAGCGCTACACCGCCGGTCCCCAGGGGGTCGCGGAAATTCTTGAGTCCTGCGCCGCCTCGGTGCGCGCCGCCAGGATCCTTGAGGTGGGCTGCGGCACCGGCCACTGGCTGAGCACATTGGCAGGCGGGACAAGCCTTTTCGGCCTGGATTATTCCACCGGCATGCTGGCCGGGGCCAGGGCAAAGTGCAGCGCCCTGCATCTCTGCCAAGGCGAGGCCGGACACCTGCCCTTTGCGCCCGCAGCCTTTGATTTCATCTACTGCGTCCATGCCATCCAACATTTCAACGGGCCGGACAATTTCATCAGACAGGCCTACGGCCTTCTCCGGCCCGGCGGGGTGCTGGCCATCATCGGCATGGACCCGCATCTGGAGCAGGACAGCTGGTATGTTTATGATTACTTCCCCGGCACCCGGCAGCGGGACCTGGAGCGCTATCCCGCTTCAACAGCCCTGCTCCAACTGATGGGGCAGGCCGGTTTTGCCGGTTGCGAGCGACGCTCCGGCGCTTGTCTGCAGCAGGATTTCGCGGGAATTGAGGTCCTGCATGATCCCGTTCTGCACAAAGACGGGGCCTCGCAGCTCTCGCTGTTAAGTGATGATGAGTTCAGCGCCGGCCTGGCGCGCATCCGGGCAGCCCTGGCCGGGGCAGCGGCAAGGGGCGGGGAAATCATCTTTCCGGCCCATATCAGCCTGCCCGCCCTGATCGGCCGGAAACCGGAGAAAGCCGCACAATAGCTTCAGCCAGCCCGCTTACTGCAGGGTACGGAAAAAATTGAAGGTATCCACTGAGCGATCCCTGCTTTTGCTGGCAAAGCTTTTGCGTAGCGCCGCCATCTCCTTTTTGTGCAGCGGAACAAAGGAGAGATCAACCAGGACAAAATCAAAACCCGCCTCCTTTAATCCCGCCAGCTGGGAATAAAGGGAAAAAGGCTTGTCCGGCAGGGCCAGGGTCTGCCCCCATTTGCGGACCAGCTCAAAGCGTTCGCCCCTGGGGCTGATAAAGGTTTTGTTGAACTGGAAAAAATCAGGCTGCAGCCGGGCCGTGAAAAGCGGCGGCCGGCCGAAGACCACCAGCCCGGCCCGGCTCTTCTTCTTATGGGCGCACACCTTTTGCAAGGCCTCCCGGTCGGCCTCAATGGCCAGCAGCACCGTCTCGACCCCCATTTCCCGCAGCAGCCCCACGGCCAGGGAATTCAGGACATTCAGGGTATAATCCCCGCACAATTCGGGTTGAGCGGCGGATGGCCGCCTGCCCCCAGCGCCTGCCCTGCCGGCCGGAGCCGCAAACAATTGCAGCTGGCCGATATGGCCGACCATCCACTGCCTGAAACCCTGGCGGACCAGCTCGGTAACCGACTGCCGGTAAAAGGGCACGTCATCTTCCAGGATCACCGGCGGCAGAACCCAGGTGATGGCTTTCAGCAGATGCTGCTGGGATTTTTTCTGCTGCTGGAGCTGTCTGAGGCTCTCCCGGTCAAGGGTCACCAGCAGCCGTTCCGGCCGCTCAACAACCGCCTGGTTAAGCAGGCGCAGATCGCCGCCCTTAAGCCACACCGGCAGCCCCGCCGGTTTGTCCCGTCTGCCCCCGGCAGGCTGTTTGCCGCTGGTCACCTGTCTGCCCCGGGAAGGCGCCGGCCGCTGGTGCTGGGGCACTGGCGCCGGTCCCAGGGCCAGGGCCTTGAGCACGCTCTGGGCCCTGCCCTGTTTGCCCGCCTTTTCGATCATTTTTTTAAACTGGGCCGGCGGCGTTAATCTGCTTTTGCGGCCCTCCATCTGTCTGCGGCTGCGCACATCCACCTTGTAGAGGACGTCCCCGGCTTCAGCCTGCACCCCGGGCAAAAAAAGCGAAACCGCCCCCCCTTTTTCCCCCCGGTCAAGCACTCTGCCCTCATGAAGGATCTCCTTGACGGTAAAGGAGCTGCGCTCACCGCTCTCTTCCTGATGCAGACGGACCCGGTCCCCCGATTCCACCGCCTCCTGCAGGATAACCGAGACGCGGCCGCCCCTGGCCCCGGTCACCCGACCGAGAAAGTGGCCGATATTGCCGGTCTGAAAAGGGGTGATGGCATCCGCGGGCTGGGGGGTGGAAAAATAACCGCCGGTGGGCCGGCGTCCCATGGCGTCATGGAGCAGGCCGCGCACCTGGGGCAGGACTTCGGCGATATTGTCCCCGGCGTCAATGATCTGGCGGTACGCTTTGACCACCGCCCCCACATAGCTTGCGCTGCGCATGCGGCCTTCAATCTTGAAGGAAACCACCCCGGCCCGGGCCAGCTGGGGCAGCAGCTCGATCGCCTCCAGATCATTCATGGAAAAGAAATAGCCGGGGTGTTGCCCCCGGCCGGCATCCGCCCAGCTGTAACGCCTGCGGCACGGCTGCACGCAGCGGCCCCGCAATCCGCTCTTGCCGCCCAGATAGCTGGAGAAAAGACAGAGTCCGGAATAGCTGAAGCACAGGGCGCCATGGACAAACACCTCCAGTTCCACCGGGCAGCGGGCATGAATCTTTATGGTTTCGGCCAGGGTCACCTCCCGGGCCAGCACCACCCGTTTGAAACCCATGTCGGCAAACTGCTCTACGGCCAGGGAGTTGTGGGCGCCCATCAGGGTGCTGGCATGCAGGGCAAAGGAGGGAAAATATTTTCTGACCAGGGAGTAGAGGCCCAGGTCCTGGATAATCAGGGCATCGGGCGCGAGCTGTTCCAGCAGCGCCAGCAGCTCCACCAGCTGCGGGATCTCCTCCTCTTTCACCAGGCTGTTCATGGCCAGGTAGACCTTGACCCCGTTTTTGTGGCCGTAATCGATCATGGCGGCCAGCTCCTCCGGGGTGAAATTCTTGGCCAGGGCCCGGGCGTTCCAGGCAGGGGCGCCGATATAAACCGCATCAGCCCCTTCCTCCACCGCCGTGGCAAAGACCTCCAGAGAGCCGGCCGGGGCAAGCAGCTCCGGCTTTTTAAGCAAAGAACCTGTCATAATTCATCAACAGGCAGAATGAAGAAAAAGTTGTTTCCTTCTTCCGTTGCCTCGTAACCCACTTCGCCGCCATGCATTTCCACCACCTGCCTGACAAAGGTGAGGCCATGGCCGGTGCCGGCCACCCGGCCGCTGTTCTTGCCCCGGAAGCCCTCCATATAGAGCGCCGCGGCATCTTCACTGTCAAGATGAGGCCCGGTGGTGAATACGTTGAATTTGACCCCCGGCATCCCCACCCCGAAATAGTCAGGCAACGCCTTGCGCCCATATGCCAGGGCCTTGCGGGGCCGACCGGCGTGATCAATAATCGTTTCCGCGTATTTCACCGCATTGGAGAAATAGTTGGCATAGACCTGGGACAGCAGGCCGATGTCAACCCGCAAGGGGATCTGCTCCGCCGACATGTCGGTGGGCCGTTCAATGGTGATCCCATGGCCCTCCAGCCTTCTGGTGAAATGTTCCAGCTGGGGGAGGATGATCTCCTTTTCCACGAAACATTTCTTGGAATGGAGAACGAGATGCCCTTTTTCAAAGTGATCGCGCCGGAAAAGGCTTTCCAGAAAAAGGCTGCAGTTGTTGTGATGTCTGAGCATCTCCTGATGATAATCGATCAGATCCTGGTGCAGGGCGGAGACCTTCTTGATGATATCCTCGCAGGAGGAGCGGTCCATCAGGATGGCGTTTTTCATGTCCCGCATCTTCTGCTCAAGTTCTTCCACATCATGGATCTTGCTGCGGATCCGATTGAACAGATGCTTGAAGTACATGTTGGGGATAATGACATTATGCTCAATATCCATGACCAGATTGTTGATGAACTTGAGATGCTTGATGTTCTGAATGGAAATACGGCGGTTATAGAGATTAAAGCCGATGCGGTTGGCGAATTTACAGAGAAAAAACTGTTCCTGGGAGGTTAAGGGCTGGGGCGCCTCCACCTCCAGCATACCCTGCAGCAGATCCTTATCCCTGGGCGGTTCCGGGGCGGACTGCATCATCTTGCTGATAATGGGCACCACAAAGGCCCCGTCAATGGCATACATCCTGTCACAGAGGACGATATGCTCCGGAGCCGTTACCCCCGGGGGCTGCAGGCCGCGGGTGCTGCCGCAGATAAACTCCAGCTCATCATGGTTCGCATCATTAACCAGATAAAGCCTTGCCTCCACGCCCATGAACTCCTGGAGGACCGCCACGCTGATCTGATAGAAATCCTCCAGAGTATTGTATTCCTGGGCCAGATCGAAAAATGTCTTGAGAATATCATTCTGCACCTTGCTGAAATTATACCGCTCATAATCAGCTTTCTTCTGCGCAATACGCTTATTGATCTCTTCCAATCGTTTACCCCTCTCTCGGATCTCTTCCATGGCGGCCGGCCATCAGTCGGATTCCAGCACAACCTCGTCCCGCCCCCCTTTTTCCTGGAGAATGACATGCACATGATCCGTGAGGTTTTCGTGCACATCGAGCCCCCAGTAATTGGGCTGAATCGGCAGCTCCCTGCCGCACTGGCGGTTGATCAGCACGGCCAGCTGGATGACCCGGGGCCGGCCCAGATCCATAATGGCGTCAAGTGCGGCGCGGATGGTTCTGCCGGTATAGAGCACATCATCAATTAGGATCAGGGTATGCTCTTCCACGGGAAAAGGGATCGCTGTCTTTTTGACAATGGGATTCTGGCTGACCAGGCTCCAGTCATCCCGGTACAGGGTGATATCCAGATAACCCACCGGCACCTGAAGCCCCTCATGCTCTTTGATGATCTTCTGCAAGCGGTCCGCCAGGAAAACCCCGCCGGTATGGATGCCGATCAGGCCAAGCTTCTTGATGCCCCGGTTGTCTTCCATCATCTGCAGCGCCATCCTGGTCAGGGAACGTTCGATGTCCTGAGCGGTCATAATCGTTGTATTTTTTTTCGCCACCTCGGTCTCCTTGCTCAGTCAGCCGTTAACGCCAGAAGGCGTCAATACCCTTTTCATGCACCAGATTGATCGCCGCGGGATAGGCCTCGCACTCCGCCGCAAAGACCTTGTGGGCAATATCATCGGGGGTGTCATGCTCCGCCAGCTGCACGCATCGCTGCACCACGATGGGACCTTCGTCATACACCTCATTGGCAAAATGCACGGTGCAGCCGCTCACCTTCACCCCGCGCCGGTGCACGGCCCGGTGCACCTTCATGCCGTAAAAGCCGGCGCCGCAGAAGGAGGGGATCAATGAGGGATGGATGTTGAGCACATTTTTTTTCAGCTGCGCGGGGGGGGTATACAGCTTGAGAAACCCGGCCAGCAGAATCAGTTCCGCCCCATGATCGATGATCAGCTGATTGATAACGGCATTGTCGGCGGCATGAAAGGCCGGGTAGCCGTAGTTGCGGGCTTTTTGCAGGCCCAGGGCGTCTTTCACATTGGAGACGACCAGCGCGATGCTGCCCTGCATGGTGCCGGCGGCGATCCGCTCATGGAAATTATCCAGGGTCCGGCCGCTGCCGGAAAGAAGAACTGCCATTTTCATGATGGTCTCTCCTCAGGCAAAATGAGGATTTTTATCAACATCGACCTTATCCAGCCAGGCGGAAATCGTCGTGTCGTATCTGCTGGTCAGGGCAAAGACCTTGGCGCAGAGCCGGAAGCGGGTTTTCAGGGTGGTATTGCCCTGGGCTTTGATTTCAGCGATGACCACCGGATAATCGGCGGGATCAACAATGACCGTCACATCCTGGAAATTCTTGGCCGCGGCCCTGAGCATGGTCGGGCCGCCGATATCAATGTTTTCTATGGCGTTGGCCAGGGTGCAGTTGGGGTCGGCCGTGGCCTTGTCAAAGGCGTAGAGGTTGACCGCCACGATATCAATGGCCTGCAGGCCGTGCTCCTGCATCTGCCGCAGATGATCCGGATTGGTTTTCTGGGCCAGAATGCCGCCGTGCACCTTGGGATGAAGGGTCTTCACCCGGCCGTCAAGCATCTCGGGAAAGCCGGTGAACTCGGAGACATCCTTGACTTTGATGCCGCTGTCCCGCATTTTCTTGGCAGTGCCGCCGGTGGAAAGAATCTCGATGCCCAGACTTTCCAGCTCCCTGGCAAAACCTTCGATCCCTGATTTATCCGTCAGGCTGATGAGCGCCCTTTCTGCTTTTTTCATAACGTTCTCCCTGTATTTATATTGATAGGCAACAGGCATAAGGAGGATATGCAGGGGCGGATTTTATGCCCGCCGCAACAAGGGCAGGCACAAGGCCTGCCCCTACCCTCTTGCCTTATTCTCCTCACTCCTCACTTCCCTATGCCTCATGCCTTTTTCGTAAATTTGCGGATCAGCCGCCTGTCCCTTTTCCCCGGCCGTTTCGGCGGCGGGAAAGACCGCCCCAGATTCATCAGGCGGCGTTCCGTCCCCTGGGTTTCCCGGGCGGCCCTGCTTTCTTCGGTCTCTGCATAGAGGGTGTGCGCCACCGTGGCAGGCCCCCGTTTGTCGGAAAGTACCTGGACCAGGACCACGAACTCCTCATCATTTCTGACAATCCGCAGTTCATCGCCGATGGCCACGGCCCGGGCCGCCTTGACCCTGGCGCCGTTCACATGCACATGACCGCCGGTCACCGCTGCGGCGGCCAGGGACCTGGTCTTAAAAAACCGGGCAGCCCACAGCCACTTGTCTATTCGTACCTTTTCATCGGCCATTGCGCACACACCAAAAATACACATAAAAATACCGGGGCAAATTACCACATTTTGGGCTGACTGCAAAGAACTTCAATATCCATTGTTAAGAGCATGTCCGGGAAAGAATGGCGATCCAGAAATCCGCCGGCTGCAAAAACCTGTTGGCGATGCAGGTAAAAAAAGGTAAAAAGGCTGTCAAATGAAACTGAAAACCCTAGGCATCAAGAACATCCGCTACCCGGTGAAGGTCCGGGAAAAAGCAGGCGGGCTGCAGGACACCGTGGCCAGCATCACGCTCCAGGTCAACCTGCCCAGGGATTACCGGGAAACCTGCGTCTCCACCTTTCTGGCCGTGTTGAACAAATACCAGGAGGAGATGAGCGTCTCCATCTTCCCGAAACTGCTGCAGGAGATAAAGGACCAGCTGCAGGCCAACTCCGCCCACCTGGAGATGACCTTCCCCTATTTCCTGGAAAAAAAGGCGCCGGTGACGCAAACTCCCGGCCTGATGGAGTACACCTGCCGTTTTACCGGGGGCATCGGCGAGGGCGAGGATTTTATCCTGTCGGTCTGGGTGCCCAGCACCACGCTGTGCCCCTGCTCCAAGGAAATCAGCCGGTATGGGGCCCACAACCAGCGGGCGGAAATCAATCTCAATATCAAATCAAAGAGTTTCATCTGGGTGGAGGAGCTGATCAGCCTGGTGGAATCCGGGGTGTCATGCGAGGTGTTCTCCATCCTCAAGCGGCCGGATGAGAAATTCGTCACGGAACAGGCCTACAACAACCCCATGTTTGTCGAGGATGTGGTGCGCAAGGTGGCGGAACTGGCCCACGCCCGCCCGGAGATCTCCTGGTTCTCGGTCGGGGTGGAAAGCTTCGAGTCCATCCACAAGCACAGCGCCTATGCCTTTGTCGACAGCAGCTGCCTGATCGAGGACGCGGAACACAACGGCGATCCGCAAAAAATCTGATGGCCGGGCAATTTCAGATCTCCCCCCCTTTTTTTTCTGCCGCGGGAAAAAGCCGGTGGCGCTGCAGGTAGTCCACCACGCCTGCCGGGCTCAAATCGTCAATCGGCTCACCCTGGCGCAATCTGTCGCGGATCAGGGATGAGGAAACCGGCACCGGCTCCATCTCCAGGGCGTAAATACGGTTGCTTCCCTGCCGGCCCCAGATCCCCTCCGCCTCCTGCTGATAGCCGGGAAAGGATTCGGCAACCACCTGGGCCACCGTCCGGCAGCCGTGGGATGGCCGGGCGATCACCACAAAGGAGGTTCTGCGCAGCAGCTCTTCATACCTCTTCCAGCTGGTGAGGTCGGCAAAGGCGTCAAGGCCGATGATAAAATAGAAATCCGCCTCCGGCCCCAGGTCCCGGCGAAACTGCAACAGGGTGTCGATGGTGTAGGAAGGGCCGCTGCGCAGCCCTTCGATGTCAGAGACGACGAACCGGGGTTCGCCCTGCACCGCCAGCCGCAGCATGGCCACCCGGTGGGCAAAGGGGGTGATGAGCTGCTCCGGCTTATGCGGCGGCGAGGAGGCGGGGATAAAGTAGAGGGTGGCAAAGCCAAGCTGCTGGAGCGCGGCCCGTCCCACTGCCAGGTGTCCATGATGGACCGGATCAAAGGTGCCGCCGAACAGGCCGATCTTTTGCATAGCAGGGGTCAGGAGCCAGAAGTCAGGAGTCAGGAGTCAGAATAACTGGTGGAAGCATTCATGATGATTTCGTTTTTTCCTTCTATCTCCTATATTCTGTCTCCTGGTTTCTGGCAACTAAGCCCTTACCTGGCCCTCGCCATAAACGATGAATTTTCTGGTGGTCAGTTCCTTGAGGCCCATGGGCCCGTAGGCATGAAGCTTGGTGGTGCTGATGCCGATCTCGGCGCCCAGGCCGAACTGGCCGCCGTCGCTGAAACGGGTGGAGGCGTTGATCATCACCGCCGAGGCATCCACTTCCCGCAGAAAGCGCTGGCCGTTGGCGTAACTGTTGGTGACAATGACCTCGGTGTGCTGGGAGCCGTAAGTGACAATGTGCTGCATGGCGCTCTCCAGATCCGGCACCACCTTCACCGCCAGGATCAGATCCAGAAACTCCATGCCCCAGTCACTGTCCGCGGCGGGTTTGGCATAGGGCAGCAGAGCACAGGTTTTGGGGCAGCCCCGGATCTCCACCCCGGCCTTGGCCAGGGCCTCACCCGCTTTGGGCAGGAAATCTGCGGCTATCTTTTCATGCACCAGCAGCGCCTCCAGGGCGTTGCACACCCCGGGCCGCTGCACCTTGCCGTTCATGACAATGTTGATCGCCATGTCGTGGTCCGCGGTGTCATCGACAAAGACATGGCAGACCCCCTTGTAATGCTTGAGCACCGGGATGCGGGAATTTTCCGCGACAAAGCGGATCAGCCCCTCCCCGCCCCGCGGGATGATCAGATCAATCTGCTCCTCCAGCCCCAGCATGTAGGTCACCGCCTCCCGGTCGGTGACCGGGATCACCTGGATGGCCGCGGCATCGATATTTTCCGCAGCCAGACAGTCCTGCAGCACCCTGGCCAGGGCCAGGTTGGAGTGAATGGCCTCGGAGCCGCCCCGCAGCAGGATGCTGTTGCCCGCCTTGAGACACAGGGCCGCCGCATCAACGGTGACATTGGGCCGGGATTCGTAGATCATGCCGATCACGCCCAGGGGGATGCGCATGCGGCCGACCATGATGCCGTTGGGCCGCTTGATCATTTCCGTCACCTCGCCCACCGGATCCGGCAGGGCGGCAACCTCTTTCAGGCCGCCGATCATGGAGGCCATGACCTTGTCGGACAGGTTGAGGCGATCCAGCATGGCGCTCGACAGTCCTTTCTGGCGGCCTGCCTCCAGATCCTTGGCGTTTTCGCCGCGGATGAACTCCTGCTGCTCCGCCAGGGCTTCCGCCATGCGCAGCAGCACGCGGTTCTTGCGCTCGGTGGAAAGGCCGATCAGCTTGTGCGCAGCCTGCTTGGCCGCAACGGCCATGGTTTGAATGGTTTCCTGTATGGCGTTCATGTCTGTCCCCTTTGCAGTGAGGAGTGAGAAGTAAGGAGTTAGGAGTGAGGAGGGAGGAGGGAGGAGTGAAAAGATAGAGTAAAGGTTTTTCTCCTTACTCCTTACTCCTAACTCCTTACTCCTCACTAAAGCATAACCAGATTGTCCCGGTGCACCACCTCGTCGCTGTCCTTGAAGCCGAGAATCTCTTCAATCTCGGAGGTATGGCGTCCGTGAATTTTTTCGATGTCAGAGGAATTGTAATTGACCAGCCCCGCGGCAATGGCCCGCCCGCCGGCATTCAGACAATGCACGGGATCACCCACCCGGAACTTGCCTTTCACTTCGCGGATGCCGGAGGGCAAAAGGCTTTTCCCCTTGTCCAGCAGGGCGCGGCAGGCCCCGTCGTCTAATACGAGAAACCCCTTGGGCCGCAGGGTATAGGCGATCCAGTGCTTGCGGCTGGCCAGTTTCTGGGGTTTGGGCAGAAAAAAGGTGCCCACCGGTTCCCCGGCGAAAAGCCGCTGCAGAATCTCCGGCTCCCGGCCCGGTCCGATCAGGGAGCAGCCGCCCCGGGCCGCCACCATCCTGGCCGCGAGAATCTTGCTGCGCATGCCGCCGGTGCCGAGAGCCGAGCCGCAGAGATTGCCGGCCATGTTCTCCACCTCCGCATCGACTTCCGCCACGGTATGCACCCGGCGGGCCTCGGGATTGGTGCAGGGATTGCCGGTATAGAGGCCGTCCACATCGGTGAGGCAGATAAAGACATCGGCGTCGATCAGATTGGTGACCATGGCCCCCAGGGTGTCGTTGTCGCCGAAACGCAGCTCTTTTACCGACACCGTATCGTTTTTATTGATAATCGGCAGGATACCCCATTCAAACAGGGTGGACATGGTATTTCTGACATTGAGATAACGGTCGCGGTGGGCAAGATCATCATGGGTGAGCAGAACCTGGGCAACCTTCTGCTCATAACGTTCAAACAGGTCCTCGTAGCAGCGCATGAGGCTCGACTGGCCCACGGCGGCGGCGGCCTGCTTTTCCCGCATCCTGAGCACCCGGTTATCAAGACCGAGTTTTTTCCGGCCCGAGGCCACGGCTCCGGAACTGACCAGGATCACCTCCCGGCCGCTGTCACGCAGAAAAGTTAATTCCCTGGCCAGGTTTTCCAGGACATGCTGGTTCAGACCCGTCCCGGTGGTGAGCACGGCGCTTCCCACCTTGACCACCACCCGCCTGGCCGACTGGAGGAAGCTCTTGCGTAATTCGATGCCTTTATCCTGCGGAACCTGAAACGTCATATTCTTCTGCCGGGCTTTGCTCTTCAATATCCTGCAACAGCTGAGCGATTCTCTCTTGCAACACGCCGAGCCCCTCGCCGGTGGCGGCGGAAATGGGCAGCACCTCAATGCCTTCACTGCGGAACCTCGCCCGCAGTTCGTCAAGATGGGCGTCACCGTCAAAAAGGTCTATTTTATTGAGCAGCACCAGGCGTTTGCGCCCCATGAGCTGCTCATTATAAAGCTGCAGTTCGCGCTCCAGCACATGATACTGTGCAACCGGGTCATCACTTTCCTGACCGGTGCCGTCGATCACCTGCAGCAGAATACGGGTCCTTTCAATGTGGCGCAGAAATTTATGGCCCAGCCCGGCTCCCTCGTGGGCGCCTTCAATGAGCCCAGGGATATCGGCGATAATACAATGCCGGCCGTCATCGAACTGCAGGACGCCCAGCTGGGGTTCAAGAGTGGTAAAGGGGTAGGCTGCCACCTTGGGATTAGCGGCAGATAGTCTGGAAAGCAGGGTTGATTTTCCTGCGTTGGGAAGGCCGATCAATCCGACATCAGCCAGGAGTTTCAGTTCAATGAGGAGCCAGTGCTCTTCTCCGGGTTCTCCCTTACCCGCTCTTCTCGGCGCCCGGTTGGTGGAGGTGGCGTAATGCACATTGCCGCCGCCGCCCTTGCCGCCTTTGGCCACGACAATCCGTTCATGCTCCCGCACCAGATCGGCGATCACCTCGCCGCTCTCGGCATCCTTGATAATCGAGCCGACCGGCACATAAAAAAGGTGATCGCTCCCCTTTTTGCCATGCTGTTTTTTGCCCTTGCCGCCGGTGCCGTTTTCCGCAATGAAGTGGGAACGGTAACGAAAATCGATGAGGGAGGTCAGCCGAGTGGAGGCCTCAATAATGACCGAACCACCGCGGCCACCGTCTCCGCCGTCCGGTCCGCCTTTAGGGACGAATTTCTCGCGGCGGAAGCTGATGCATCCGTTTCCTCCGTCCCCGGCCTTGACAAAAAATTTGGCTTCATCAACGAATGCCATAAAAAAACGCCACCACAACGGAGTGAAACATCAAAAAGCCTTTAAACAGCTTCTACAGGATAAACGCTCACTCTTTTGCGGTCTTTCCCGAACTTCTCATAGGTGACAATCCCATCAACCTTGGCATAGAGGGTATAATCACGTCCCAGGCCGACATTGGAGCCCGGATGAATTCTGGTGCCGAGCTGGCGTACCAGGATATTGCCGGCCCTGACAATCTGGCCGCCGAATCTTTTTACTCCACGCCGCTGGGAATTACTGTCTCTGCCGTTCTTTGAACTACCACCTGCTTTCTTATGTGCCACAGTTTGACCTCTTCAATAAAAAACGGATACGGGGAGACAACCGCTTTCCCGCTGATCCGTAGGTAACGTTATAATGAAATCTCTTTAATTTCCAATGCGGTATAGAGCTGACGATGGCCTCTCATCAGTTGGTAGCCTTTGCGGCGTTTCTTCTTGAAGACCAGGACCTTCTTGCCTTTGCCCTGCTCAACGATGCGGGCCGTCACCTTGGCGCCGGCAACTGCGGGCTGACCAACTTTAACGGTCTCGCCTTCAGCCACCAGCAAAACATCATTCAACTCCACGGTATCGCCTACCTCGCCGACAAGCTTTTCAACCCGAAGACGCTCGCCTGCTGCCACCTGATACTGTTTACCGCCGGTACGAATAATCGCGTACATTTCTTCCTCCAACACCAAAACGAAAAATGATCTGTATCTCCTGCGCCGGGGCCGAAGTCAACCCGGCTCCCAACAGGCAGGAGTTATATCTAAGTCACGGAAACAGTCATAATTACCATAATGGACAAATTTGTCAAGTTTGATTTTATTACAAAACATCACCTCTGCAGTTCAAGTACTTCAGACACTCATGTCCCCCCTACTTCCCCGTATCCCAGCTGATCTCGTATTTTTCCACATGCAGCTCCCGGTTGGGGAAAATAACCAGGGTCATTTTGATCTCGTCTTCAAGATTCTTGATGGTAACCGCCTCATCCTTGAGCATCATCGCCGCCACCTTGGGGTTGACGTTAACGGTTACCGTTGAGGCCTTCATCTTGTCGGCATCCCTGGCAATGGTGCGAAAAATTTCATAGGAGGTTGTCCGGGCAGATTTGATCCGGCCCGAGCCGCTGCAGCAGGGGCAGGGCTCACACATGATGCGGGTCAGATCATCCCGGTTGCGCTTGCGGGTGAGCTGAATCAGCCCGAATTCGGAAAATTTCAGGATATTGATGCGGCTCTTGTCCTTTTTGACCGCCTCATGCAAAACCCGGAAAACCTCTTCCCGGTGCTCCTCGCTTTCCATGTCGATAAAGTCGATGATAATGATGCCGCCGATATTGCGTAGACGCAGCTGATAGGCAATCTCCTTCACCGCCTCCATATTGGTCTTGAAAATCGTCTCCTCCAGGTCGGTCTTGCCCACATAGCGACCGGTGTTGACATCGATGACGGTGAGCGCCTCGGTGGCCTCGATGATGATATAGCCGCCGCAGCGCAGCCAGATTTTTCTGGCCAGGGCCCGGTTGATATCCATCTCAACCCCATAGGCGGTAAAGATCGGAATTTTGCTGTCGTAATGGTGCACCTTGGCACGCAGATGAGGTACAAAGGTTTCGACAAAATTAATAACCCGCTCGTAGGTCCGCCGGTCATCCACCACCACCCGGTCAATGTTTGGTGAAAAGATGTCGCGCACCACCCGCAGGATGATATCCAGATCCTCGTAAACCAGGGTCATGCAGCGGGCCTTGCCCTCCCGGTCAAGAATTTCGCTCCACAGATGCAGCAGAAATTCCATGTCCGCCTCCAGCTCCTCATTGCTTGCCCCTTCGGCCACGGTCCTGACGATAAAGCCGGTGCCGGCCGGCCGCAGCTTCTCAATGTCATTCCGCAGATTTTCCCTGATCTCCTCATCCTCGATCTTTCTTGACACGCCGATATGGTCGGTCATGGGCATGAAAACCAGATTACGGCAGGGCAGGGTGATATGGCCGGTCAGCCTGGCCCCCTTGCTGCCCATGGGCTCCTTGCAGATCTGCACCAGCAGCTCCTGGCCTTCCACCAGCAGGTCATCGATACTTTTGCCGGGGACCCTGTTGCTCAGGGATTCAGGGGCCTCATTGCAGCAGCACTCCTCCTCATCCGGATTCTGGTAGCGTTTTTCAAAATCAGCCCGGTTGACATGGATATCATCCACATAGAGAAACCCGGTACGCTCCAGGCCGATATCGACAAAGGCGGCCTGCATGCCGGGCAGGACGCGGACGACCTTTCCCTTGTAAATATTGCCGACCAGCCCCTTCTCAGTCGGCCGCTCCAGATAAAACTCCACCAGATTGCCGTGCTCGATCAAGGCAATGCGGATCTCGAAGGACGTTGCATTGATGATTAAATCAGTTGCCATTAGCGGATTACTCTTTCTTCAATTTTCAGCACGCGCGCCTGCTGAAGCTCTTTTTCCTGGCAAGAGAAAACAGCGGAGACAATCTCCAGAGGTTTCAGACCCGCCTTGCATATTTCGTTAATCAGGGCCAATCTCAGCCTGCCGTCCGCGCGCACATCAAGGGCGGCAACCTGGGGCCGGGCATCGATCTCCCGCTCTCTGTTCTTTCTGACCACCTTGATCGGGAAACTTGCGCTCACCATGAAGGCGCGAGCCTTTTCCCGGTCAATTTCGCCTTCAACATCTATAAGATAAACATTTTCGACCTTTTCAGGAATATTCTTTTCATCGCAGGCAACGATGGCGGTGATGGCCAGCCCCTCGGGCAGCTGCCGGTTCAGCCTTTCCAGCCACCGGGCCGGATCAGCCAGGGGCTCATGGGTGTCGATAACCAGGTATTCCGCCAGGCTCTCGGTGCCCAGGGGCAGGGCCGGACTGAAAGAAACCTTGGGACTGGGATTAAAGCCCTGGGAAAAATTGAGCGGCAGATCCGCCCGGGCAAAGGTGCGGAAAAAGAGCTGGAGCAGCTCGAGATGGCTGATAAAACGCGCCCTGCCGGTCCGCTGATAGGCAAACCGGTAGAAAAAATGGGCTGCCGGCTGCGGTTGGTCCGCTGGAGCCTCACCCCTCTCTTGCCCCCCGTTGTCCTGGCTGCTTGCGTTTACCACCGGCCTGATCTGTTTAAAATCACAGAGCCCGCACTGCTGGCAGCCGTTGGTGCGGCAGTCCGGGGTGTACCCCTCGGCCAGTCCCTTGGCCAGCTCCTGTCTGAAAAAATCGGGGTCAAGGCCCACATCGAGATGACTCCAGGGCAGCGGCTCAGCAAAGCCGCGGCGTCTGAGGTAATGCCCCAGGTCCAGGCCAAGGGAGGCGGCCGCCTGCCGCCAGATGTCTACATTGATGTGGTCGGTCCAGGCATCAAACCGGGCGCCGATGCGCCAGGCGGCAACGATCAGTTTGGCCAGCCCGCGGTCGCCCCGGGACATGACCCCTTCCAGAAAACTCTGGCGCGTATCACCCCAGCGCAGCTGGATTCGCCTGTCCCGCAGGTCTTTCTTCAGAAAATCGATCCGGGCAAAACCCTCCTCGATGTTCAGCTGCGGCTCCCACTGGAAGGGGGTATGGGGCTTGGGCACAAAGGTGGAGGCGCTGACCGTGATATTGGCCCTTTTGCCGGGGCCCTGGGCCATGGCCTTACGGGCGAGTTCGCCGATGGCCGCCAGATCTTCCTCGGTTTCCGTGGGCAGGCCGAACATGAAATAGAACTTGATCAGTTTCCAGCCCAGGGCAAAGGCCGATCTGCAGGTGGCCAGCAGGTCTTCTTCGGTGATGCCCTTGTTGATGACCCGCCGCAGCCGGTCGGTGCCGGCCTCCGGCGCCACGGTAAAGCCGGTTTTGCGCACCCGCTTGATCTGCCGCATGATCTCCGGCGTCAGGGTGCCCACCCGCATGGAGGGCATGGACACGGAAACTTTTTTCGGCACAAAGGTATCCATCAGTTCGGTGAGCAGCGGCGCCAGGCAGGCGTAATCGCCGCTGGACAGCGACAACAGGGCGATCTCTTCAAAACCCGTGGCGGCAATGCCGGACTCGGCCAGCCGCAGGACCTCCCGGGGGCTTCTCTCCCGCACCGGCCGGTAGATGATCCCGGCCTGGCAGAAACGGCAGCCGCGGGTGCATCCCCTGGCAATTTCAATACCCAGCCGGTCATGGACGATTTTAAACAGGGGCACCAGCGGGGCATGGGAGGCATCGCCGGCCAGGCTGGGCAGCACCCGCCGCCGGACAGTCTCATAGCCGTTTTTTAAAGGGGTCATCCCGGCAAAATTGCCCTGGTCATCATACTCGGGACGGAAAAAGGAAGGCACATACACCCCGGCTATGCCCGTCAGCCCCTCCAGCAGCCGGGCCCGGCTCCATTTCTCTTTTTTTGCCGCAACCAGCAGGTCGGCAATGTCAAAGATGGCCTCTTCCCCGTCGCCCAGCAGGATGGCATCAAAGAAATCGGCCACCGGCTCGGCATGAAAGGCGCAGGGGCCGCCGCCAATGACCAGAGGATGCTCTTCATTGCGCTCACTGGCAAAAAAGGGCAGGCCGCTGCGGGCAAGGATGGTCAGAATATTGGAATAGCAGAGCTCATAGGGCAGGGTAATGCCCAGCATGTCAAAATCCGCCACCGGCCGGCGCGACTCCAGGGCAAAGAGCGGGGTATCGCTTTCGGCCAGCAGTTTTTCCAGATCAATATCCGGGGCATATACCCGCTCAGCCAGCAGATCCGCCCGGCTGTTAAGCAGCTGATAGAGAATCTGCAGCCCCTGATGGGACATGCCGATTTCATAGAGATCAGGAAAGCAGAGCACCACATGCAGATCCGTCTTCTGCCAATCCTTTTTTATGCTATTGAATTCATTGCCGCTGTATCGCCCGGGTTTGCGGACCAGGGGCAGGAAATAATCAGGATTCACTGAACCACTACTCGGTCAAAGGAGGGAGGGGCATCATAGGTGAAATCATCCAGTGAAAAGGAGGGGGACTCCAGCCAGTCGGTAAGACGGATCTCCATGGTGCTGTTATGGGCCAAAGCGGTAACGGTGACTTTGCCGGGTAATGGGCAGTCACCTGCCGTATATTCGTCATAGAGCACGTTGAAAATTTTTTCATCCTGGTCATTAATCACAATATGGCGGCGAAGCACGCGCCGCTGCTCGTCAAGCAGGACCAGACTCCTCGTGCCGTTGCCGTAGCTGATGGCAAACCAGTACCCCTGCCCCTGCCCGTCACGGGTCACATCCAGAATCTTGATTTTGCCGGGATAGAGCCTGCCGATCAGCCAGTAGAAACCATGCTCCGGCAGAAAGCCGGCCGGGGCATATTTTGCATAGGTGGTGCCCGTCACCTTGCCTTCATACTGTTTGGATTCAAAAACCGGCACATAACGGAAGGAATCCCCGTCCGTGACCAGGATGGCCAGGGTCTGTCCAAGCGGGTTGACGGCAAGAAATTTCAGATAAGAGGGGGACATGGCCTGCAGGTAACCGCTGAGGGTTCCTTTCTGCCAGATCGAGGAAAAGGAAACCGTGGCCTGGGCATCGAGACAGCAGTTGCACAACTGCTGCCCCGCAACGATTTCCCTGAACTCCTGGGTGAGCCGCTCCTTTTCCCGGGCCGAGATTTCTTCCATGCCGGGCAGCGCGGCACAACCGGCCAGACAGAAAAGACAAAGGCAGAGAACAGCCCCCTGCCAGCGCCCTGCCCGCTCCCGCCTGCTGCTGTTAATCCTTTTTGTCACGGTTTTGCAGAGCCTTCATCGCAGCCAGGGCATGGGCCTTTTTCACTTCATCGGTATACAGGCTCACGGCCTTGCCGTAGGCCTCCACCGCCTTCTGCAGCTCGCCGGCCTGCTGATAGGCATCGCCGAGATGCTCCTGAATGGTCGGGTCATCGGACTGCATGCCTGCGGCAACCTCAAGTTCCTTGACCGCCTCCCCGTACCTGGCCATCTTGAAATAGACCCAGCCCAGGGAATCGCGGACAAACCCGTCATCAGGCTTGAGATCCACCGCCCGTTTGACGTACTCCAGGGCCTTTTCCAGGTTGATGCCCCGGTCCGCCCAGGTATAGCCCACATAATTCAGGGCATAGGCATCGTCCGGCGTAAGGGACAGCACCTGCTCCATCTTGGCCACTGCCTCATCAGGGGCGCCGATCCGGTCGAGATACAGGCCGTATTCGAAAACGACCCTGGGATTTTCCGGAAAGGCCAGCATGGCCTGATTGAAAACTTCGCGGCCGGCCGCCGGATCCCCCTCCTCCCGCAGCAGACTGGCCAGGAGAAAGTAAAAAGCAGGCCGCCGGGTATCCTCACCGGCAATGACACTGCGTAAAAGAGTGGCGGCTCGCTGGTTGTCTTTTTCACCGAGCAGGATCTGGGCCAGCATCAGAATCGATTCCTCGTAATCCTTGCTGGTGACCGGCACCTCCTGCAAAATCGTCTTGGCCTTATTCGTGTCACCGGACTCGTAATAGGTCAGGGCAAGCATTGATCTGGCCACATCCTTGTTCTCATCCTGGGTGAGCATCTTCTCAAAAAGGGCGATGGCCTCGGGGTACCGTTTTTCATCCAGCAGCACCCGGCCAATGGCCAGATCGACAACCGCCGTTTCCGTGGTGTAATTTTTCAGCTCATTCAACTCGGCCAGCGCTGCGTCGACTTTGCCCTGCATGATATACAGGCGTGCCAGGCGGCCCCGGATTTTGGTATTTGCCTCGTCATCCTCCAGCAGCCGCTTATAAATCGCCGCGGCCTCGTCATACTTCTGCCGGTATTCATAGAGATCCGCAGCCTCATAGGCCAGCATGGGCGACCAGTTCAAAGTCAGCGCCTTGTCATAGGCCTCCATGGCCTTGTCGTAATAGTTGAGTTCCCGGTACAACTTGGCCAGATAGCTGTAACCGGCATAGGACTTGTCGTCCACCGCCACCAGTTTCTCCAGCATCTTCTGGGCCTCCTGGTAATCCCGGTCACTGGCGGAAAGGGCGCCGAGCATGAGTAAGGCCTGGGGGTCATCCGGGGCGATCTTCAGGATCGCCTCATACACGGCTCGGGCCTGATCATGCTGGCCCATGGAGCTGTAAACATTGCCCAGCAGCAGTCTGTTCTGGATATTGGCCGGATCCTCCTCGATCATCTTCTCCAGCTGAACAATGGCCTGCTCCTTTTTGCCCATGTTGAAAAGCAGAACAGCCAGTTTCTGGTTCACATAGACGGCCTGGGGATCGCAGACCAGGGCCTTTTCATAAGCCTCCATGGCCTCTTCGTACTTTTCTTCGGCCTCGGCGGATTTACCCCAGAGAAAATAAAAGTAGGAGCAGGCGGAATCAGCGGGCTCTTCGCTGCTTTCGGCAGTGACGGATTCACCGGCTTTCAGGGTAGGGCCCGTGGCCTGGCTGCCGCCTGAGCATGAGCTGTTGCCGAGGAAAAACAGCATTGACAGGCCTATTACCCCGGCGGAAGCCAGGTGCCTTTTCCAGGGAGAATGTAGGGAAGGATTTTTTTTCAGCATCGCATAAGGATTGAAATTTTTTAATAAAATTGGCTGCCAGGGCTATTCTACCATTCAACATCAAGGAATTCCAGCATTTAATAACTGGTGATCATCAGCCTTCAGATTAATTTCAGTACCTCCCCGGCCCGCTGGTCCAGATTAACAATACCTCGGCTCAGCAGGCTAAACCGGCAGCACAGCCGCTCATCACAACAGAGCCCCTTGACCAGCACGTTCAGGTGCTCCATGTAGGAAAGGTTCAGGGCCGCCTTGCCCTGTTCATGCACCAGGGGAATGGCCGGCTGGATCACCACCAGGTCCGAAAAGAAGCTGTTTGTCACCGCAAAGCAGTGATCCAGATAGCTTTCCAGTTCGGCAAAATCGACCGCTGTGCCACCCTGGATATCAGCCAGGGTATAGGCCATCATGTCCAGGGGGGTCCGGTCGCTGATAAAAGGGCCTGCGGCGCCTTGCCAGACCTTTTCCGCCGCCTCCACCACCTTGTGCTGGATCCAGAGGCGGGTATGGAAATCCATGGCCGCGGAAGGGTCCAGGCCATGGCGGCTAAACACCTCGCTGGTGGTGGTCTGCAGAAATTCCAGGCCGCTGCGCCCGGCAATCTCCCGGGCCAGGGTTGTTTTGCCGGTGCGATGGCTGCCGCAGAGGCCGATGCCCTTGGTCATGGCGCGCTGCCGCTCCGGTTGGCAATGATCTCTTTCGCCATGGCCACCGCCGCGGCGAGACTGGCCGGATCGGCCTTGCCCTGGCCTGCGATATCGTAGGCCGTGCCGTGGTCCACCGAGGTCCGGACAATGGGCAGGCCGATGGTCACATTCACCCCATCCTTGAAATGCAGCAGCTTGAAGGGAATCAGCCCCTGGTCATGATACATGCACACCACGGCGTCAAACTCCCCGGACACGGCCTTGTGAAAAACCGTGTCGGCCGGATAGGGGCCGCTGATCTGCCAGCCGGCCCGCTGGGCGCGCTGGACGGCCGGGCGGATCAGGGTCTCTTCCTCGTCACCGAACATGCCGTCCTCGCCGGCATGGGGATTGAGCGCCGCCACCGCCAGGCGAGGCACGGCAATGGCAAAATCCTGCTGCAGGGATCTTGCGGTCATGGCAATCAGTTTATCGATTTTTTCAGGGGTCAAGGCCCGGGGCACGGCAGCAAGCGGGGTATGGATGGTAACCAGGGTGACCCGCAGCCTGGTGCCGGCCATCATCATGGCATAGTCACTACTCTCGCAGAGGGAGGCCAGCATCTCGGTGTGGCCCGGAAAGGCGTAGCCCGCCTCATTGAGGGCTTTTTTGGTAATGGGACAGGTGGTCATGCCGCTGAAAACCTGCTGCCGGATCAGCTGCACGGCGGTCTCGATACAGCGCGCCATGGCCCTGCCGGTCTGAATGTCCGGCCGGCCCCAGCTGAGGCTTGCCTGCTCAAGATCAGGAAAATCAGTTGGCCGCAGAACGGGGATGACTCGGGGCTCCACCTCATCACCGGGCTGCCAGTCGACAACCCTGGCCGGAATCGCAAGCTTTCGGCTGCACCACCTGAGCACCTCGGGATCCCCCACCACCACTACCGGGGAATCGGCGGCAACATGGCCTGCCCCGGCAAAAAACTTGAGAATGATTTCCGGGCCGATCCCCACCGGGCAGCCCATTGTGATGGCCAGCGGTTTCATAGATAATGCAACTTCCTGACTTGGTTTATTATGCCGTCATAGCGGGATTTTTGTGACATGGCTGCCGCCATGATCTCCGTCGTGGAATTCAGGAGACAGAAACCAGAAAACAGATTCCCTTACCTTTTACTCTTGCTCCTGGCTTCCGGCCTCCGCATTTCCGGCCTTCACGGACTGAGATCAAAGGCGTTCTGCACAAGCTCTACTTCCGCCGTTTCTCCCGGCCGCACCGAGACAACGTCAAAACGGGCCGGCTGCTCCGTGCCGCCGTGGGTGATCAGATAGTGCAGCGCCACCCTGGAAATATTCAGGCATTTCCTGGCGGTCAGGGCCGCAAGGGGGGAACCGAACCTTTCCTGGGTGCGGGTCTTCACCTCGATAAAGACCAGGGTCGCCCCATCCCGGGCAATCAGATCGATTTCACCGTGCCGTGTCCGGTAATTTGCCGTGACGATTTTATAGCCGCGCTTTTCCAGATACTTACGGGCGATTTCCTCGCCCTCTTTTCCGATGCTCTGCCGGTGTCGGCTCATGATCGCCCTTGCCCATTACCCAGCCAGCAGCTCCTGCACCCCGCTGAAGGTCTTGCGGTGGATCTCGCAGGGACCGAATTGTCTCAGCAGGTCTCTATGCTCTTTTGTCGGATACCCCTTGTGTTTCTCGAAATTATAGCAGGGATAGGTGGCGTGATAATCCCGCATGATTTTATCCCGGGTCACCTTGGCGACAATGGAGGCGGCAGCGATGGAAGCGCTCTTGGATTCACCTTTGACAAGCGCTTGCTGGTTCACTTGGAGAGGAACGGTAAACTTACCGTCAACAAGAAGGAAATCAGGCATGGCGGGCAGCTCGAGCACAGCCCTTTTCATGGCAAGCAATGACGCCTGCAGGATATTGATCTCGTCAATCTCCTCAGGGGATGCGACCCCGACGCCAATGGGAATCCCCATGCCGGTCAGGGTCGCAAACAGGGTATCTCTCTGTTTCTCGGTCAGCTTTTTTGAATCCTGAAAGAGAGAATACCGGCAATCGGCCGGCAGAATAACCGAGGCAGCGACAACGGGGCCGGCCAAGGGTCCCCGGCCGGCCTCATCCACCCCGGCCACCAGAAGGACACCTTTTCCGGTCAGCTCACGCTCAAAGGAAAAGGTATCCCACTCTGCAGGCAACGCGGCCGACAATTAAATAATACCCTTCTCCCGGATTCTGGCAGCCTTGCCGCGCAGGTTGCGGAGATAGTACAGTTTGGAGCGCCGTACCCGTCCCTGGCTGTTCACCTCGATTTTCTCCACCCGGGGAGAATGAATGGGGAAGGTCTTTTCCACCCCGACACCGTGGGAAATCTTGCGCACGGTGAAATTCGCGCCCATGGTTCCGCGTTTTCTGCCGATGACAACGCCCTTGAAAATCTGCACCCTCTCTTTGGCGCCCTCGACAATACGAATGTGAACGCTGACGGTATCCCCGGTCTGGAATTTGGGGATGTCATAACGCATGTTCTCTTTTTCAATCCGCTCTAACATATTCATAATGCTCTATTCCTGTTTTTTCTGGTGTTAATTCTAGCTGAAATACACTGTTAAATATTTTTTTATGCATCTTTATTCTTCACGTCTGCCCAGCAGGCGGTCAAACACGATGGACACCGCCGACCGCACCGAGAGATGCCGGTAATCGCCATAGCCGCTGATGGGGGGCAGCATGTGGTCCACTCCCGCCAAGGCCTGCTCGGTAAGCCCCCAGGCCGTGCCGAAAAGAAGCAGCACATGGGTGCCGGCATGTATCTTTTGCCGCATGGCGCCAAAGGAGATGCTTTTGGCATGCTCCCGGGCACTGGTGGCCACCACCAGCGGCTTGTGTCCGTTCACTGCCGCCAGCTCATAGAGGCTCTGCAGGTCGTCACAAATCTTAATGGAGGCAAAGGCCTCTTTTCTGTCCGTGTTGTAACGGGCCCCATAGCCGTCCTGCCAGTGACTGACAATCTCCCCCACCAGTTTCTGCTGATCCCGGTAAGGGGTGACGATGTAATAGGTGCCGATCCCGAAGGTCCTGCCGGCCCGGGCAATATCGTGGATATCGAGATTGGTTACCGCCGAACCGATGATTTCCTGATTCTTATTGTAAACAGGATAATGCACCAGGGCAACATCCACCTGCACCGGCCAATGTGCTGCAGAGCCATCTGATTTCTCTTTCACGCTTCGCACTTTGTTTCAAGCAGCACGCCGTGCTTTTTGAGCACCTGCAGTTCCTTTTTGCTGAAGGTCATTGCCGCCAGCAGATCGGGACGTTTCTGCCGGGTCATGCTGATCCCGGCCGCAAACCGCCACTCGGCTATTTTCAGGTGATCACCGGAAAGAAGCACTTCCGGCACCTCATATCCTTCAAAATCCCGGGGCCGGGTGTACTGGGGATACTTGACCCCCCCTCTGCTGAAGGTATCACAGGTAACTGACCCTTCGCAGCCGAGCACCCCGGGCAGCAGCCGGGTGACGGAATCGATGATCACCATGGCCGCCAGTTCACCGCCGGTGAGGATATAATCGCCGATGGAAATCTCCTCATCGACGAAATGCTGCCGGATCCGTTCATCCACCCCTTCATAGCGGCCGCAGATCAGAATCAGATCCTGCCGGCGGGAAAATTCCGCCGCCACCTCCTGGTTGTATCGTCTGCCCTGGGGCGAGAGCAGCACCACATGGCTTTTTTCATGCCCCAGCCTGGTCTGCCGGATGGCCGCGGCCAGGGGTTCCGGCTTCATGACCATACCCTCGCCGCCGCCAAAGGGCCGGTCATCGGTCATGGCATGCTTATCCGTGGCAAAATCCCGGATATTGACCAGTTCAACCTCAATCTGGCCGGCCAGCAGAGCCCGGCGGATAATGCCTTCCTGCAGTGGCGACTCCAGCAGATTCGGGAAAATGGTCAGGACATGAAAACGCATCAGTCGTTCATTTCCAGGAGTCCTTCCGGAGGATCAACCGTAATCGTTGCGGTCTCTGGGTCGATGGCCACCACAAATTCATCCAGGGCAGGAATCAGATACTCCCGGCCCCGGTCTGCGACCACAAGTATATCGTGGGCCCCGGTGGCCATCAAGCGGCTCACCGTGCCCAACTGCCGCCCCTGGGTAGTAACGACGGCCATTCCCAGCAGATCGTGCCAGTAAAATTCATCCCCGGTAAGCTCAGGTATCTCGTGGTGGGCAATGAGAACCTGGCTGCCTACCAACAACTCGGCCTGGCTGCGGGTATCAACCCCGGCAAGCTTTATGACGGCAAGTTGCCCCTGGCTGCGGCAGCTGTGAAGGTCGTATGACCTCGCCGCGCCCTCTCCAGGGGGCTGAACAATCAGTTTCCTGTATGATTTAAAATTTTCAGGATTACCTGAATAGGGATAAACTTTAATTTCTCCCTTGATGCCATGGGGCCTGCCGATTTCACCAACCGGCAACTCCCGGCCCTCGGCCTGCGCATTTTCTTCGCTGTTCAACGGTTTACGTCTCCGGGACGTATTATTCAACAATTTCCAGTCTGGCTCTCTTGTTCTGCCGTGTTGCCGCGGCACTCAACAGAACCCTGATAGCCCTGGCGGTTCTCCCCTGCTTGCCGATGACCTTGCCCAAGTCATCCTTTGCCACCCGGAGTTCAACCACCACCGCATCTTCCTGGGCAGTTTCGTTCACCTCCACCGCCTGCGGCTGGTCAACAAGCGATGTTGCAATAAAGTTTACCAGTTCTTTCATAGGAATTTTCTGCCAAACAGTCAAAAGACTATGCAGTTACCGCCATTTTCAAAAGATTTTTCACGGTATCGGTCGGCTGCGCGCCCTGATCCAGCCAGCTCTGCAGCTTATCCTTCTGAATGGTGAGTGCCGCAGGCTGCTGCATCGGGTCATAGGTTCCGACAATGGCGAGAAACTTGCCGTCCCGCTTGGACTCTGAATTTGCCACAACGATACGATAGAAAGGTTTTTTCTTCTTGCCCAGTCTGGTGAGACGAATTCTTACTGCCATACTCTGTTTTCCTCCTTAACCGGCTGTGCCGGGGTTGTTTATTGACTTTAACACTTATTATTTTATCTTATATTTTACCGGGACATGCCTTTGGGCAGTTTGCGCCGCTTCTGGCCGCCTGGGGTCACGGTAACGCCCCCGACTTTTCCCTTCATCTTTTTCATCATCTTCAGCATCTCACTGTAGCTCTTGATGACCTTGTTCACATCCTGCACATTGGTGCCGCTGCCTTTGGCGATCCGCAGCCGGCGGCTGGAATTGATAATCTGATATTTGCGCCGCTCTTCAAGGGTCATGGAGCGGATAATCGCCTCAACCTTGCCCAGTTCCTTCTCATCCGGCTTGGGCATATCCTTGAGCTGCCGCATCCGGTTCAGGCCCGGAATCATGCCCATGATCTGTTCCAGACTGCCCATCTTCTTGATCTGCTGGATCTGATCGAGAAAATCCTCCAGGCTGAAGGTGCTTTTCTGGATCTTCCTGGCGAGCTTGTCCGCTTTTTTGCGGTCAACCACCTCTTCGGCCTTTTCAATCAGGGTGAGCACGTCACCCATGCCGAGAATACGTGAGGCCATGCGGTCGGGATGAAAGACCTCCAGGGCATCGAGATCCTCACCGGTACCGATAAACTTGATCGGCCGCTGCGCCACGTTGGCGATGGAAAGAGCCGCCCCGCCCCTGGCATCGCCCTCCATCTTGGTCAGGATAACGCCGCTGATGGCCAGATCCTGGTTGAACTTGTCGGCAACCGTCACCGCATCCTGTCCGGTCATGGCATCGGCCACGAACAGGATCTCCGCCGGGTTTACCGCCGCTTTGATGCGGGCCAGCTCGCCCATCAGCTTCTCATCGATATGCAGGCGGCCGGCGGTATCGATCAGCAGGGTGTCATAATTGCTGTTTTGCGCTACGGTAATCGCGTTTTTACATATGGTGACGGGATCCTGGTCAGTCTGCGAGGGATGAACCGGCACATCGATGGACCGGCCAAGCACATGCAACTGCTCGATAGCCGCCGGGCGATAGATGTCGGCAGGCACCAGATAGGGCCTTCGTCCCTGTTTTTTCAGCAGTTTGGCAAGTTTTCCCGCCGAGGTCGTCTTGCCTGAACCCTGAAGCCCCACCATCATCAGAATGGCGGGCGTTTTCCCGGCCAGCTCCAGCCCTGCCGTGGTGCCGCCCAGCAGGCCAATCAACTCTTCATGGACAATCTTGATAACCTGCTGCCCGGGGGAGAGGCTTTCATGCACCTCCACCCCAACGGCCTTCGCACCGATGGCAGCAATAAACTCCTTGACTACCTTGAAGTTGACATCCGCCTCAAGCAGGGCCATGCGTACTTCCCGCAGGGCATCCTCAATATTCTTGTCGGTAAGCTTGCCGTGGCCGCGGAGGTCTTTGAATACCTTATGTAAGCGATCCGAAAGATTTTCAAACATAATATCCTGTCTCTTTATACAATGCCTTCTCGAGGTGCCGGAAAGGCAGATTACTCACAGTAAACAAAGAAAAATAATTGGATATGAACAGAATGTCAAGATTTTAAATACTGCCCTTCCGCTCCCTTGCCCGGGGAACAGGATGGACAAAGATCTTACCGTCTCAACGCTGCAGGGTTTCCAGACAGACCGCAAGCGAGGCGGAATCCTCCACCTGCAGACAGGTGCAGTCATGGCCCTTGGGCAGGATCTTCTTCAGCAGGCCGGTGAGCACGGTTTTCGGCCCCACCTCGATAAAGGTGGTCACCCCCTGCTGCCGCATGGCGAGGATGGTGTCGTACCACCTGACCATGGCGGCGATCTGGCGGCTCATAATGGCCCGAATCGCGGCGGGGTCGCTTTCCAGGGCAGCGGTGACGTTGAAAAAGAGCTTGCCTTTGGGCGCCTGAAAGGTGATCCGCTCCATGGCCTTGGCAAAATCAGGCACCGCATCGGCAACCAGCGGGCTGTGCCAGGCCCCGCTCACCGGCAGGGCCACGGCCTTGCCGCCCTGCTGGCCGGCCAGAACGGCAGCGGCCTCCACCCCCGCGGCATCGCCGGAAATGACAATCTGCATCTCGGAATTGTGATTGGCCGCCACCACCACCCCTTTTGCCGCAGCGGCCTGCACCACCTCCTGCACCTGGGGCAAATTGAGCTTCAAAATGGCGCTCATGGCGCCGGGATGGGCGGCGCTCTCCCTTTCCATCAGCCGGCCGCGCTCGGTCACCAGCCGCAGGGTGTCCTCGGCGCTCAGCACCCCGGCTGCCGCCAGGGCCGAGTATTCGCCTAGGCTGTGGCCGGCAAAGAACTCGGCGTTGATCCCCGCCTGGCGCAGGGCCTGCAGACAGATGAGGTTCAACACGGTCATGGCCGGCTGCAGGTGCAGGGTGCGGGTCAGCTCCTCCAGCGGCCCTTCCAGGCAGAGCCTGGCCAGGGGAAAACCGCTGAGCTGCTCGGCCATGCTCATCAAGCGGCGGGCGTCATCACTTGCGGCAAGAAAATCCCGGCCCATGCCGACAAACTGCGACCCCTGGCCGGGAAACAGAAAAGCCGTTTTCGCGGCATCATTTATACTACTTGTCATTTTCGTGTTCCTTTTGTGCCTAAAGTATTTAAAGTGCCTAAGGTGCGCTTAAGTTAACGGCCTATCTGAACAGCAAGCACCTTCATTTTAGGCACTTTAAGTACTCTAGGCATTTTAGGCACTTTTATTCTTTACCCTTCCCACTCGCGTGATCATCCTCCCTGTCCAGCAGACTGCCCAGCAGAAAAAGGCCAACCCCGACCACAATGGCTGAATCCGCCACGTTAAAAGCGGGCCAGTGGTAAGTGGAGACATAAAAATCAAGAAAATCCACCACGGAGCCGAAGCGGACCCGGTCAATCAGATTGCCCACCGCGCCACCGCCGATAAAGGCAAAGGCGAAGACATACGCCGCGCTGCGTCGCCCATACTGGCGGAAGGCAAAAAAGACAAAAACCAGGGCCGCCAGGGCGATGCCGATGAAAAAATAGGGCCGCCAGGCGGGGTTGGCATTGGCCAGCAGGCCGAATGCCGCGCCGGTGTTGTGCAGATAGGTGAGGTTGAAAAAACCCGGCACCACCACCTTGATCTCATAGAGGCCGAAACGGGACATGATGAGCCACTTGGTCAGCTGATCGGCAACAATGATCAGCCCGGCCAGCAGCACCAGCAGCGGAAATGATGGCGGCCCGCCCCTTTGTCCCATCACTCGCCTACCGGTGCCATCTGGGCGATAACCGCGGAGCAGCGGCCGCAGAGGGTGGGGTGATCACCATTGTGCCCCACGGTCTCACTGCGCATCCAGCAGCGCTCACATTTTTCCGAGGCAGCGGACTTGACCAGAATGGTAAGTCCCGGGATCTCCGTGCTGGCCATGGCCCCTTCTAGGGCACTTTCCACTCTGTGCAGCCGGGAAACGATACAGATGGTCTCCAGCGTCTGCCATTTATCCGCCAGAAAATCGGCAAGATCAGCAGGCACCGCCAGCCACACCTCGGCCTCCAGCGAATGGCCGATGATCTTGTCCTGCCGGGCCACCTCCAGTACCTTGGTGATCTCGTCCCGTACCCCCTGCAGCCTGTCCCAGGTCGCGTTCAGCTCCTTATTGAGATTGCCCTCTTTTAATTGGGGGAAACGCGCCAGAAAGATATTTTCCTCCCGGCCGGCGTCCGCGGGCAGATGATTCCACACCTCGGCGGCGGTAAAGGTCAGCACCGGGCTCATCAGCCGGGTCATGCCGTCCAGAATCTCATAGAGCACCGTCTGGGCCGATCTGCGGCCCGGAGAGCGGTCAAGCTCGGTGTACAGGCGGTCTTTCAGGATGTCGAGATAAAAGGCGCTCATGGTCACGGTGCAGAAATTGTAGAGGGTATGGAAAACCGTGTGGAACTCGAAAAACTCATAGGCATTCATGACCCGGCGCTTGACCAGTTCAAAGCGGGAGATGGCCCACTGATCAATCTCCGGCATATCGGCCACCGCCACCGTGTCTGTGGCCGGTGAAAAATCGCTGAGATTGCCCAGCATGTAACGGAGGGTATTGCGGATCTTGCGATAGGCGTCGGACAGGCGCCGCAGGATCTCACCGGAAATCTTGATATCATCCCGGTAATCCTCGGAGGATACCCACAGCCGCAGAATATCCGCGCCATATTCCTTGATGATTTCCCCGGGGGCAATGACGTTGCCGATGCTTTTGGACATCTTGCGGCCCTGGCCGTCCACCACAAAACCGTGGGTCAGCACCCCCTTGTACGGCGCCCTGCCCCTGGTGCCCACCGAGGCGAGCAGCGAACTCTGGAACCAGCCGCGGTGCTGATCGCTGCCCTCCAGATAGAGATCGGCCGGGGTTGGCAGGCCGCGCTGCTCGACCACCGCGGCAAAGCTTACGCCGGAGTCAAACCAGACATCGAGAATATCGGTTTCCTTGGCAAAGTCCGCTCCGCCGCACTTGCCGCATCTGGCCTCCGAGCCGATAAAATCCTGCAGCTCATGGGCAAACCAGGCATCGGCCCCTTCCTTTAAAAACAGCTGTTCAATCCTGCTGTTGATCATTTCATCGTTGATGATCTGCCCGCACTTGCGGCACATGATGGCCGTAATCGGCACGCCCCAGGCCCGCTGTCTGGAGAGACACCAGTCCGGCCGGCCCTCCACCATGCCGTAGATCCGCTCCATGCCCCAGGACGGGGTCCAGCTGACCTCCCGGATGGCGGCCAGGGCTTTCTTGCGCAGGTCATTGTTTTCCATGCCGATGAACCACTGTTCCGTGGCCCGGAAGATGACCGGCTTCTTGCAGCGCCAGCAGTGGGGATAACTGTGGGAAAGCTTGGACTGGGCCAGCAGCAGGCCTGCGGCGCGCAGATCATCGCAGATCCGCGGGTTCGCCTCCAGGATGTTCATGCCGGCATAGGGACCGGCCTCATCGGTGAATCTGCCGGCATCATCCACCGGCGAGAGAACCGGCAGATCATAACGCAGCCCGGTGAGATAGTCCTCCCGGCCATGGCCCGGCGCGGTATGCACACAGCCGGTACCGCTGTCCAGGGTCACATAATCGGCCAGCACGATAAGGGATTGCCGTTCCAGAAAGGGGTGCCGGCATTTTTTCCCTTCAAGCAGCCCGGCGCCAAAGGTGGCAAGAATCTCGTAGCCGGAGATGCCGCAGGCCGCGCAGGCCCGTTCCACCAGTCCCTCGGCCATGAGCAGCACCTCGTCGCCGACCTTTACCGCCGCATAGGTGAACTGGGGATGCAGGGCCACGGCCAGGTTGGCCGGCAGGGTCCAGGGGGTGGTGGTCCAGATGACGGCAAACACCTTTTTGCCGGCCAGGGCCGGAACCACGGCTCCCAGGTCCTCAGCCAGGGGGAATTTCACATAGATGGAGGGTGAGGCGTGGTCTTCATATTCCACCTCGGCCTCGGCCAGGGCGGTGACGCAGGAGGAACACCAGTAGACCGGTTTCTTGCTGCGGGTGACGGAACCGTCGGCCAGGAAGCGGTTGAACTCCCGGGCAATGGCCGTCTCATATTTGAAGTCAATGGTGAGGTAGGGATCTTCCCAGTCACCCAGCACCCCCAGCCGTTTGAAATCCGCCTTCTGTTTTTCAATCCATTTCTGGGCGTATCTGCGGCAGGCGCCACGGAAGGCGAGCTTGCCGATGTCCTTTTTCTTGTCGCCCAGCTCCTTGTCCACATTATGCTCAATGGGCAGGCCGTGGCAGTCCCAGCCGGGGATATAGGGGCAGTGGAAACCGGCCATGCGCTTGGATTTAAGGATAATATCCTTTAGCACCTTATTGAAGGCGGTGCCGAGATGGATGAAGCCGTTGGCATAGGGCGGCCCGTCATGAAGCAGATAAAGGGGTCTGCCTGCCGTGGCCTGCTGCACCTTGCTGTAGAGCCCCTCCTGTTCCCAGATCTTTAACAGCTCAGGCTCCTTCTGCGCCAGGTTGGCCTTCATCTTGAAATTCGTCTGGGGCAGATTAAGCGTCGCCCGGTAATCCATGGTCGTGTCTCCGTAAATAAAAATTGATGGCTTTGTATTCATGCCCCTTGAGGGTATTTATGCCCCCAAGGGCATCATGCCCTTGAGGGCAAAAATATCCGGCAGAGTCCTGACAACCGCCTGCCAAAGCGAAAAAACATGGGTAACGTAACAAACCAGATAGAATACCAATTCAGCAACAAGTTGCAAGCCTTTAATTGGCCTCAGCCCGGCAGATTGTTTTTTTTGTTTTGCCGCTTGCCTCTTTTTCCCTTTCCGGTAAAATGCAAGTCTCGGTTAGCGTGGAAGCCTTTTTCGCATGACTGTATGTCATTCAGCAGTAGATACTATGTATAAGCGCGTACGATTTGCGCAAAACGGGCCGCGCTGTTAAGCTTGTTTTCCAAACAATTAACCAGAACCATTCCAAAAGGAGACAAGCCATGGAAACAGCAACGGCC
>JALNXE010000019.1 GCA_023230525.1 Desulfobulbaceae bacterium
AAACCCTGAACTGCAGCTGGCCGAGGATTTCGTCCGCTGCACCGACTGCCATGTTTTCCTCACCGGCAAGGCCGGCACCGGCAAGACCACCTTTCTGCACCAGATCAAAAAAAATACCAGCAAGCGCATGATCGTCACCGCGCCGACCGGGGTGGCGGCCATCAACGCCGGGGGAGTGACCCTGCATTCTTTTTTCCAGATGCCCCTGGGGCCTTTTGTGCCGGGCAGCGAAGCATACGGCCAGAATCTGCAACGCAAATTCAACAGGGAAAAAATCAACATCATCAAGAGCCTCGATCTGCTGGTGATCGATGAGATCAGCATGGTGCGGGCGGATCTGCTCGATGGGGTGGACCTGGTGCTGCGGCGCTACCGCCGCAGCGACCTGCCCTTCGGGGGGGTGCAGCTCTTGATGATCGGCGATCTGCACCAGCTCTCCCCGGTGGTCAAGGAGGAGGAATGGCAGATCCTGCGCGACTATTATGAGTCAGTCTATTTTTTCAGCAGCAATGCCCTGCGGCAAACCGAGCTGCTCGCCATTGAACTCAAACATATTTACCGCCAGTCCGACCCCCGCTTCATCGACCTGCTCAACCGGGTCCGCAACAACGAGCTTGATGCGGATTCCCTGCGGGAACTCAACAGCCGCTATCTGCCGGATTTTGTGCCGGCTGACGATGAAGGCTACATCACCCTGGGCACCCACAATCGCGGGGTGGACGCCATCAATGAAACCAGGCTGCGGGCCCTGCCGGCAAAAAAGCATTGCTTCACTGCCGAGGTGGAAGGTGATTTCCCGGAATACGCCTTTCCCACCGCGGCCGCGCTCGAACTCAAGGTTGGCGCCCAGGTGATGTTCGTGCGCAACGATGCATCCCGGGACAAGCTCTATTTCAACGGCAAGATCGGCAAGATAAGCCGCATCGCCAACAACACGGTGTTCGTCAAGTGCCCGGACGACCCCGGGGAAATCCGCGTTGAGCCGGCGACCTGGGAAAACATCCGCTACACCCTTGATCCCCAGACCAAGGAGATCACGGAAAACAAAATCGGCAAATTCGTTCAATACCCGCTGAAACCGGCCTGGGCCATCACCATCCACAAGAGCCAGGGCCTCACCTTTGACAAGGCGGTGATTGACGCGGCCGCAGCCTTTGCCCATGGCCAGGTTTATGTGGGCTTAAGCCGCTGCAGAACATTTGCCGGCATGGTGCTCAGTTCGCCCATTGCCCTGCGTGCCGTGAAATGCGACCCCGCGGTGCTGGATTTTGTCAAACAGGCGTGCGAAAACCCTCCCTCGCAGGAACGTCTGCTGGCCGAAAAAATCGCGCACCAGCAACGCCTGCTGCTCGATTGCTTTGATTTCGGGCACCTGCGTTTCCGCCTGCACCGCCTCGTGCGGCTGCTGCAGGACAACGCCCAGCTGGTGACGGTAACGGGAGTGGCTGATCTGCGCGGCCTGGCGGACAGAGGCGAGCGGGAAATTTTTGCGGTCAGCGAAAATTTCAAACGTCAGCTGCAGGGTTTCTTTGCCCCTGGCAGCCTGCCCCAAACCGATCCGGTTATTCTGGAGCGGCTCAGCAAGGCCTCCGGCTATTTTCAGGAAAAAATTGCCGCGATTCTGGGCGAAAACCTGCGGGCCCTGCGGGTGGACACCGATAATCAGGAAATAGCCAAACGGGTCAAAGAGGCGGTAAACGAACTGAACAAAGAGGTTGCCATGAAGACCGCGGCGGTGAAGAGCTGTGCCAGCGGTTTTTCGCCGGAGCGCTACCGGCGCGCCATCTCCGCCGCTGATATCGACTTCAAGTCAGAGAAGGCGGAAAAAGCCGCGGCAGTGGCAGCGGAATACACCGCCGCCGACGTGGCCCATCCGGAGCTGTTCCAGAGCCTGAAGAACTGGCGCGCCCAAACGGCCGCCCGGGAGGGACTCCCCCACTACCGGGTGCTGCACCAAAGCATCCTGATCCAGGTCGCGGTCAATCTGCCCGACAATTTCGCTGGTCTGCAGAAAATAAAGGGGATCGGCGCGCGCACCCTGGAAAAATACGGCAAGGAACTGGTGGACCTGGTTACGGCCTATCGGCGGCAACACGGGATTACCGAGGTGAAGCTGCCCGAACCCAAAGCGGCAGAGGAACTGGTAGCGGCAAAAAAAGAAAAACCGGCGCAAGGCAATACCCGGCAGGTCAGTTTCGCCATGTTTCAGGCAGGACTCACGGTTGCCCGGATCGCCGAAGAGCGGGGCCTGGCCATCTCAACCATCGAAGCGCACCTGACCCCTTTCGTGGCAAGCGGCGAGCTGGCCATCGACCGGCTGTTGCCCCCGGAAAAACTGCAGGTTATCACGCAAAAACTGACGGAAATGAAGAACCGCCCCCATGGGGAGATAAAAAACGCCCTGGGCGACGGCTATTCCTACAATGATATCAAACTGGTGCAGGCCCATCTGCACTATCTGGAAGGCAAGGGCCGCGAGCAAACTTGAAAACTGAAGGATGAGAGATACTTGATTACGTATAGAGTCGCATGCAAAATAAACAATGCGCCATATCGTCATTCCGGCGAAAGCCGGAATCCAGTCATTTAGGCCCATTTCTCCTGCTCTGGCCCCCCCCCGGCTTTCGCCGGGGTGACGTCATTTTGCAAGAGCCTCATATATATAGTAGGAACCTTATCATAAGGTCAGCTTGATATGATCAGATGTTCGATGTAGCAATCTCAAAAGCTGAATGTCATTTTGGTGCCAGCCGTTTGGGGTCCAGTGAAAAAATATTCAGCTATCCCGAACATTATATGATTCTTTCAGAAAAGAAGAATTAGGAAGTAATATCCAAAATTCTATGTCGCCCTGTATGGAATTCCTGATACGGTCACTTTGTGCTTAAGTTCCTGCTGTCCAAGTAATTCAAACATTCTTTGGACTGTGCTCATTGCATGATTAGTATTCCCCGGGCCTAGAATCACTTGATATAGCATCTTGTCTAATGAAAAAGCGTCGCTGGTTACTCCATCTATAGGCTTTAGCTTGAGCTTTAGTTTCGGCTCTATCCCACGTTTACCGGTTTCATAACCGAACGCTGGCCACAGTTTTATATTTATGTCTCTTTCTTTTAGGTATATGAAACGCCACTCCTTCTCCTCATGGAAACCGTGATGCTTTGTGGTAAGCGCAAATAATTTTATACGACTAAATACTATGTCGGCAGCTAACCACAATAAGTTGTCGGCGAGTTCAAGAGTGCCCAATAGACTAGCAAATTGGACCAGCTTATCTTTGAGCTGCTGCTTTCGTACCTCTGAAGGAAAGTACTGAACGCGCGAAATAAATAATGGAGATGCTTGTATATTGCCAAATTGGTTCGCATCAATTACTAACGCGACTCCGCTACCGTTTTCACCATATCCTCGCCACATCGAAAGAAGGCCATCGTTATTGGCAGTGTCATGTTCAGATAAACAAAAAACATATATATCCAGATCATGCTCTTTCATGTCTGCAAGGTATCTAAAAATAGAGAAAAGTTTATTAAAACGCTCCTCGGAGCCACAAGCTATCCTAATCTGCTCATTTTCCGAAAAAAGGCCGACCCCCTCCTGAAGACCAAATCGCAGTTCTTCAAAATCATTCATAAAAAGCGGATTTGAGAACCATATTTCGTTTGTCCGCAGGATGGATTCCAGCGTCCTGATCGACGTATAATGTGCCAGTTTGGGGCAATCTTCAGGGTTGCCAAGATCACTAAATAGCGGTGAAAATACCTGCAGGAGCTGGTTCCTGTGATTATCGTTAAAGCGGCTTTGCATAATGGTAAGCTTTACCTAATTAAAACCTTGTATATTATTTAGGGTCCTGAGTATTGGGGGTAAGGATTGGCATTTTGATAATCGTTTTTTTTGGGCAAAAGTCAAAAGGATGACGGCCATCAGCTTTCAGTTTGGGTTCGACTATTTGATAAGTGCTTTTATGGGACTTAGATCCGTCTTCATCTCCGTAAACGCTTTGAAAAGTATCTCAGCAAAAACTTTGAGGCCCTTGGGGCGTACTCCATCAGCCCAAAATTCATTCGTGAACGTCATACCTGAGCTTCGCTCCTGTTTCACAATACGAATTGCTCCGGGGACTTCCCTGTAGTTCTGGTGGTAATCCCAGTCAGATTCAGAGTTAGGTGCTACAATGTCTGGAATTCCCTGAAGTACAAGTTCTAAGAGTTTTGCATTAAGATAAGGGCAGTACCTAAATTTATAAATGTTGGTGGAGAGTTCATGTTTAATTCGATTCTTGTCAAATCTCCACTGGGTCTTCCTTCCTATGAATCCTGACTTCTCCCACTGGCCATAGCAGAACCAATTGGCCCATTCAGTCCACTCCATACGTGCCTGTTTACATCCCCATGGGTTGATCCTGTTATCATCCTTCCCAAAACAATATTCCACGGGCCGGTAAGCCAAGCCGCGTTGCGACGAACACCACACAAATGCAAAGACCTCGTCCCATTGTTGTTCTTTTCCATCAATATATAGTGAGCGGTTCCGCAAACCTCCAAGCGCCTCAGCGAGCGGCGTTGCATCAACTATCGCACCACTGGCAAAGTGAGCCATAAACCAAGTCTTCTTGTTTTTTGTGCCTTGTTGAAAACTTGAAGCTTTCTTGGCCAGTTCGAGAGCTTTTGGAAAAGAGGCGCCTGTTGACTCTGCAAATTCAATGGTTATCCCTGAACGAGGAATTTCATACTTGACTTGAACTTCCTCGTCTGCAACTGAAATATTGTTGCCGCACTTGGAACAGAACCTTGAATCTGCGGGAGTCTCAGCACCACATGAAGGGCACCGCAAAGCAGCGGTGGCTTGCACCATCACCTCTTCCCTCATTCTTTCTAGTTGTACTTGAGTCAAACCGATTGCGACACCATACGCCATGATCATTTCGCTTTCCATAGAACCGAGATCGCCATCGGCATAGGCGACCCGAAGAGCATATTCAAGGTTTCGGACTTGATCAGAGAAGCTTCCTACAGGTTTCATAACGTATGAACCGGTATCCACCATCTTTTGTGCAGCTGTCACATCGCCCTTCTTAATTCCTAGCTCCTTTCTTGCGTTCTCTATTGCAGCTTGCTCTGTGCCAGACAATTTACCATCCGCATACGCAACTTGAATGATATTGGCCATGAATCTTACACTATCTGCGGACATGGATTCCTCCGTAAGTCTAATAAGTTAGATTCTAGTTTTCTGATATCTACCCCAACGAATCGGACTTACACGGAGAGGTTGCGTGCAATATCCTGCAATGAAAGGGGATGGAGTGGGCCATGGCCGCGAGTTCGGCATTGAGAAAATCCAATGATCATGGATACCTTTTGCTTTTCAGAAAGATAATCATCCTTCACCTCATCAAACATGCTGCGCAACGATCCACCATATCTTTTTCATCCAATCCTATCCCTGTGCTGAGCATATTCTGTTGCTCTCAGAGCAAGTTCCGGAGGTCTTCTCTGGTTATTTCGCAGTCCTTCAGAATTTGCGCCAGTAGCCCTCGACCGATTGTTTCACCGCGATGAACCGGGATGACTGAGCACCGCCCATCAGAATGCTGCACAAAACGATGGCTTCCCTTGGTGCGGATAACTGCAAAACCAAGCTTTCGCAAGGCCCGAACAAGTTGATTGCCGGTAATCGTGGGGAAGGTGCTCATCCATTGACCGCTACTTTCTGTACACCTATAAATTCATTCGCTGCCGGTTTTTCGACTTCGAGACAGAGTTCGATTGCTTCTTTAATTCTCTTCATCAACGTGTCCAGGGATTTGGCTTGCGTATGGCATCCACGGAGAGCAGGCACCGAGGCTATGAAAAAACCATCTTCGTCTCTTTCAATAATTACGCTGAATTCTCTCATGGTTCTGTTTCCTCGAAGATAAACCGCATTTTCTGAGCTATTGGAAAATACCTGCACAAACCGGTTGTAAACAATAGTACAAAATTATAGCAACCGCAATACGTTCCGAATGTTCAGCGGTTCAGGGGCAGCGGGGCCGAATCGGACTTACCCGGACAGGTTGCCTGCCATGTCCTGTAATGACAGGGCGTGGAGCGGGCCATGGCCGCGAGTCCGGCATTGGGTAACACCGTCTTCGCGGGCATGGCCCGCTCCATCGCCGGGAGACGTTCCTTGTTCGCTGTGGCGCTGCGGGTGGGGGTCAATCCTTATCCCCGGCATTTGCCTGGCCAGCGAAGCCCAACCTGGGCTGCCCCATTAGGTGCTGAAAAAACGAGCAGCTATCTTCCCGGCCGCTCCTTACTCTTTATTGTACTTGAACGAGAGCGCCACCCTGGTCCGGTAGGCAACCACCTTGCCATTTTCGATCTTCAAATCCATCTTGGTCACCTCAGCGACCCGCAAATCCCGTAAACTCTTGGTGGCGGTCTCCACCGCGTTTTTGGCTGCCTCTTCCCAGGAAACACTGCTGGTGCCGACCAGTTCGATGACCTTGTACACACTATCACTCATACGCTACCTCCTTCCTGTTGTTTTTTGGGATAAATTCCGTTTGTAAAAGACCCCAAACATCCCTCCAGGCCCTTAATCAACCTCTCTACAGAGCACTACAACGCCAGGGCAGGCTTTGTCAATGTGAATCTGGAAGAAAAAGGCAACCGTCCCCCCCAGACAAGACCACTGCGGAGCACTCCATGAAGATGCAACCAGGCAATGATTAAAAACTGGCAGTAACTCTATCATCGCCCATAATTTTTTTAATAAGCTCCGCAACCAGACTTTGCGGTATTTCACCCAAAAAAAATCAGGCCAGACGCGCAAAAAAGGGTGAAATGCCTAACCTCCAAAACCCAGCTCTAATAATAATTTTTAGCAAATTCCCCCTATCTGCCCCATCTTTCTTAAAAACATTTTCCTAAAATCCTGAAGAAAAGTATGGCATAATTCCTGTATTAAAAAAATTTTAACAAGAACATTTCCACACCTGTGAAAAGGCCAATCCCGCCCCAGGGCGGGGACGGAAAGCCGCGGATTTCTTCATGAGACAGCCGGGCTGCCGTAGGTGGGGCGGCAACCTTGCCGGAGCAGCGGCAACGGTTGCCGTCCATCCCAGGCCAAAATGAACTTTTTTTACCCGGGAGGGGTTCATGCATCATCAAGCTGACTTTGATCAACTGCTGGCCGAAATTGGGCATCTGAAAAGGCAAAACAGATCACGCACCGCCAGAGAAATCGCCCAGGAACAGATCATCGATCAATTAACGGTCCTGCTGCAGGGCAGCCGGCAGCAGATCGACGAGCTCACCGTCAGCAACCTGGAACTCGCCCAGCTGTCCTACACCGACGGCTTGACCTCGCTGTATAATCACCGGTTCATGATGGAGCGCTGCAGTTCCGAGTTCAACCGGGCCAAGCGGTACAACAGCGGGCTCTCCTGCGTCCTGATCGATATCGATAATTTCAAGCTGTTCAATGACACCTATGGCCATCAGTTCGGCGACTTCGTGCTCAAAAAGCTGGGCGCCCTGCTGAAGAAAACGGCCAGATCCTCGGACATCTGCGGCAGATACGGCGGGGAGGAATTCATCGTCCTCATCCCCCTGCCCCTGGAAGAGGCCATGGAATACGTGCTCCGCCTGCACACCACCATCGCCGAGCACGTCTTTGCCGACGGCGAAAACAGCGCCAGAATCACCGTGAGTATCGGGCTTGCCGATTACCGCTGCGACATGCAGGCCTGGAGCGAGATGATCAGCCGGGCCGACCAGGTCCTTTATCTGGCCAAGAACTCCGGCAGAAACCTGGTCCGCGTCTGGACGGAGAGAAACGACGAGCCGGAAGAAATCGTTGATAACGGCAGCGTCAACCAGCTGAAAAAACAGTTCACCGATATCTACCAGCAGGTGAAGTCGAGTTACGTGGAATCAGCCAATGCCCTGCTCAAAGCCATTGATGCCAAGGACCATTATACCTTCCGCCATTCCCAGAATGTCGCCCGCTACGCCACTGTCCTGGCCGAGGCCCTGGGGCTCAGAAAGCAGGAGATTGAAATCGTGAAAAATGCCGCCCTGCTGCATGATCTGGGTAAAATCGGCATTGATGAGCGGTTGCTGGTCAAAAAGGGCGCCCTGTCCGGCGCCGAGTATGAAATTCTGCAAAAACATCCGGTGATTGCGGTCAATATCATCAAGAACATCAGCCTGCTGGCCAGGGAGATCCCGCTCATCCTCCACCATCATGAACGCTATGACGGCCTGGGTTACCCCCATGGCCTGAAAGCTAACGAGATCCCGCTGGGCGCCAAAATACTGGCCATTGCCGACGCCTTTGACGCCATGACCACCAGCAGACAGTTCAGGCCGAAAAGGCCGGTGTCCCAGGCCCTGCAACAGATAGCCGCGGAAAAAGGCCATCAGTTCGACCCGCAGCTGGTGGACGTCTTTCTGCTCTGCATGGCAACTCCGCCAAAGGTGGCGGCGGACGGCCCTGGGGCAATCATCTCAGCGGTTGAACCCTGCCTGCAACTGGCGGCGCGGCTGTAAGCTTCAGCGCTGGCGAAATAGGCGCGGAACCCCGTTTCCGCCCGAGGAACCCTCTCTCCTAACCTATTGTTTTATCTCTATTTCCGAAATGTAATATTTTTTGACATTAGTTATCGAAATATCATAGACTATTTCTATACCAAGGCAGCCTGATATAGCCTGTCCTTATCGCCGAATCGTTTGGCCTTTCCGCTACTTGATCTTTTTTTTTGCGCCGCCTGTTTCGTTAGAAGTATTCGCCGAGTTCATTTCTTATAAGGATAACCATGTCAGCAGCCGATGATGCCATACTGGATGAGTTGATTATTGAATCAAAGGAGCATCTCGAAAATATAGAGCCCAATCTCCTGGCCCTTGAAAAGGAGGGCGGCCAGGTCTCCCCGGAAATCATCAACACCATTTTCCGCGCTATCCACAGCATCAAGGGCGGTTTCGGCTTCTACGGCCTGAAAAACATCCAGGGACTCAGCCACGCCATGGAAAGCGTGCTCATGCAGGTGCGCGACGGTAAAATGGCCATCACCCCGGCCATGACCGACGCCCTGCTCGTTGGGGTGGATAAGCTGCGCACCATGCTTGATGACGTCATGGCCTCCGAGACCTGCTCCATCGAGGCGGAATGCGACCGCCTGCTGCAGCTGCTGCAGGGCGGTGAGCTTCCCGCCCCCCCGGTTGCGGAAAAGAGCGGGCAGCCGGTCCCGGCCGCCGACTCGGTGGACCGTTTCGGCCTCACTGCCGAACAGATCTGCGGCCGCATGCGCAACGGCCAGCATCTCTATCATCTTGCCATCCATTGTCCGGCCGACCTGGGAGACCGGCAGCGCAACGGCGCGCAGCTGCTCACCTCCCTGGCCGAGATCGGCGACATCATTGCCGCCGATCCGCCCCAGGCTGATATCGCGGCCTTGACCGGCGAGGAGGAGCAGCCGGCAACCCTGGCCATCCTGTATGCCACGGTGCTGGATCACGATTTTCTTGCCAGCACCATCGGCATTGCCGGCAGTCAGTGTGTTACGGCAACCATCACCGCCCACGGCAAACCGGCACAGGAATCTTCAGCCGGGCTGCCGCCGGAGAGCGGAGAGACCGCCGCCGCTCTGCGCAAAACCAAAAAACAGGAAAAGGCTGAAACCATTCGCGTCAAGGTCAGCCTGCTCAACAACCTGATGGCCCTGGCCGGAGAACTGGTGCTGGGCAGAAACCAGATCAAACAGGCCCTGAACCGCAAGATCTCCAGCGCCCTGGCCTCCACCGCGGCGCTCAAACGTTTTGAGGCGGGACTGGCCAACTCCCGCAAAGTGCTGCACAGCTCCATTCAAAGCGACCCGCGCCTTAAGGACGAAAACAGGAAAAATGACCGGCTGCTGGCCACTGTGGACCGGGAGTTCGGCCAGATCCTGGGCAACTTCCGCTACTCGTTGGGCTTCAATCTCATCGACATGCCCGGCATTTCCGGGCTCATGCAGAATGTCGATCTGGTTACCAGCAAGCTGCAGAACAACATCATGAATACCCGCATGCAGCCCATTGATGCGGTGTTTTCCAAGTTTCCCCGCATCATCCGCGACATGGCAAAAAAACTGGGCAAGGAGATCCAGCTGACCGTGGAAGGCAGCGAGGTGGAGCTGGACAAATCAGTCATCGAAACCCTGGGCGACCCCTTGACCCATCTGATCCGCAACTGCGCGGACCATGGCATCGAGACCCCGGCGGTCCGCATGAGCGCGGGCAAGACCTCGTTCGGCAAAATTCTTCTGCGGGCCCACCATGAGGCGGGTATGGTCAACATCGATATCATTGATGACGGGGCCGGCCTTGATCTGGAGCGCATTGTGGAAAAGGCGATCTCCACCGGCTGCATCACCAGGGAAGAGGCGGCCATGCTGAGCCGGCAGGAGGCCATGGCGCTCATCCTCACCCCGGGGCTGTCCACCGCCAGGGTGGTAAGCGATGTATCCGGCCGGGGCGTGGGCATGGACGTGGTGCGCACCAACATCGAAAAACTGGGCGGCGAAGTGGTGATAGACTCCACCCCCGGCAAGGGCACCCGCATCAATCTCAAGCTGCCCCTGACTTTAGCCATCATTCCTTCGCTGATCATCAGCGCCGGAGGCCGCACCTTTGCCGTGCCCCAGGTCAACATGGAGGAACTGGTCCGCATCAGGGCCCGGGATATTGACGATAAAATAGAGGAAATTCAGCATAAACCCGTGCTCCGCCTGCGTAACAAACTGCTGCCCCTGATCCGGCTCGACGAAACCCTGGGCATGGAACGCACCTTTGTGGACAGCAAGGGAGTGCGCCGCCCGGATAAGCGCCAGGGCATCCTCGATCGGCGGGGGATCACCGCTGACAGCGGCGAGGAAAACCCGTCCGAGACCGAAAAGGAGCTGCCGGACGACAGGCGGCAGGTGCCGACCCGCCGGGTGAGGTCGGCCAACGCCCTCAACATCCTGGTGCTCAAGCTGGGCACGGACCGTTACGGTCTCATCGTTGAACGGCTTTTCGACAACGAGGAGATCGTGGTCAAACCGCTGTCATCCTATTTCAGCAATTGTCCCTTCTACTGCGGGGCCACCATCATGGGCGACGGCCGGGTGGCGATGATCCTCGATGCCGCAGGCCTTGCCGAGGCAGCCGGGCTCAGGTTCGCCGACGCCCTGAAAAAAGAGGGGGCGCTGCAGGCCGAGCGCTACCAGCGGGAGACCATGCGGGAGGCCCAGTCCCTGCTGCTGTTTCGCAACGGCACCAGCGAACTGTTTGCCGTCAACCTGGCCATGGTGGCGCGCATCGAAAAGATCAGCTCCTCGGCCATCGAACAGATCGGCGAACTGGAGTACATCACCCATGAAGGCTCCTCCATGCGCATCCTCCGTCTGCATCATTTCCTGCCGGTGCAGGTGCCGGCCGCGATTCCGGAGACCTTTTATGTGATCATCCCGAAACTGGTGACCGATCCCCTGGGCATCGTCGCCAGCAGGATCGTGGACATCATTGCCACCAGCGAGGAGATCAACCGCAAAACGATCCGGGGCCCCGGCATCATCGGCTCCCTGTCCCTGGCCGAGGGGCTGATCGTGGTGCTCAACCTCTACAGCCTTTTTGAGGCAGCGGACCCGTCCCGGGCCAGGGCCGAGGTCGAGCATGGCGATCTGCGCGGCCTCAAGGTGCTGCTGGCCGAAGATACCGGCTTTTTCCGCACCGTGATCCAGAACTATCTGGAAAGCGTGGGCTGCGAGGTCGCAGTGGCCAAAGACGGCATGGAGGCCTGGGGAATGCTGGGCCAGGGCAGCTATGACCTGCTGGTTACCGATATCGTCATGCCTGGCCTTGACGGCATCGAACTGACCGAACGGGTGCGGGATGCGGCAACCTTCAGGCATATGCCGGTCATTGCCCTCACCTCTCTCATGGGGGAAAGCGACCGGACCCGCATCCTCGCCGCAGGCGTTGACGCCTATGAAACCAAACTCGACAGGGAACATCTGCTGCAGACCATCGGCCGGGTCATGTCCGCCAGATCCGACCGGCCCGCGGTGCCGGCCGGAGGCAGGTAACCACCGGTGCCGGCCACAGGAAAAGAGACCATGGAAAAACAGTTTACCACCTTCTACATCGACGAGATGCACTGCGGCATTGATATCCTGCTGGTCAAAGAGATCAACCGGCAGCTGGAGATCAGCGAAGTGGCCGGGGCTCCGGTTTTTATCCGCGGCCTGCTCAATCTGCGGGGCCAGATCATCACGGTAATCGATATCGGGGTCCGCCTGGGCTTTGCGGCGCGCCAGCCCACCCCCCGCTCCCGCTGCATCGTGCTCAAGACCACGGCGGAGCTTGCCCTGCTGCCCCAGTCCGCCGACATTGAGGAGGATACCACCAGTGAAATGGTGGGTCTTTTGGTCGACCGGATCGGTGACATGATCACGGTGGACGACAGGGAAATCCAGCCGCCGCCGGCCAATTTCGCCAACATCGACGGCAGGTACCTGAGCGGCGTCATCCAGCGGGAAACCGATCTGCTGGTCATCCCGAAAATCGGTGAGACGCTCGGCTGCGAAAAAAATATCGGGTAAGGGACTCGGAAAATACTAATATACCTGGATCGCGCCCGGATTTGGGTTAGATTTGGCTGCACCGATTGTGCAAAACCGCAAGCGTAGCAGGGCTACGTTGAGGATTTTGCGATTGAGGCGCAGCCAGAGATGGCCCGAAGACGGGATGCGTGATGGTAAATTGGTATTTTCCGAGTCCCTAAGTAGTTCATCCATGGCTGGTTTTATCCCTGGATGTTTCTCCATAGGCGACACTGCTGCCGAAGGAAAATGAAAAAGGAGGCCTTTCTCATGTTCAAAAATCTGAAAATACGCTGGAAAATCATTATCAGCAGTGGTGTTCTTCTGCTCCTGGCCATGCTTCTGACCTCAACCATCGTCATCCAGAATATCAGAAGCAATGCCCAGAAGGAGATCGAGGTCTTCCGGGTCAAGGAAACGGAAAAGGTGAAGGCCCAGCTCAAAAACTATGTCGACATCGCCTATACCACCATTGAGTCCAACTACGCCAGCGCCACCGACCCCGCCTATCTCGGCAAGCGTTACGGCCGGCAGCTGACCAATACCATCGATATCGCCGAGGGCAAGATCAGAGAGGCCATGAGCCGGGTGGCCAAAGGTGAATTCACCCTGGCCAGGGCTCAGCAGTGGGCCGCCGATGAGATCCGCCAGATCCGTTATGACCAAGGCGCGGGCTATGTTTTCATCACCGACACCACCAGGCCCTATCCGGCCATGGTCATGCATCCCACCGATCCCTCCCTGGATGGCAAGACGATGGATGACCCCAAATACAACCGGGCCCTGGGCCGCAAGGAAAATCTGTTCAAGGCCATGGCGGATGCCTGCGCCGCAAGCGGCGAGGGATTTGTCGATTACACCTGGCCCCGCCCCAACAAGGACGGCCTGACCGAGGAACAGCTCAAGCTCTCCTATGTCCGTCTCATCAAGGAGTGGAACTGGATCCTGGGCACCGGCATCTATGTGGACGAGGCCATGCACGATGCCATTGACAAGGCCAAAAACGATGTGAGAAACATGCGTTATGACAATGGTGAAAATTACTTTTTCATCCTGGACACCACCACCCCCTATCCGGTCATGGTCATGCATCCCTTGGACCCTGCCCTGGAAGGAAAGATCATGAACGACCCGAAATACAATCAGGCCTTTGGCCGCAATGAAAATCTGATGAAGGCCATGGTGGATCTCAGCGTGCAGAACGGCGACGGCTACGTTGATTATATCTGGCCCCGGCAGAACAAGGGCGGCCAGACCGAGAACCAGCCCAAGCTGAGCTATGCCCGGCTGTTCAAACCGCTCAACTGGGTGGTGGGCACCGGGGTGTGGATGCATGAGATCGACGAACGGGTGGCCCAGATGGAGGATGCGGTCAATAGCCAGCTGAAGGCCATGCTGCTGCGCATCAGCGGCACGGTGCTTGCCGCCCTGGCCCTGTCGCTGCTGGCCCTGTGGTTTGTGGCCCGCTCCATCTCGAAGCCCATCGACAAGACCGTGGGCATGCTGAAAGACATCGCCCAGGGCGAGGGTGATCTCACCAAGCGCATCGAGGTCAGCTCCAAGGACGAGGTGGGCAACCTGGCCGAGTATTTCAACCTCTTTGTCCAGAAACTGCAGGAGATGATCAGAAATATCGCCGCCTCCACCACCACCCTTTCCGGCGCCTCCGAGGAACTGTCCTCCACCTCCACCGAGATGGCGGCCAGCGCCGAGGAGATGAGCACCCAGGCCTCCACCGTGGCCACGGCCGCGGAGGAATTGTCCGCCAACATGAACAATATGGCCACGGCGGCCGAGGAGATGTCCACCTCGGTCAGCACGGTGGGCACCGCCATCGAGGAGATGAGCGCCTCGCTCAGCGAGGTATCGAAAAACTGCACCCAGGCCTCCAGGGTTGCCGCCAATGCCGACGAAAAGGCCAGTGACGCCAACGAGATCATGAAGCGTCTCAACAGCTCCTCCATTGAGATCGCCAAGGTGCTTGACACGATCAACGATATTGCCGACCAGACCAATCTGCTGGCCTTGAACGCCACCATCGAGGCGGCCTCGGCCGGGGAGGCGGGCAAGGGCTTTGCCGTGGTCGCCAACGAGGTCAAGGAACTGGCCAAGCAGACGGCGGTGGCCACCGAGGAAATCGGCGCCCAGATTGAGGGCATGCGGGATAATACGGCCAATGCGGTATCGTCCATCGACACCATCGTGCAGATCATTGCCGAAATCAACACCATCTCCCATACCATCGCCAGTGCGGTGGAGCAGCAGTCGGCCACCATCGACGAGATCGCCATGAGTGTCGGCAATTCCTCCAAGGGGGCCAGCGAGATAGCCAGCAACGTCCAGTCCGCTTCCACGGCGGCCAATGAGATCACCTCGAATATCCAGGATATCAACAAGGCCACCCAGAACACCGCCGCCGGCGCCACGGAGACTAATGCCAGCGCCGCGGAACTGGCCAGGATGGCTGATCAGCTGCAGAAAATCGTCAACCAGTTCAAGGTGTGATGATGGCAGGCCGGACCGGGTGATAGATGAAGGTTCTCGTTGTCGACAAAACGGTCGGTTTTCGTAAACTCATGACCGCGGCCCTGGCCGGCATTGCCGGGGTGGAGGTGGCGGGAACCGCGCCTTCCGCCTCGCTGGCCCTGCGGAAACTCCGCCAGCTGCCCTTTGAGGTGGTCCTGCTTGACAGCGAAACAAATGACGCAGACTTTCTCGACCAGATCCAGCACGATTTTGCCCAAGTCGAGGTCATCATCGTCGGCGGAGCAACAAGCAGGAACAGCCATGCCACCCTCCGCGCCATCGAAAAGGGAGCCATGGCCTTTGCCGAAAAACCGGAGAAGGCGGAAGATGAGCAGGCCCTGCCGCAGATGCGCAGCGCCCTGCTGCCGCTGTTTCGCCTGCTGACGACCAGAAGTCTGACCAGGCAGCCGCAGCATATTGTGCGCCCGGAGAGACTGCCCCGGGGAAAACAGCCGCGTCCCGATCCCTCCTCCCGGCAAACAGCACCCGCACTCCCCCCCGGCAGTCTTGAGGTGGTTGCCGTGGGCATCTCAACCGGCGGCCCCAATGCCCTTATGCAGCTGATCCCGGCCCTACCCGGCAATTTCCCCCTGCCGGTGCTCATCGTCCTGCACATGCCGGTGGAATTTACCGCCACCCTGGCCAGGGACCTGGACCGCAAATCCAAACTGCGGGTCAAAGAGGCGCAGGAAGGCGACCCGGTTGTCCCGGGGACCGTCCTGCTGGCCCCGGGCGGCCGGCACATGCTGGTCCGCCGGGAGGGTGGCCAGGTGGTGATCGGCCTTGATGACGGACCCAAGGAAAACAGCTGCCGGCCGGCGGTGGATTTCCTCTTCCGCTCCCTGGCCGGCTGCTACGGGGAAGGCGCGGTGCTGGCCGTGATCATGACCGGCATGGGCAACGACGGCATGCGCGGCATGCGGCAACTCAAAACGAAAAACTGTTACGCGCTTTCCCAGTCAGAGGAAAGCTGTGTCGTTTACGGCATGCCCAAGGCCGTTGATGATGCCGGTCTGTCTGATGAATCCGTCGATCTTGAAAAACTTGCCGGGCGGATCAATGAAATTGTCCATTTGAGGAGGAATGAGCTATGAAGGTTCTCTGCGTCGATGATGACGCCAATGCCCGCACCGTGTACCAGGGACTGCGCAAGATCCTGCCGGACGACGAGATCTCGGTGGTCAACTCGGGCGAGGAGGCTGTTGCCGCTGTTGACAAAGCACACTATGACATTATCATTTCCGACCTGCAGATGCATGAGATATCAGGTATCGATGTGCTTCGTTATGTCAAGAAGGTCGATCTGACCACGGAGGTGATCATTGTCACCGGCTTCGGTTCTGTCGACTCGGCCGTGGAGGCCATGGGGCTGGGGGCCAGGGACTTTATCGAAAAGCCGATCAACATCCTGCTGCTTATTGAAAAAATCAACAAAATCAGGGAATACCAGCTCAGAATTCAGGAGATTGAGGAATACCGGCAGGTCAAGGAAACGGTGGAGGAACAGGCGGGCAGGGAAACCCACGCCCTGGAAAAACGCCTGCAGCTGATGCAGACCGCCATCAACGAGGCGATTGCCATCCTGGAGCAGCTTGACGGCAAAGCCGATGCCGCAGCGATCGAGACGCTCATGGCCAAACTCACCCCTTTCAAGATCTAACCAGGCGCTTTTCAATGGATATCAAACTGCAGCCTGAAGAATTTACCCTGATCCGCAGGTGGGTGGAAGAGATCAGCGGCATCAGCGTCGATGACCGGAAGACGTATCTCATAGAAAACCGCCTGGGCCAGCTGGTGGCTGACAACAGATGCTCCTCCTTCGGCGAATTCTATCAGAAATTTAAAAACAGCTGCCCTCCCGCCCTGCGGGACCGGATCATCGATCAGATGACCACCAATGAAACCCTCTGGTTCCGGGATATGCACCCCTTCACCATCTTCAGGGAAATCCTGTTGCCGGCATACTGCCAGGAGATCGCCGCCGGCAAGAGAAGAACCATCCGGGTCTGGTCGTCGGCCTGCTCCACCGGACAGGAGCCCTATTCCCTGGCCATCCTCTTTCTTGAGGCCATACGGACCAACAACCAGCTGAAACGCGGCATGCTCGACATCACGGCCTCCGATATCTCCGACTCCGTTCTCAGCCAGGCCAGAAGCGGCTGTTATGACAAAATTGCCGTGAACCGGGGCCTGCCGCCGGACTACCGGGCCCGCTATTTTACCGATGAGGGCCGGCTGTGGCACGTTGCCCCTGAGGTCAAGGAAATGGTCAAATTTGAAAAATTCAATCTGCAGGACTCCTTTAGCAGACTCGGCGCCTTTGACCTCATTTTCTGCCGCAACGTGGCCATCTACTTTTCGGAAAAATTCAAACGGGAACTCTTTGCCAAGTATGCCGGGATTCTCACCAAGGGAGGTATTCTCTTCCTCGGTTCCTCGGAATCCATCAGTCTCTACAGCAATGAATATGACATGCTGGAGCACAACAAAGGCATTTATTACCGGGTGCGCAAATAAACCATCGCCAAAAAATTTAAAGACAGGGACGGCTATTACTGATCTTTCCTTGCCGCGCAGGGTCGAAAAAATGCTCAGAAAAAAAATGCGATTTATCTTACGGCAACCGGAATTCCCTTTTTTACTCTTTTTTTTCAGCCTCTTTCTCTTTGTCATCCCGTTTCAAAGAAATACGGGCAAGACAGGCATAGCCGCAACCTTTATCTACCTGTTTCTCGCCTGGTCCTTCGTCTGCCTGCTGCTCTTTTTCATGAACAGGGCGGATGCGGGAAAACCGGATAACCGCAAAGATGACGCAGGTGAAATGATTCCATGACCTTGCTCAGCCCCGAGAACATACTCTTTGCCATCCTGGTCTATGTGGGGCTGCTGTTTCTGCTGGCCCAATGGGTGGAGAAAAAGGCCAGCGCCGGGGTGAACCTGGCCCACAATCCCGTGGTTTACTCCCTGGCCCTGGCAGTATATTGCACCACCTGGACTTATTACGGCAGCGTCGGGGTGGCCACCACCTCAGGCATGCTCTTTCTCACCATCTCGCTGGGGCCCACCATGGTCCTCATTTTCTGGTGGCAGGTCCTCCGCAAGCTGGTGCGGCTCAAGGAAACCTACCGCATCACCAGTATCGCCGACTTTCTCGGCGCCCGCTATGGAAAATCCGAGACGGTGGCGGCCCTCGCCAGCCTGGTCGCCCTGATAGGCGCCGTGCCCTATATCGCCGTGCAGTTAAAGGCGGTGATCGCCACCTTTGGCCGCATCACCAGCCATGCCCCCGGAACATCCACTTTTATTGAAAACAATCTGGGGGTGATTATCGTCTGCCTGATGATTTTTTTCACCATCGTTTTCGGGGTGCGGCGGCTGGACGCCACGGAACGGCACCAGGGAATTGTTGCGGCGGTTGCCGCCGAATCTCTGGTAAAGCTGGTGGCCTTTCTGGCTGCCGGGGTGTTTGTCACCTTTTTTGCCTTCAACGGCTTTACCGATATCTTCCGGCGCCTGGCAACCACTGCCCTGCCGGAACAGTCCTTTCTGGGCACACCCACCACCATCCCCTTTGTCACGGTGTGCAGCTATCTCTTTCTCGCCATGTCCGCCTTCATGTTTCTGCCCCGCCAGTTTCATGTCGCCGTGGTGGAGAACTCAAACGAAAAGCACATCCGCACGGCCATGTGGCTTTTTCCGCTGTATCTTATTCTCATCAATCTCTTTGTCTTGCCCATTGCCGCAGGCGGACTGCTCATCGGTCTGCCGCTGGAGCATGCCGACACCTTTGTTCTCGACATTCCCCTGCACTACCACAGACATTGGCTTGCTCTGCTGGTTTTCATCGGAGGTCTGTCCGCCGGCACCAGCATGATCATGATCAGCGCCATGACCCTGGCCACCATGATCAGCAATCATCTCCTGCTCCCTCTGCTCGTCTGGTTCCCGGGGTTGGCCTTTTTACGCCGGTATCTGCTCAAAGTGAGATGGGCCACGGTGGCCCTGATCATCGCGGCCGGCTACTGGTTTGAAACCATTGCCGGCAAGCATTACTCCCTGGTCAGCATGGGGATCATCTCCTTTGTCGCCGTCCTGCAGTTTACCCCGGTCATGCTGGGAGGGATCTACTGGCGGCGGGGCAACCATGTCGGCGCCCTGCTGGGGCTCTGCGCCGGCTGCCTGGCCTGGTTTTATACCCTCATTATCCCGCTGCTTGCCAGAAGCGGCATCCTGCCGGCCGATCTCCTCCTTGACGGCCCCGGCGGCATCGGCTTTCTCAACCCCGTGCATCTTTTCGGCATCACGCAACTGGAGCCCATCAGCCACGCCGTGGTGTGGACCATGCTCTTTAACATCGGCTTTTATGTCCTCGGCTCATTTTTCCACGAGACAAGCGAGCAGGAAAAAAAATTATCAGCGGAATTCGTCGATATCTTCAGCCCCCCGCTCCCAGCCGCAGGTCTTGGCGCAGCCCCGGCCATGACCGTGCATCTGCCGGCCAAAAAAATGCTGCTGGAGGATCTGTTAAATGAATATTTCCCTCCTGCAAAAACCAGCCAGATCATCAACAGCTGCCTGGCCAGAACAGGGACAAAAGGCAAAGAGTACATTTCCGTCATCGAATTGGCCGACATCTGCACGGAGCTGGAAAAGAGTCTCGCCGGCTCCATCGGCAGCGCCACCTCCCACAAGGCCTTTCAACTGCAGAGGATTTTTGCCCCGAATGAGACCCTGCAGCTGCAGAAGTCCTATGGGGAAATCCTGGCCGATCTGAAACTTTCCCCGGAGGAACTGCGGCAGCGCATTGATTTCTATAAGGAGAGGGAAATGCTGGTCAGCCGGCATGCGGAGGAACTGGAGGAAAAGATTACCGAACTGCATCACCAGATCAGTAAACGCCGCCAGGCGGAAAACGCCCTGATGGAACAGCTGCATTTCCTGCAGGAGCTGATGAATTCCATCCCCAACCCGATATTTTACAAGGATGACAAAGGGGTTTTTATCGGCTGCAACACCGCCTATGAAGAATTCTACGGCATCAATGCCGAGGAATTTGTCGATAAGACCGTCTTTGATATTGCCCCGCAAGAAATGGCGGACACCTACCACCGGATGGACCTGGCCCTGCTGCAGCAACCCGGCAAACAGGAATACGAGTCCGCCTTGGCCGACACCAGAGGGCAAATCCACGACGTGATCTTCTACAAGGCCACCTTCCGCAGGATAGACGGCTCCGTAGGCGGGCTGGTGGGGGTCATCCTCGATATCACCGCCCGCAAACAGGCCGAGAATGCCCTGGCCGAGCAGGTGCGGCTGCTCTCCCTGAGTTCGGAAATCGGCTTGATCCTGACCAAGGAACAAACCCTGCAGGAAGTGCTGCAGCAGTGCGCCGAGGCCATGGTTCACTTCCTTGATGCCGCCTTCGCCCGGATCTGGACCGTAAACAGCGGGGGAAATATCCTGGAGCTGCGGGCCAGCGCCGGCCTTTACACCCATCTGCTCGGGAGGCGCAGCAGCCTGCCCATCAGTGCAGAAAACAAAATCGGCCTGATCGCCCTGCAGAAGTCCCCCCATCTCACCAATGAGGTGCTCGGCGACCCCCAGATCACGGACCAGGGCTGGGCCAGGGAACATGGACTGGTGTCCTTTGCCGGCCATCCCCTGCTCATCGAAGACCGGGTAATCGGGGTCATGGCCATGTTTTCCCGCCATACCCTGACGGAGATAACCGGCAAATCCCTGGCAGCCATAGCCGATATCATCTCCCTGGGAATCGAACGCAAGAACAGTGAAGAATCACTGCGCCGGGCCAGAGACAAGGCCCAGCGCTATCTGGATAGCGCCAACGTCATGCTCGTTCATCTGGACGAAAGAGGCATGATCCTGCTCATCAACAGAAAAGGCATTGAGATGCTTGGCTATGCTGAACAGGCGCTGCTGGGGAGACACTGGGGCGATTTCGTCCTGGAGGATGGGCAGCGCAAGCACCTGCAGGCCCTCTATGCCGACGCCATGGCCGGGAACAGCCCATTCCCGGATTATCTGGAAAATACCATCATCAGCAAAAACGGCGAGCAGAAAATGATTGCCTGGCGCTGCACGATCCTGCGCAACGGGACAGGCAAAGCCACCGGCATGCTCTGTTCCGGCAATGACATCACGGAAAAATATCAGGCGGTTGCGGCCCTGCACGAAAGCAGGGAACGGCTGCGGGCCATTATTGATACGGCTGCCAGCATCATTCTCATGCTGTCGCCCGATTTTGCCATTCTCGAATTCAACCCAGCCGCGGAAAAGCTCTTCGGCAGGACAAGAGATGAGGTATTTGGCAAAAATTACCTAGAACTGTTTATTCCCGAAGATCAGCGGCCCTCTGTCGGCCAGGAAATCGTCAAGGTCATGAGCGGAATTCCCACCAGAGACTTTGAAAATGATGTCTTCGCCCGCCATGGCACGCGGCTGACCCTGCTGTGGAATGCGGACAGAATGGTTGATGCAAGTGGCCGGACCCTCGGCGTCCTGGCCACGGCCATCAACATCACTGAACGCAAAGAGGCGGAAATCGAGCTGAGAAATGCCCATGCCCTGCTGAGAAGCTTAATCGATTCCGTGCCTGACCTCATTTTTTTCAAGGACCATGAAAGCACCTATTTAGGCTGCAACAAGGCCTTTGCCGAATTTGCCGGCAGAGATGCGGCTGATATCATCGGCAAAACGGATTATGATCTCTTCAGTCCCAAACTCGCCGGATTCTTCCGGGAAAAAGACCGGCAGATGCTGGCCAGCGGAGAGACGAAACGCAATGAGGAGTGGGTTGACTACCCGGACGGCAGGCACGTGCTGCTGGATACCTTGAAAACCTCATACCACACCCCTGACGGAACAATACTGGGGCTCATCGGGGTCAGCCGCGATGTTACGGAGAAAAAAAAGGCCGAGGATGACAAGGAAAAGCTGGAAGCACAGCTCAGGCAGGCCCAGAAACTTGAGGCCATCGGCACCCTGGCCGGGGGCATTGCCCATGATTTCAACAACATCCTGTTTGCCATTCTGGGCAATGCCGATATCGGTGAAATCGAGATCTCCCGCGGTCACTTTCCCAGGGAGGAGCTTAAAGAGATTAAAACCGCCGGCATCCGGGCCAGGGATCTGGTCAAGCAGATCCTCTCCTTTGCCCGTAAGGCAAAGCAGGAAAGAACAGCGTTAAGCACCATCTCCATCATCAAGGAGGTGCTCAAACTGTTGCGCTCAACCCTGCCGACCACCATTGAGATCAGGCAGGACCTGCGGGACCCGGAGGCGTCGATCATTGCCGATCCCACCGAAATCCACCAGCTGCTCATGAACCTGTGCACCAATGCCGGCCATGCGATGATGAAAAAAGGCGGGGTGCTGGAAGTCGGCCAGCGCATCATCGATATTGATGAGGACTTTGCCGGAAACACTCCCAATCTCCAGCCCGGTCCCCATCTCCTGCTGACCATAAGCGATACGGGTGAAGGGATGACGCCTGAAACCATGGAGCACATCTTTGAACCGTTTTTCACCACCAAGGGCAAAGCCGAGGGCACCGGCATGGGGCTTGCCGTGGTGCATGGCATCGTCACCTCCCTGCACGGCGCCATCAGAGTTTACAGCGAAATCGGCCTTGGCACTTCGTTCACCATCTACCTGCCGCTTGCCGGCAAGGGCGCCAACCGGGATGAATCAGGACCCGAGCAAGATACTCTTTCCCCCGGCAGACAGGAACACCTCCTGCTGGTCGATGACGACAAGGCGATCGCCGTCATGCTTGAAAAGATGCTTACCGGACTGGGGTATCTGGTTACCTCCAGGACAGACAGCCTGGAAGCCCTGGCAATTTTCCAGGCCGGGCCCGGAAAATTCGACCTGGTCATCACCGATCAGACCATGCCGAAAATGACAGGGGCGGAACTGGCAAACGAGATACTCAAACTCAGGCCCGGCCTGCCCATCATTTTATGCACCGGCTTCAGCCAGACCGTTTCATCCGAAAAGGCGAAACACATAGGCATCCGGGAATATTTGACCAAACCGGTCATGAAAAAAGAACTGGCCGTTGTGGTCCGCCGCCTGCTTGATGAAGACGGCATGACCGGAGGCCCTGGTGAAGCTGCGGCGTGACCCCAAACGACAGATGGGCATTCGCGCCGCCTGCGGCCCCGCGAATGCCCATCTGTTCCCTGCCGGAAAATCAACAGGAAGGGGTTGAACGAATCAACCCGCGTTTGTTCGTCTATCTTTACGGCCTGTTCCCTGGGAAAGGCTGCGGACATCAAAATCAAAGGCCACGGCCCGGCGTCTCTGCTGGTTTCCTGCCCCTGCCGCCGGGATATGACTGCTTTTTCTTCTGACCTGCGGCGAACGCGGCCGTTCTTCTCTTATTTCCGGGTTGGCGGGGATTGACCCACTCTCAGTAACCGCTGACGCGGACCTGGCCATTTTCTTCCCCAGATTGCGTTCAATAAGCTGGATCATCTTCATATCTTCACGGCCGGCAAAGGTGAAGGCCTCACCTGTGCGGCAGGCACGGCCGGTGCGGCCGGTACGGTGAGTATAGGTCTCGGCCGTATCAGGCATATCATAGTTGACCACATGGGAAATCCTTGACACATCAATACCGCGGGCAGCGATATCGGTGGCCACCATTACTTTAAATTTCCCGCTTTTAAAGCCGTCCAGGGCCTGCTGCCTTTTCTGCTGGGAAAGGTTTCCCTGCAGTGAGGTGACGCTGCAGCCGAACTTCTCCAATTGCAGGGCAAGGGTCTTTGCCTTGTGTTTGGTCCGGGTGAAAATCAGGGCGGAAACCATCTCGGTCTGCTCCATGATCTGTTTCAACAGGGCGGTCTTGCCCTGCTGTTCCACCTGGAAAAGCACATGGGATATGGTGGGCGCCGGCAGGTCATGATCGATCTGCACGGTTACCGGCGATTGCAGGATATTTTGGGCCAGATGCCGGATTTCGTCAGGCATGGTGGCGGAAAAGATAAGGGTCTGCCGCTGCTTCGGCACATACTTCAATATCCGGCGGATGGCGGGCAGAAACCCCTTGTCAAACATGTGATCCGCCTCATCCAGCACCAGCATCTCAAGCTTAGTTAAGTTAAAGGCTCCGGCATCAAGATGATCAAGCAGGCGGCCGGGGCAGGCAACAATAATTTCCGCCCCATTGCGGATTTGATGGATCTGGCCCTGTTTGCCGACACCGCCATAAACAACGGCACTGGCCAGGCCCGTCTTCCCGGCCATCTTGCCGATATATTCGTGGGTCTGCTCAGCAAGCTCCCGGGTCGGGGCGACAATCAGGGCCCGAACCTTTTTACGGGGACCCTCCAGGAGGCGTTGCAGAATGGGCAGCACAAATGCCGCTGTCTTGCCGGTGCCCGTCTGGGCCAGCCCCAGGAGGTCGTGACCGGCAAGTACCGGCGGAATCGCCTGCTGTTGAATGGGGGTTGGTGCTGCATAGCCGCAATCCTTTATCGCTGCGGCTATTTTTTCATGAAAACGAAATGATGTAAAACTCATTAAAACTCCTTGTTTCTGGTTATAAATCAACAGCAATGCCGCCATGGTCCTAATCTTTTGTACAGTGAACCACGGGGCCGGACTGTTATAATTTGTTCATTAAAGGTTTATTTTTTATGGGCAGGGAAAACCGGTGCGGAAATAATTGCTGTCCCCATGCCGGGGGCAAACCAACGGCAGTAATATCCTTTCCCATGCCATGCGGAAGTAGAAAAAAGCAGGAAACCTTGGGGGCATAAACAGGAATAAAGCGTGCCGGAACGGCAGGTTTAACGGCGCCGTGCGCCTTTCTTCTTTGGCGGCTTGGCTTCGTTGCAGATCAATTTACGATGACTGACCTCTGTGCCGTTGAGCCCTTCCATGACCTTATGGCCTTCAGGCCGGCTGGACATCTCAACAAAGCCAAAACCTTTTGTCTGGCCTGAAAAATGATCAGTAATGACTTTCGCACTGACGACACTTCCGAAGGGAGTGCAGAGGGTGTTCAGTTCCGTATCGTTCATATTGTATGGGAGGTTGCCGATAAAAAGTTTCATACTGTACTCCTTTAAGTGATCAGCAAAAACTTCAACGACATCAAATGGGGCCAAGAGGTAACGTAGGGCGAGAATATTGACGAGAAAAGAAGATGCTAAAACTTAAATTAAGATTAATAACTTTCTTAAGTACTCGACCCTCCCATTCTTGTCAATCAAAATAAATAGAAACAGCTTAAGGAACCTCCAGCGGACAGCCAATTCGGGACCTGTGGGAAAAAATATTTTTCCATGGAACCTTTTGAGAAAAACGAGCGTTATATGTATTGTAAAATGTAAGAGTTAACATCCTCAGTTACCTTACTTTTTCACTTTTCATTTTTCTCATTGTTTCCAGCAATGGAAACAGAAAGCCGGTGACCCTCATCACCGGCTTTTTTTTTGCCCTGCAGATTTTTTTTGGGAACCTATTCTCAAATAAGGAATCTTTATAATTAAGACTGTAAGAATTGACACTCCTTACATGTTCCATTCTTCTCATTTTCTTCTCTTTTTTTGTTGTAGTGAAAACCGGTGACCTCCCATCACCGGTTTTTTTTTGCCCGGCGACTTTTTTTGGAACCTATTTTCAAACAAGGAATCATAATAAATAAGACTGTAAGAATTGATACTCCTTATTGTTCCTTTCTTCTCATCTTCTCCTCTTTTTTGTTGTGGTAAAAAAACCGGTGATCCCCCATCACCGGTTTTTTTTGCCCGGCAGTTTTTTCGGAACCTATTTTCAAACAAAGAATCTTATTAAATAAGACGGTAAGAATTGATACCCCTTATTGTTCCCTCCATCTCATTTCTCCTCTTTTTTTTATAGCAGTAAAAAAACGGTGCCTCCCCTAGCCCCGTTTTTTTTACTGCTATTTTTTTTGGAACCTTTCCAGCCACGATGAATCTTAGTAATTAAGACTGTAAGAATGAGAACTTCTTACCAGTTCGTTTTTTCTCACTTTTCTTCTTTTTTTCTCCTTAGCACATGGAAAAGGCCGGTGTACCCTCACAACACCGGCCTTTTTCATCTCCCAACCAGCCAATAATCCGCAAACCCTTACCAGCCATGGCCATACTGATATTTTGCTGTCAAACCAGACAAAATTATGTATAGTTACTCGTTTTTCCACCTTCTTTTCTTGAACATGATTCATCTTTTATCATGATTCATCTTTTGTAGATAAATCAGCGGCAAGAGGGCTTTGTATTTAATGGACGATCGTTTTCTGACCATCATCGGCGGAGGGCTGGCCGGCTGCGAGGCAGCCTGGCAGGCGGCGCAACGCGGCTGCCGGGTGACCCTCTATGACATGAAGCCCCAGCGTTTCAGCCCTGCCCACTGCTCCGCTGATCTGGCGGAACTGGTCTGCAGCAACTCATTGCGCTCCGCTGACCTCTTCTCGGCCGTGGGTCTGCTGAAGGAGGAAATGCGGCAGCTTGACTCCCTGATCATGGCTGCCGCCGCCGCGACCAGGGTCCCGGCCGGCAAGGCTCTGGCGGTTGACCGCACTCTATTTGCCCGCTTTATCACGGAAAAAATCACAGCCCATCCGGCAATTGAAATCCGCCGCGAGGAAATCAGCACCATACCCCGGGCTGACGCACATCATCCGCTGGCGATTGTGGCCACCGGTCCCCTCACCGCCGACGGGCTGGCCCGCGCCCTGCAGGAAATCACCGGTGAGCATCTTGCCTTTTACGATGCCATTGCTCCGATTGTCACCGCCGAATCGCTGAACAGGGAAATCATCTACCAGGCCTCCCGTTATGATGATGGACCGGGGGACTACCTCAACTGCCCCATGGACAAGGCCCGGTACCTGACCTTTATCACGGAGCTTGCGGCGGCTGACAAGGTGAAGCTGAGACCCTTTGAGGAAAAAAAATACTTCGAGGGCTGCCTGCCCATTGAGGTCATGCTGGAACGGGGAGTGGACACCCTGCGCTTCGGCCCCATGAAGCCGGTTGGCCTGCCCGATCCCCGCACCGGCCGCGATCCGTACGCGGTGGTCCAGCTCAGAAAGGAAAATGCGGAGGGAACCCATTACAACATGGTGGGGTTTCAGACCAAACTGACCTATCCCGAACAGCAGCGGGTCTTCCGCCTGATTCCGGGCATGGAGCAGGCGGAGTTTGAACGGCTGGGCAGCATCCACCGCAATACCTTTGTCTGCGGACCCAAGGTGCTGGAACCCACCCTGCAGCTCAAAACAAGACCGGACATCCTGCTGGCCGGGCAGATCACCGGGGTGGAGGGCTACGTGGAATCAACGGCCATGGGCCTGCTGGCGGGCATCAATGCCGCGCACCTGCTGCAGGGCCGCAAACCCGCTCCCCCACCGGCCGAGACGGCGCTCGGCGCCCTCATCCGCCATCTCACCGACAGCGATGCCGCCCGTTTTCAGCCGTCCAACATCAACTTCGGCCTCTTTGCCGATCTGGCCGGCGAGAATGGCAAAAAGGTGCCGAAAAAAATGCGCGGCCAGTTGCGGGCGGAAAAGGCCCTCGCGGCTTTGGGCGAATGGAAGGCAGCGATTCATGCAGGATGATCTCTTTTTTTTGGGCAGTCTGCTGCAGGAAACAAGAAATCTTGTCGCCTTTCACCGCCATTGCGAACTCGACTACCCCTTATCCCCGGCATTGAAAACTTTTCTCAACCCCGCGCCGGCAAAGGGAAAAACCAAACCCGTTCCGCCCAGTCCGGCAGCCGAAACCGCAAAACCAGCCGAGACTATCGGACCGGACAGAGCGGACCGGCAAACCCTTGACGATCTGAAGCACACCCTGGAGAGCTGCCAACTCTGCCCCTTGGGGAAATCACGGCAGATATTCGGCGAGGGATCCGTCCGGCAGGGTCTGGCCCTGTTGATCATCAGTGAACCTCCCGGGGCCGAGGAAATGGCGGCAAACAGGCCGATCAGCGGCGCTCCCCGTGAACTGCTGGAAAAAATGCTCGGGGCTATCAACCTTTCCCTGGACGACATTTTTCTGACCAACATCGTCAAATGCGCGCCGCCGGCAGAACGCGGCGCGACCGTTGCGGAAACATCCGCCTGCCTGCCCTATCTCATCCGGCAGATTGAGCTGATCAAGCCGAAAATCATCTGCACCATGGGCCAGCTTGCCGGCCAGAGCCTGCTCAAAACCTCCCAGTCTCTGCTCAGCCTGCGGGGAAAATTCCATGACTTCCAGGGTATTCCTCTCATGGCGACCTTCCATCCGGCCCTGCTGCTCAAGACCCAGGAACTGAAAAAAGGGGCCTGGCATGATCTGCAGATGATCCAGAAAAAGCTCAAATCCCTGGCCTGACAACGCCTTCGCCTCCTGGGAAAATAACGGCGGGCAGGGTCAAGGTCTGCTCACCCCGCCCCCCTGGCAATCGGCTCCAGCAATTTCCGCGCCTGCGCATGGCCGGGGTGGCTCCGCAGGCATTGCCCGAGCGCCTCCTTGGCCTGGGCAACATCGCCCTGCTGCAAATAAATCTCGGCGAGCTTCACCAGATATTCCGGCTGGCCAGGGACCAGCTCCAGGCATTTCCTGAACTGGCGCGCCGCTGCCTCAAGGTTGCCGCCATCGCCCAGTTTCTGGCCCAGCAGAGCGAAGATAAAGGCCGTTTCCGGCAGCGGCTGGATTGTTGTATCAAGATAGGCTGCCGCATCCTCCGGCCTGCCCTTTTTCAGAAAGGCCTTGCCCATTTTTATGAGATTCAGATCAGTAGGCCCGGCAGACATCACTGCCGCGAAAATTTCCCGGGCCTTGTCCTCCATATCCATTTCCAGATAAAATTTACCCAGGTCAATGGCCAGATCGAGGTTGAGAGGATTCTCCTTGTGCGCTTTCAAGAGCAGCCCGAAGGCGTCGCCGTATGCCCCGTCAAGCCGGCACACCTTGCTCAGCAGATGCATGCCCTTGCCGCTGGCGGGATTTTCCTTCAGGTACATAGTGAGAAACTGTTTGGCCTTATCCAGCTCCCGCTGCCAATAGTAACCTTCGCTGAGCAGAAACAGGGCGTCGCTGTTGTTCTTGTCCTGGGCGAGCACCCCTTTGGCCTTGTCAATGGCCTTGTCATAATTTTTGGCGAGGATGAGATGCCGGGCCAGGCGGAGCTCATTCTGCAGGGCCGTGAGTTTTCTTCTTTTATGAATATTAGTGATGGACTGACGCAGATCCTCTGCCCGGTAGGGTGTGGCCAGATACCCGTCAACTTTTTCATCAATGGCGTGAAGGATCATTTCCTTCTGGCGGTTATCGGAGATGATCAGCACCGGGATGTCAGACAGCCCGGGGGTTCTCCTGATGAGCCTGAGCAATTCGATGCCGTTCATGCAGGGCATCTGCAGATCCGTAATAACAAAATGCACCCGCGAGTTTTTCAGCACATGGCGCGCCTCGATGCCGCTGCGAACAATGCGGATATTTTTATGCCCCGCCTGCTGCAGGACACGGGCATCCTGCTCCAGCACCTCCTTATCATGACCGACCAGGAGGAAATCCAATTCCTGCATCTGCGACTGACTGTTCATAAAGATGGTAAATAATCTGTTGAGGTGAGCGTACCGCATCAGGGCGGGACCCGTAACATGCTAATGATACAATTTAATTGTATACTTTAGGTTCGGCCATATGTCAAAAAACAATGCGGCATCTCCTCACCGCCGCCTGAGGTCTTGTTAAAAATAATAGTGCGTCGTAAACATGCCGGCCTAAGGAGATAATTATCTAGCAATTATGAAGATATTCCCCCCTCAACAACTCCTCAGAAAAAATATTGCCGGAGCACCAGGACTAAAATGCTGGAATATCGGCATAAAATTCACTATAATCTGACCACCAACTTGCCCCCCCTCTCAATGTATAATCAAAAAAGGATAACCCATGGGAAAAACAGAAGAGAATTTACAAGAGGCCTTTGCCGGCGAATCGCAGGCGAACAGAAAATACCTTGCCTTTGCCAATAAGGCTGACAAAGAAGGCTTTGCCCAGGCGGCAAAATTATTCAGGGCCGCGGCGGCGGCGGAGACCATCCACGCCCATGCCCATCTGCGGGCGATGAAAGGCGTCGGCGCCACCGCAGAAAACCTGAAAGAGGCCATCGCCGGCGAGACCCACGAATTCAAGAATATGTACCCGCAGATGATTAAAGATGCGGAAGCGGAAGGACATAAAGCGGCACTCCGCTCTTTTCAATATGCCAATGCCGTGGAAAAAGTACATGCCGAACTGTATCAGCAGGCATTGGACAGTCTTGAAGCAGGGCCGGCGGAATATGATTATTATGTCTGTTCGGTATGCGGCCATACCCACGCGAAAGAGGCCCCGGAGAAGTGCCCGGTTTGCGGCGCCAATGCCAATGCCTTCTTTAAGAGCGAATAAAAGACAGACCACCGATAAAACAGTGTAAAGGCAGGCCCTTGCCCGCATGCTGTTTTTCGGCCCGGTTGCTTTCCCGAACCCAGCGGCAAAGGGCTGCCAGCCCAGCCAGACCACAGCCGCCTCACCCGGATCTTTTCAGGGTATTGCCGCATTTTCCCCCCTCAACAGGGCATTTTTTCAAAATGGCCTGCGGAGCAAATGCCTTGGGGAGAAACCGCTGGCCGGAGCCGGGCTGACCGATGGCGACGGAGTTGCCCGATCTTATGCATTGCCTGTGTTATACTGAGACAGGAAAAAGGCAATCATGTCTCTCTGCTGGTTGGTCAGATCGGCAAACTTCACCCCCACCTTGCTCATGATGATGGAATCCTTGCCTAAGGCTGACGAATGGTTGTTCCAGACAACGGTGATGGGAACTTTCGCCAGGGAGAGGTTGCCCAGGAGCATATCGACATATTCCTTTTTTTTGATGGGCGATTCCACATCAATGTACTGCAGAGAAAAGCCCCCTGCGCTGATGTCCAGTATCCGCCCGAAACTATCAGCGGTATACACAAATGTTTTTGCAGAAGGGATGTACCGTTGATGTTTGCGCTGATCGACTTGATTCATCATTTTATTCACCTCTGAAAATATTTGTCGTGGACAGGCCATCCGCCTGCCGAGGAAGTCGCGCTGCCCTTCAGGGATTACGCCTTATTCTTCCTCCTGATGTCATTTGCCTGGGTATTGAAAAAACACAGCCAGCCGGCTCCATTTTCGTCTTCTCCACTTTCGGGTTTCAGTTCGCCGGCACCGTGCCGAAGGCCGCGGCGAATTCCTGCAGATCCCCAGCACTGATCACACCATCCCGGTTGAGATCGGCCGAGGGTGCTGCGGCCGTATAAACGCCGGCAAAAAGAGCCAGATCCCGGCCATCCACATCGCCGTCACCATCCTGATCAGCCCGGGCCGCACTGCTGCCTCCGCACAGCCCGGCAAGATAGAGCCTGGCCTTTTCCGCCTGCACCAGGCCATAACCAAAGGATATATCATAGCCCGCGGGACCGAGATCTTCGGCGCTCAGGCGCAGGGCCTCCCGCACCTGGGCGGCACTGCAGGTCGAATGGTAATAGCTCCAGATCAGGGCGGCAACCCCGGTGACATGGGGGGTGGCCATGGAGGTGCCGCTCATCTCCTGATAATCCAGATAGGAACCGACGCTCAGGTGCGCCTCGTCGCCAATGGCGGACAGCAGAGCCAGCCCGTCCGCCCGGGAAATCGACACTGCGGGAATAAAAGTGCTCACCTCCGACAGGGTGCCGGAAAACGTGCCATCCACATTGTTGTAAATTACCGCGCCGATGCCGCCGCCATCCTCGCAGGCCTGCACCTTCTGCCACAAATAGAGGCTGCCCCGTTCCATGAGACAGATTTTCCCCACCGCGTCCGGACACGGTTCCTCGCCGAGACCGCAATCCGCCAGAGGGCCATCCGCCTCGGCAGAGGGGGAACCCTGCAGGTTCAGCGCGCCATAGAGCACATTATTGACAATGAGCTGGGATAAAACAAACGGGGTGGTGACCGTACCGATGGGCACGGTGGACAGGACATCAACCCCCGGGGCTGCCAGTTCGACCTTCTCATTCTGCTGGGAAAAGGGCGCCCTGTTTTTGTTTTCGTCAATGGCGGCCACGGAGATGACCGAATCATAGGAGGCCGGATAGGACAGGGCCGTGGTGCCGCTGTTGCCGGCCGCAGCCACCAGCAGCACCCCCTGGTTGGCGAGGTCGCGGAAGGTCTGTTCTTCACTGACGCTCGTTTCTTCACTGCCGAAACTCATGTTGATGACATCGGCGCCAACCCCGGGACGGACACACTCAGCCACGCCGGCCAGGATATCGGAAACATAGGCCGTGCCCGAGGAGTCAAACACCCTGACGATAAAAAGATTGATGCTGCCGCCCGGCAGAACGCCCACCACGCCCACTTGGTTGTTCATGGCGGCGATGGTGCCGGCCACATGGGTGCCGTGTTGATTGGTATCCTCATACCAGGCGCCGCTGCCGATAATATCAATGCCGTCGACGTTGTTTTTACTGAGATCCTCATGGAGCAGATCATAGCCGCTGTCCAGGATACAGACGGTCACCTCGCCGGCATGCAGATCGGCCAGGAGGTCCGCCTGGACCATATTGATGCCGTAAGGCATGTACTGACTGGACAAGTAGCGGAGTTGATCCTCTTCGATGAATGCAACCCGGGGATTGCTGCGGAGACTTTGCACGCCCTTGGCATCGAGCTCCGCCGCCACCAGGCCGAAACGGGGAATCTGCCGGATGAGCCCCGGTGCGGCCTCAGGCAGCATCCGGGCAAGCAGGGCGGGATTTCCGGCAAGTTCAGCGGCAGGCGCGGGTGATACTTTGATCAGATAGCGTTTGTTCTGCCCGGCAGGAGATGAGGAGCTGCCGCCGGGCTGTTGTTGCCCTTTCTCCCCTGCCCGGGCCTGCTGGGCGGCCGGGGCAAAGAGGCACAATGACAGCAGCAGAATGCTGACAATCCTTATCACTTCCATGATCATAGCAAACACCTCCATGCTTTTTCCGTCAGCCGATGCCTCATTGCCCCATGGCCTGACCGCCGATACCATCTGCCTGATTCATTGTGCATCATCGCGGCCGGCACCCACCGGCACAATCGCAACTGACCCGGGAAAAAGCAAGGGATATATCAGGGCCAGGGCAAATCCGCAAGGCCCCGGCCGGCGGGGTTGACGGGTAATCTCTGTACTGAAGCGTCTCGTCAAAGCCCTCGCCCCATACTCCCCTATTCAATTTATACTTTTCCGCGCACCATCTGTCAAAATATTACTCAATTCTCTCATCAGGAAAACATCCCCTGGCCGGATCTTCATCATTTGCAATCTCAGCCGCCGGAAGTCCTCCTCCTTTTTTACATTTCACTTCGGGTATGTTTTTCTGCTATGATCAGCTGAACGAACCCCCTCGTCATTGCCGAAAAAGGACACGAATAATGCATATTCTTCTGCTTGAAGACTCACCGGTGGTCAGCAAAATGCTCGCTGCCCAACTGATTAAACTGGGCCACAAGGTTGATGCGGTTGAAAACGGCCAGCAGGGCTTTCACCGGGCAACTTCAAGACACTACCACCTGGTCATCACCGATCTGGCCATGCCCCAGTGGGACGGCTTTAAATTCATGGAGGCCATGCAGGTCATCTCGCCGCAATGCCCCATCGTCGCCATCTCCTCCAGCCTGGACGAACAAACCATCCGGCAGCGGCTGGCCCGCTTTGCCAATGTCATCGGCTTTCTGCCCAAACCGGTCAAAGCCGCCCATCTCAAGGAGATAATTGAACGGGTAAAGGCCTATAGCACGGAAAATGTACGAAAACTTGCCAGAATCGTCTGCACCGTGGGGCCGGCCTCGCAGTCACCCGAGGTATTGGGCCAGATGATTCTGGCCGGCATGGATATTGCCCGGCTCAACTTCTCCCACGGCACATACGAGGAACACGAGAAAAGGCTCAAGGCGGTAAGAGCGGCGGAAGAAAAATGGTCCAGGCCGGTGGGCATCCTCATGGATCTGTGCGGGCCGAAGATCAGAACAGGTTTGATGCGGGACGGCAGGGCCGACCTGGTGGCGGGCAACCGGATCATTATCCAGGCCGAGCCCGTTGCAGGCACTGACCAGCGATTCTCCACCATCGCCCCGGAGATTCTGGCCGATCTGCGGCCCGGCGACCCGGTACTGCTTGACGACGGCCTGCTGGAGCTGGTTGTCGAGAAACCAGGCGTTACCGAGGTAACCTGCCGGGTAGTGGCCGGCGGCCCGCTCAAATCAAGCAAGGGCATGAACCTGCCGGCTACCCCCCTGTCCCTGCCCAGCGTCACGGACAAGGACAAACAGGATCTGGCTTGGGGGCTTGAACATTCCATCGACTTTGCCGCCCTCTCCTTTGTCCGTTCCGCCCGGGATATCATCGAGGTGAAAGGACTGCTCAGCGGCGGGAAAAGGAACCTGAAGGTGGTGGCCAAGATTGAGAAACCGGAGGCGGTGGAAAACATCGATGAGATCATCCAGGTCAGCGATGCGATCATGATCGCCAGGGGTGACATGGGCGTTGAACTGCCCGCCTCCAGGGTGCCCTGGGTGCAGCGGGAGATTATCAAACGCTGCTGGCTGGCCAACGTGCCGGTGATCACCGCCACCCAGATGCTGGACAGCATGACCACCAATCACCGCCCCACCAGGGCCGAGGTGACGGATGTCAGCGTCGCGGTGCGGGAGGGAACCGATGCGGTGATGCTGTCCGGCGAGACCGCCGTGGGTGTTGACCCGGTCAATGTGGTCCGCACCATGGCCTCGATCATCAGCGAGGAGGAAAGCCATGCGGAGCCAAGCAGCGACCACTGTGAACTGATGAAAAGCCAGCAGGGTTTCAATCCCGCCCTGGCTGCCGCGGCAAGTCTCGGCAATGCCGCAGCGGTGATGGTGATCGATTTCAAGGGGGAGATCTACCGCCATCTGTCCAAATGGAACAGGTCCGTGCCCACCCTGCTCGTCACCGATTCCGTGCATGTGGCCCGTCATTCCTGTATCTACAAAAACATCAACCCCATCATCATCAAGGAAAAACTGAGCCGGGATCAGGTGGTGCTGCGGGCCAAGGAAGAAGCGATGGCCAAAGGCTTTGTCTCGGCCGGAGACGTGCTGGCCGTGCTGGAGGGAGAAAGGCTGACCCAGGGTGGCATTCCCCAGCTCGGCGCCTTTCAGATCATCCAGGTGGAACAGGGGACATAAACCCTTTAACCGAGGGCCACATCGAGGATCATCATCAGGGTAAAGCCGCCCATGGTGGCCATGGTGACCATATCGATATGCTTCTCATTCTGCTGGGATTCCGGGATCAGCTCCTCCACCACGACAAAGATCATGGCGCCTGCGGCAAAACAGAGGGCATAGGGCAGGATGCTCTGCATCTGCATGACAAAATAGGCCCCCAGCACCCCGGCCACCGGCTCCACCAGCCCGGAACTCTGGCCATACAGGAAACTTTTCCAGCGGCCCATCCCCTCCCGGCGCAGGGGCAGGGAGACCGCCGCCCCTTCCGGGAAATTCTGCAGGCCGATGCCCACGGCCAGAGCCATGGCCGAGCCGATGGTGGCAGCGGGCAGGCCGGCCCCGGCCGCCCCAAAGGCAACCCCCACTGCCATGCCCTCGGGAATATTATGCAGGGTGATGGCCAGCACCAGCAGGGTGCTGCGCTGCCAGGAGGTCTTGACCCCCTCGCTCTGGGACATGGCCAGGCCGGGATGCAGGTGGGGCAGGAACATATCGATCAGCCGCATGAAAACCCCGCCGCCGAGAAAACCCACTGCCGCGGTCAGCCAGGGAGTGCTGCCGAGCTGCCCCGCCATCTCTATGCCGGGCGCCAGCAGGGACCAGAAACTGGCGGCGATCATCACTCCGGCGGCAAAGCCCAGCATGGAGTCCATCACCCTGGCATGCACCTTTTTTGTGACAAAAACCAGGGCCGCGCCGGCCGCGGTCACCAGCCAGGTGAACAGGGTGGCCAGCAGGGCCTGGCTAATGGGATTGAGCTGTTGCAGGGAGTCTATCATTTTTTTCTTTCCTGGTCAGTGTTTGTCAGTCACGGGAAAATTACCTGAAACGCGTTGCCGCACAAAGAACTGGCCAGACGCGCCGGTAAAGAGACGCCGGAGTAAGATGCCCGTTTGTCTTACAGGGTTTCCGGGGTAAAGGCCACCACCTCATCGATGCTCCGGGCGCCGCACAGCAGCATCACCAGCCGGTCCACCCCCAGGGCGATACCGGCGGCGGACTGCAGTTCGCCCAAATCGGCCAGGAATCTGTCCGGCATGGGCCCCGGCTGCCGGCCCTGCCCCTCAATGACGGCCCTTTCCTTGAGGAACCGCTGCCGCTGCTCGTCCGCATCGGTCAATTCGGAAAAACCGTTGGCCAGTTCCAGGCCGTTGACATAGAGCTCAAAGCGTTCCGCCACCCGGTTATCCCCATTTTTCAAGCGGGCCAGGGAACCGAGGGCGGCCGGATAATCATGGAGAAATGTCGGCCTACCCCTGCCCAGGTTGGGCTCAACGTCTCGGACCAATATTTCGTCAAACGCATCCTCGGCCAGGGCCTGGTCAACGGAGACAGGGGCATACCGGGCAAAGGCCCGCTGCACGGTGAGATACTCCCAGTCCGCCTTGCTTAACAGCGCCGCAGCCGATCTGTCCGGGCAATCGATCTTGGCTGCGACAAAACGGAGCAGCTCGGCGCATTCGGCCATGAGCGCCACATAATCAATACCGGCCCGGTACCACTCCAGCATGGTGAATTCGGGCAGATGGCGCGCCCCCCGTTCATGCCGGCGAAAGCAGCGGCAGATCTGGAAGATCCGGGGCAGGCCTGCGGCCAGCAGCCTTTTCATGCACATCTCGGGGGAGGTCTGCAGAAACCAGCCGGAGGATTGTTCCGGTTCAATATGGGGTTCGGGGATGAGGCAGGGAAGGCGGATGGGAGTATCCACCTCCAGATACTCCCTCTTGATGAAAAAAGTGCGGATGCCCTGGATGATTTCAGCCCGGCGGCTGAGCAAGGAATACGCCAAACAGCCTACTCCTTGACCCTGGTCAGATACTGGCCGGTGCGGGTGTCGATCTGCAGCTTTTCTCCTTCTTCAATAAAGGGCGGCACCTGCAGGGTATAGCCGGTCTGGACCGTGACCGGCTTGGTATCCGTGCCGCTGGTATCCCCTTTAGCCCAGGGATCGGCCTTGATCACCACCAGATTGACGAAATTGGGCAGGGTTACCCCGATGGGCCGCTCCTTGAACAACAGCACATCCACCTCCATGTTATCAATCAGGAAATTGACGTTTTCCCCCAGCTGCTCCCGGGTGATGATAATCTGCTCATAGGTCTTGTTGTCCATGAAGTGGAATTCATCCCCCTGGGAATAGAGGAACTGCATGGTGCGTTCCTCCAGGGGCGCCCGCTGGAATTTATCATTGGAGCGGTATGTCCTTTCAAAGGCATTGCCGGTAACCATGTTTTTGAGCCGTGTCCGGTAGAGGGCCTGCCCCTTGCCCGGCTTGGAAAACTGAAAGTCGGTGACGATATACGGGTCGCCGTCAATTTCAATCTTGAGTCCTTTGCGTAAATCTGATGCGGTATACATAAGTTAACTCCGTGTTAAGCAAGTAATAAACGGCTTTCAAAAAAAGTCTGTCTGGGGAAAATGATAAGAATAAGCCGGCAAAATATCCGCTGCACCAGGGACGATCATTCTTTTTCAAGCCATCAACAATTGAGAAAGGGTACTATCTACTCTAATACAAGCACTTTTTCAAGCAGAGACAACCTCTTTTTTTGTAATTGCCTCCGCTTTTACCCGATCAAGAACCTCTGCCAGCACCGGCTTGACGTTTTCCCGCAGATCGCCGGCCACCACAATGAAAAGAAGATCATCTCCAGGCTTGAACCTCCCGGATTTCGCCTCGATAATAATCTCAAAAATTCCTGCCCTGGCGAGGAATTCCTGCCGGATGGCCTCAATCCTGGCAAGATCAGGGGTAACCTCCAGGGAGGTGACATTTTCCTTGCCTTTACGGGACCAGGCCCTGACCACGCCGTTGTGCACCAGCACCATGCCCACATTCTCGGCAAAGGCCGGATTTTCCTTCATCCTGGCTATTGTTTTTGAAATGTCCATAACTGTCCTTTATTTTTTGACGAACTCGTATTTATGCCCCTTGCGGGTAAAAAGTCTTTTTTCACCACAGAGCACACAGAGAGCACAGAGAGCACAGAGAAATATTTTTTATTACAGTCAGTTAGCTCTGTGGGCTTTGTGCTCTCTGTGGTAAATTTTCAGTTTTTTCGCAGCCATCATTTTTTTGATCACCATTTAATTTAATTGCGGACCGGGCCAGAGGAAGCGGCGTGCAAGCTCTTGGAGGCCACCTCATACACGTCTTTTGAAAGTTCGCTGCCGGCCAGAATTCTCTCCAGCTGCCGGCACATCAGATTCTGCCGGGAGGCGTCAAAACGCTGCCAGCGGCTGAGCGGCGCCAGCATCCGGGCGGCGATCTGGTGGTTGAACCGGTCGATGGCCAGCACCTGATCGGCCAGGAAACGATACCCCTCCCCGCTTTTATCATGGAAACAAAGCTGATTCGCCCCGCAGAAGGCGCCGATCAGCGACCGCACCTTATTGGGATTTTTCAATGAAAAGGCCGGATGCGCCATCAGGGACTTCACCTCATTCAAGGTCTGGGGCAGAGGCGCGGTGGCCTGCAGGGAAAACCACTTATCCAGCACCAGACCATCCCGATGCCACTCACTGTAAAAAGAGACCAGCACGCTCTTTCGTTCCGGGCAGTCGGGATTGTGGACAATGGCCTGCAGGGCCGCCAGCACATCGGTCATGTTGCCCGACTGTTCAAACTGGCGCAGACACATATCCATCACCGCCCTGTCCTGGTTCACCATCAGATAGGCCAGGGCAACATTTTTCAGACTTCTTTTCCCTGCGCTTTGCTGATCATAAACGTAAGGCTCCATGCTGGTGTTGGCATGAAAGAGTTCGAGGAAATAATCGCGCAGCATGGCCGCCAGGGTGCGGCGGACAAACAGCCGCACCTGATAAATCGCCTCGACATCGATAACCGCCAGCTGCTCACCCAGATATTTTTCCGAGGGCAGCACCAGCAGTTCGGCCAGGAAGGCCGGGTCAATCTCGCTTTCCGGGGTCAACAGGCCCTGGAAAACAACGACAAAATCATCATCGAGCTGCAGCTCTCTGCCCTGCTGCAGGTCGGCAATCAGGCGCAGCATCAGGCGGCAGGACAACCGGTGCCCAGCCTCCCAGCGGTTGAAAGGATCGCTATCATGGGCCAGCAGAAAGCGCAGCTCATCTTCCGTGTAGTCATAATGCAGTTTGACCGGGGCGCTGAAACCGCGCAGCAGGGAAGGGACCGGTTTTACCCGGATATCACGGAAAACAAAACTCTGCTCTCTCTCCTGGACATTGAGCACCACGGTCGTGGCCGCTTGTTGGCCATTGACTGAGAGTTTCATGTCTTTGCCCAGGTTATCCAGCAGGCCGACAGCCAGGGGAATATGCAGCGGTTGTTTATCATCCTGTCCCGGCGTCGGGGGACAACTCTGGCTGACCCGCAGGGTGCAGGTCCTGCTCTGGGCATCATAACTGCTTGCTATACGCAGCTCAGGGGTACCGGACTGGCTGTACCAAAGGCGAAACCGGGTCAGATCCACTCCGCCGCCATCCTCCATGGCCCGGACAAAATCATCGCAGGTAACGGCCTGGCCGTCATGCCGCGCAAAGTAAAGATCCATGCCCCGGCGGAAACCTTTTGCCCCCAGCAGGGTATGGATCATGCGGATCAGCTCCGCCCCCTTTTCATACACGGTCACCGTATAGAAGTTGTTGATCTCGATATAGGAATCAGGCCGGACCGGATGGGCCATGGGCCCGCCGTCCTCCACAAACTGAAGATTGCGCAGCATTCTGACATCGCTTAAGCGCTTTACCGCAGCCGAGGTCATGTCCGCGGAAAACTGCTGGTCGCGGAACACGGTGAGGCCTTCCTTGAGGGAGAGCTGAAACCAGTCGCGGCAGGTCACCCGGTTGCCGGTCCAGTTATGGAAATACTCATGGGCCACCACCCCCTCGATGGCTGCATAGTCGGCATCGGTGGCGGTCTGCGGTTTGGCCAGCACATATTTGGAGTTAAAGACATTCAGGCCCTTGTTTTCCATGGCCCCCATATTGAAATCATCCACCGCCACGATCATGAACCGATCAAGATCATACTCCAGGCCATAAACCTTCTCATCCCAGGCCATGGCCTCTTTCAGGCTGCGCAGGGCATGATCGCACCGGTCACTGTTATGTTTCTGCACATAGATATGCAGATCAATGGCGCGGCCGGAGCCGGTCACATGGGTATCGGCCACCCGGACCAGGTCTCCGGCCACCAGGGCGAAGAGATAGCAGGGTTTGGGAAAGGGATCCCGCCAGGTGGCGTAATGCCGGCCGTTGGGCGCGCTGCCCGTCTCAACGAGATTGCCGTTGGACAGCAGCACCGGCACGGAGTTGTCCGCCTCAATGGTGGTGGTGAAGCGGCTCATCACATCAGGCCGGTCGAGGAAATAGGTGATTTTTCTGAAGCCCTGGGCCTCGCACTGGGTGCAGAAATTGCCGCTGGATTTATAGAGCCCTTCCAGGGCCGTGTTTTCTTCGGGACGGATCAGGGTGGTGATGGTCAGTTCAAAAGCATCCGGCACCTGGCTGATGGTCAGCGACTCTGCGCTCAGCACATAGTCCTCGGCAGAGAGCTTGCGGGAATCGAGAAAAATCGACAGCAGCTCCAGTTCCTGCCCGTCAAGCACCAGGGGAGGATTGGCCCCGGCTGCAGCATTACGGCGGCAGTGCAGCCGGGAGGTCACCACCGCCTGCCTGTCCCCCAGAAAAAAATGCAGATGCACCGTATCGATCAGATAATCAGGAGCACGGTAATCCCGGCGATAAATTATTTGCGGCGCAGCATCGCTCATTGCGGTTCAATTTCCCCCACCACCGGAATAATTATTTGTTCATCAAGCTTAAGATTGTTGAAATCATGGGCAGTATTGAATTTTTTGATCAGCCAGAAAGGCAGGTCGAATTCATCCTGGCAGAGTCTCCAGATGTTATCACCGGCCTTGATCCGATACAGCCTTGCCCCTTCAATCTTATAAACGGCAAAGAAATCTTCTTCAATCTCCTTGTGGTATTCATAGCGTTTTTCTTCAAAATCCTCTTTGCTTACCTTGGTGAATTCGAGTTTCAGCCGCTGACCGAGTTTAATGGGGTGGCCGAAACGCAGACCGTTCAGCCCGCGGATACTGCGGGTGGGCACCTGCAGCCAGTCTGCGTAGTGGCCGAGGGTCTCACCGACCTCAACCCGGATGGAGCCCACGCTGCGCCCCTTTTCAATACGGCTGTCGGCAACCAGCAGATCGCCGGTGACCACCTCCGGATTAAAGGCCGGCTGCTCCAGGGGTGCCTTGGGCAGTTCATCAACAACCGCGGGCTGGTCAAGCTGTGCCTGTTCCTCTTCGACAACCGTCGTCTCCATGGCCGGCTCCTCCGCGGCGGCCATCACCGGCGCCTGAGCCTCCGGTTCAGCCTGTTTTCCCGCTTGCGGCAGCTGTTCCGCGACAACAGCGGCCGGCTGCCCAGGCGGAACTGCCGGGACCTCAGCCAGGGGGGCAGGCTCTTCCTTTTTCCGGGGCGTAACCGCCTTTTTAACCGTGTCAGCCTTTAAGGTAACAATCTCCCGTACTTCTTTTTTGCTCTCCGCGGCCTTTGCCGGCACAATATCAGCGGCAGGCGGCTCGGCCTTGGCCAGCAGCACCACCTTTTCATCCCGGGTGGGAATGCGCAGATTCTGCCCCACATAGACGGTTGCCTTGGCACTGAGCCCATTGGCGGTCATCAGATCCTCCAGCTTCAGGCCATGTTTTCTGGCAATGGCCCCGGCCGAATCCCCCTTTTGCACCTGGTAAAAACGGCTGCGCTGCTGTTTTTCGGCAAAAGCCTTATCCGGCATGCGCGAGGCAAGTTTTCCCATTTCTCCGTTTTTGCCGGGGAGCCGAAGCTTGTAACCCTTGGGCACATGCTTGCGGCCCTCGAACACCGGGGCCCGGAGGGCGGGATTCAGCTCTTTCAGGGTGACCAGATCCACCTGAAAATGGCGGGACAGCTCTTTTATGGGCGCATATCCCGGTATAGCAACTTCAACGAAGGAAACAGGCTGGGCCAGCTTGACATTGCCGAAATATTTTCTGTAATTTTTCGCCACTTCCCGGGCGGCAATAAATTCGGAATAGAAATTCCTTGAGGCGAAACCAAAGAGATTGCCGTCATAATTATTAAAGATTTTTTCATAGGTGCCATGCTGATTTTTGGCGCGCATCATGCCGTTTGGCCCGTGATTGTAAGCGGTGAGCGCCATTGGCCAGCTGCCGAGCTTACTGTGATTTTCTTTTAAAAAACGGGCCGCGGCATGGGTGGCGCGAATGGGATCACGCCTCTCATCCAGGGTATAGTCAATGGTCATGAAACGTTTACCGGTTGACTGGGTAAACTGCCAGATGCCTGCGGCGCCGAACTTGGAATAGGCCTTATAGTTGAATGAAGACTCCACATGGGGCAGATAGGCCAGATCCTCCGGCAGGTTATAGCCTCGGAATATTTTCTTGATCTCGGCCAGATAGGCCTCGGAACGGACCAGCCCATCAAGAAAATGATCCTTCAGGCACCGTTGAAAACGAACGGCATCCACTGCTTGCAGGAGCTGTGAAGAGGATGCCCCGCTGAAAAAGGCCAGCACCTTTTTTTCTTCATCTGTCCGGGCGGCCCCCCCGCCGGCTAATGACCGCAGAATCTGCCGGTATTTTTCCTTGGCCCGTTCGACCCGTGCGTTGTTGGTTGCCCGCTCGCCGGGCTGCCCTTCAGGCACAAGATCAATCACCTCATAGATGATTGACAGATCACGATTGTCATGAATCAAGCCCTTGGTGGTCGGGTATTCCGCGTACACCTTCTTCCAGAAAGCGACATTGGCCCTCATGGATGGGTAAACGGGGAAAAGGTCTTGGCTGACTGAGGCTTGGGAGTAAACGGTTTGGAAACAAAACAGTAAAAGTGCTGCAAAAGCCACGGCAAGGCTGAATCTGGTTCTTACCATACAGTAATCATAGAGTCCTTGAGCCGGGGGAAGCTTTTACCCGGCTCTCTTAATGTTATGACAGAGGCAAATGCCCAGCGGGCGGATAAATCGGCATACTAACACATTTCCTCCAGGGCCTCCAGTGCCATTTGCGCCTCTGGTTTTTTGTTTTCCGCCCCCCCGGCGAAAGAGGAGCAGGCCTGACTGGCGCGGCGGGAAAAGGTCCGGGAACAGCTCAGGGACGGACTTTTGATCCAACTGGGCGGCAGAGGGCGGGACAGAGGAGATTTTCCCGGCCAAAAGATGGACCGGCAAGATTGGGGCATGGACGACGCTCACAACGATTCGCTGGGGATACGGGCGATATTTTCCGGGAGTCTGCGGCTAAGGAGCCGAGCAAAAATAAGTTGGGCAAAATTGCGCTCAGAATTGCGTCAGATTTGGATGCAGCGATTGAACAAAACCGCAGGCGTAGCAGGGCTACGTCGAGGATTTTGTGATTGAGCTGCGGCCAAAGATGGCTCGAAGATGAGATGCAAGATGTTCAAGTTATTTTTGCTCGACTCCTAAGGCATGAGATAAAACCCGAGGGTCTTTTCATAAACATACTGATTCCCATCACTGAACTGACCGCCGATATAGCCATCATCCCCTATGTGGCGGACAATAATCCTTCGTTCCAGATGCGACTGTTTCCGGTCGTCAAGGATAAAATCAACAACCAGCTCATCCCCCACCGCAATGTTCTGTCCGCTGGCATGCCGGAGGCCAAGGCCGCCAAGGGAAATATTGACAATCCTGCAGTTGGGCGGCATTTTGCCGGCATCCGAAGCATTTGTCCAATTTATTAGCTTGCAGAAAAAGCCCTCAAGATCTGTCTGCTTGCGATACCTTTTCCGGAAATTGAGATCAACGGTGAACATCTGCCCGCAAACGCATTTTACCTGCAGGGAGTGCTTCTTATTTTTAAACCTGGCCACGGATACATGCTTCATCGCCCCGCAATGGGGACAGTTGAACAGGGCCATATCTTCCTGATTGACAAAAACCTCAGCCTTAGCCATGCAAAAAAGCTCCTTTTCCAGCCAGTGATACCGTTATCATCTTTGCTATTATGACAGAATATTGTCATGATGTTGATATGTAAAATGATTTCATGTTAATTTAGATGAAATTTCCCCGGCCCTTTCCCCTGGATGAGCAGCCGGCCCACCACACAATATACCATATTAACGATTATGTCTTCCTACTCACCCATTCTCGCCACCCTGGGTTTTGTTCTTTCCCCGGACCGGGACCAGACCCTGCTGGTCCACCGCAATGCCAGAGACGATGACCAGCATCTGGGCAAGTACAACGGACTCGGGGGCAAGATGCAGGCCCATGAAGATGTGGCCGGCTGCATGCGGCGGGAGATCCGTGAGGAGGCGGGCATCGAATGCACGGAGATGACCCTGCGGGGCACCATCAACTGGACAAACTTCGGCAGGGCTGGGGAGGACTGGCTGGGATTTATCTTTCTCATCAGCGGTTTCAGCGGCATGCCCTTTGCCGAAAACAGCGAGGGAACCCTGAGCTGGCAGCCCGTCGCCAGACTCCATACCCTGCCCATGTGGCCGGGGGACCGTTATTTCCTTCCCCTGGTATTTGACGGAAAACCCGGGGTTTTCCATGGCTGGATGCCATACCGGGACGGCAATCCCGTCTCCTGGCATTTTGAAAGATTTTAAACAAAGGAGTCAGGAGACAGAATTCAGAAGCCAGAATAACTGCTCTATTCGTCGTCTTTTTTTATTCCGAGTCCTGTCTTCTGACTTCTGACTCCTCACTTTTCACAGGGCAGGCCCAAGGCCAGCCCCGTGCCCATCCAGGGCGATTCGCGAACCGCCCCTGCTCCTGACTTTTCACTCTAATTCCCCGAACCGGGGAACCCGGGGCTTATCAGCCGCAGTCCGCGGCACTGTTCGGATTATAGGTGTTGGCACCGTTGCGGTACAGGAAATCATTTAATTGCAACTGGTCATTGAGAGACAGGGCGCCCCAGGAACCATCCTTGGCACACTGAGGATATTTCTGAAAAAAAACCCTGTTCCAGGCCTCGGGACTTTTGGACTCCGCGTAAAGAAACTTCGCGCCTTTGTCATTGCCCCGGTAATGGCAGCTCTTGCAGTTGTTCTGAAAAATCTTCGCCCCATCGCCCCACCACATACTGTCAAAACCAAGGATACGGCAGGTCTGGGTACCCGGGTCGAATCTTTTGACCGGGCTGGCCTGGCCCACCGCCGCCGGGCCGATAATTAACGCAAACACCACCACGAAAATCCTGATTCCTTTCTGCATATCGTCTCCTGTAAGAAAATTTTTCCTGAACCTGGCAACCTTTATTATAGTACCACATTGTGTTAGAGTTCAGCCAGGAATGTTTTGTTCATTTTTTTGGGCATAGCAGCCAATTTCCCCCAAAAAAACTGCGGCTCCCTTTACAAACCGCCCAAATACCCGCGCGGCTCTCCCGCCATGACGAAATTACTTGTTGCTTGACCGGGTATTCTGTTTTAATAGAATTCAGTTTTTACTGAAATTTCCTTTCTCATTCACTTAACCTCTGAATTCAATGCCGCCGAAAAAAAATACCGCTCCGGAAACCTTAAACGAGCTTGCGGAAACGAGCTGCCGGAAATTTGCGCAGCGCCCGGCCCTCAGCCTGGCTTTTCAGCAGCCGATCACCTATGGGGAGCTCTTTGACAGACTGATCCGCACCGCCACGGTTCTGAAGGATATGGGCATCCGGAAGAAAGACAGGCTGGCCATTCTGGCGGAAAACTCTCCCAACTGGGCCATTACCTATCTGGCCGCCATCCGGCTCGGCGTCATCGTGGTCCCGATCCTGCCCGATTTCCCGGAAGCGGATGTCCGCCACATCCTGACCGATGCCAAGGTAAAAATTCTCTTCACCACCCAGCGGCAGATTGAAAAAATCTATGAACTGCGGGACAACAAACTCTCATCCATCATCATGCTGGATGACAGCCCGCCGGAAAAGTTTTTGAACAGGGTTGAGACATTTTCCACCTTCCTGGCCAAGGCGGACCAATCGCGGGACAAAAGCCAGCAACTGGCTGAGCGGCCCCCGCCCGTGTGCCCCGATGACCTGGCGGGTATTATTTATACCTCCGGGACTTCCGGCCACTCCAAAGCAGTCATGCTGAGCCACGGCAATCTCTGCGCCAATGTCAAGGCGGCAAACGAGCTGATCCGCATTACCCAGGACTGGACCTTTCTGTCCATTCTGCCCATGTCCCACGCCTATGAGTTCACCATCGGCTTTCTGCTGCCCCTGCTCAATGGGGCGCGCATCGTCTATGCCGGCAAGCCACCCACCCCGACCACCCTGGAAAGGATCTGCCGCAAGGAAAAACCGTCGGTGATCTGCATTGTGCCCGTGATCATGGAAAAAATTTACAAAAAAAGGGTTATGACCGCCATTGGACAGAATAATCTGTTAAAATTCTCCATGAAGATACCGTTGATCCGCCGCACTATTTTCCAGAAAATCGGCAAAAAGCTGCTGGAGTTCTTCGGCGGCAGTCTGCAGCTCGTGGCCATCGGCGGGGCGGCGACCAACTTTGAGACCGAAAGTTTCCTCAAAGAGGCGAATTTCCCCTATCTCATCGGCTACGGTCTCACCGAGGCCTCCCCCCTGCTGGCCGCCGGACCCTTCAAAGACCCCACCATCACCGTCGGCTCCACCGGCAAGCCTGTCCCCGGGGTGGAGATCAGAATCTCCAGGCCTGATCCCCAGACCGGCATCGGCGAAATCATGGCCCGGGGCCCCAATATCATGCAGGGTTATGCCAATCATCCGGAGCTGACCGCGGCAACCATTGACCGGGAAGGCTGGCTGGCAACCGGCGACCTGGGCAGTTTCGATGAGGCCGGCAACCTGCATATCAAGGGCCGTTCCAAAAATGTCATAGTCCTCAGCAACGGGGAAAATATTTATCCCGAGGCCATTGAAGAAAAGATCAATGCCTTCATGCAGGTCATTGAATCGCTGGTGCTGGAAGCAAATGACAAACTGGAGGCCCGGGTTTATCTCGATTACGATCTCATCAACCAGCAGACGAAGAACAAAACCCAGCAGCAGAAAAAGGAATACATCAATGAGATCCTGAAAGAGATCCAGCAGTCGGTGAATTCCCAGCTGGCGTCCTATTCGAAAATCCACAGGATCATTGAGAGGCAGGAACCATTCATCAAGACAGCAACCCACAAGATAAAACGCTATCTTTACGCTGATTGACAACACAAGAGCAAGGGATGAAAAGATGAAAAAGAAAATCTTAGCAGTGGCAGCAATGGGAATCATGGCCGCGGGAACGGCCCATGCCTCCGGCTATCGCATACCTGAACAGTCGATTAACGGCGTTGCTTTAAGCAATGCCTATATCGCCCATACGGAGGGCCCGGACACCGCATACTACAACCCGGCCAACATGGGCTGGCAGGAAGACCGGTGGCAGATGGAGGTCAGCGCCAGCTACATCAACCTGCCCCATATCGATTATACCGACTACCGAAGCAGCACCCTGGATGGCTCATCCCAAACGGAAAACATTGTCGTCCCCATGTTTCACGCCGTATCCCCGGACTATAACAATTTCCGCTTCGGTTTCGCCTTTGTCGTGCCCTACGGCCTGTCGAAACGATGGAATGATCCTTTCCCCCGGACATCTTCCGAGGAATTCACCCTCAAGGTCTTTGAGGCCAACCCGTCTCTTTCCTACAAATTCTGCGACTGGTTCGGCCTGGCCGCCGGCGCAAGAATCCTGCATACCACCGGCAACAAGGTGAAAAGCTCCGGCTACATTGATATTGATCCAGGCCCCGGCCTTACCTATGCCTCTATCAGCCGCGACATGGATGGCGACTCCACCGATCTCGGCTACAACCTGGCCATGACCATCAAGCCCACCAAAGAATGGAATATCGCCGCCACCTACCGCTCGGAAGTGGATATGGGGCTGACCGGCTCTGCCAGGCTTTTGACCGACACCCTTCCCTTTAACACTTACAATGGCGATGCCAGGCTTGATGTGGTCACCCCGGCGGTGCTCTCCATCGGCACCTCCTATACCTTTTTTGACCGGACCACGGTGGAGCTGGCCTGGGACAAGACCTACTGGTCGGAGTACAGTGAGCTTGATTTCAACTATAACGGCACCCTGCTTAATCCGCTGCTGATCATGGCCTTTGATGATCCCAAAGCGAAAAACTGGCACGACTCCAACGCCTACCGCATCGGCATCACCCATAAGTGCACGGACCGTTTTACCGCCATGATCGGCTTTGCCTATGACGAGACCCCCATCCCCAGTGAGACCCTGGGTTTCGAGCTGCCCGATTCGGACGCCCTGCTGTTTTCCTTCGGCGGCCGTTATCAGGTCAATGAGCACCTGGAGCTGGGCGGCGCCTATCTGCTGGACCACAAGAATACCAGAACCATTGAAAACCCGGCCAATACCTCCGGCATCAACGGCAAATTCGAGGATGCCGGGGCCCATGTGGTGACCCTGGGCCTGGTTTACAAGTTCTAACCGCCGGCGGGAACTGGCTGACCACCCACTCCCTTGAGGCGAACATTAACATTGACTATTTGCTGAAATTGTTTTTTAAGTTGTTTTTATCCAGCAGGAGCGGCTCGGTGGCCGCTCCTGCTTTTTTCATCCTACTGCCAAAAAAAAGAAGCTGTTACATGTCAGAAACATCCCATTTAGAGGCCGCCGACGTGCATATCGTCGAGCAGGACGGCCGGCAATTCATCCTGGTGGGCACGGCGCACATCTCCCGCGCCTCGGTGGAGCTTGTCCATCAGGTCATTACCAGAGAGAATCCGGACTGCGTCTGCGTCGAACTTGACGCCAAGCGCTACGAGTCCCTGTCCGAAAAAAAACGGTGGAAGACCCTTGATCTGAAACAGATCATCCGCAACAAACAGCTGAGCACCCTGATGATCAATCTGGTGCTTGCCTCCTACCAGAAAAAGCTGGGCGACCAGCTGGGCGTCATGCCCGGCTCGGAATTGCTGGAGGCGGCCACCACGGCCCAGGCCATGGACATTCCGGTTTCCCTGTGCGACCGGGATGTGCGGGTTACCATGCGCCGGGCCTGGAAAACCACCTCCTTCTGGCGGAAAAATTATCTGGTCGCAAGCCTCATCACCTCGCTCTTTGAAGAGACGGAAATCACCGAGGAGAAACTAAAGACACTCAAGGAAACCGACGTCCTGTCCGAGCTGCTGGCCGAACTGGGCCAGGCTTTGCCGGAACTGAAAACCGTGCTCATCGATGAACGGGATACCTTTCTGGCCGAGAAAATCAAGCGGGCCAAGGGTAAAAAAATCGTGGCGGTGGTCGGCGCCGGCCACATCCAAGGGGTGAAACAGGCCCTGGCAGAGGACCGCAGCAGCCAGATGGAGGAGATCAACTCCATCCCCCCGGTGTCGCCGGTGTGGAAAGCGGTGGGCTGGCTCATCCCGGCCACCATCCTCGGCTCCATCGGCGTCATCGGCTACAACAAAGGCTTTGCCGTGGCCGGGGAAAATCTCCTCTACTGGATTCTGGCCACCGGCACTCCCTCCGCCCTGGGCGCGCTCCTCGGCATGGCCCATCCGCTCACCATCCTTGCCGCCTTTGCCGCCGCCCCCCTTACCACTCTTTCACCGGTTATCGGCGTGGGCCATGTCACGGCCTTTGTCCAGGTCATGGTGCAGCCGCCCCAGGTGCATGAATTTGAGACCGTGCTGGGAGATATATCGAAAATCCGTAAGTGGTGGGGCAACAAACTGCTCAGGGTCTTTCTGGCCTTTGTGCTGCCAACCTTTGGCGGTATGATCGGCGTCTGGATCGGCGGCGTTGAAATTTTATCCAATCTAACCAAACCATAATCATGAAAAAAAAATTACTTACCGGTAAACAGAAAAGCTATCTGCGCGGCCTGGGCCATCACCTGGTGCCCATCGCCATGATCGGCCAGAACGGTCTGACCAAAGAGGTGCTGGCCGCAATCAATGCCGTGCTCGCGGCCCACGAACTGGTGAAAATAAAGGTCCAGAACACCGCGGCCATTGACCGGCATGAGGCGGCGGAAAGCGTTGCCGGTCAGACCGGCGCCCAGCTGGTGCAGGTCATCGGCAGAAGCATTCTGCTGTACAAGGCTAACCAGGATATGCGGCCGGAAAAAAGGATCATCCTGCCCTGACCGGTCACGCCCGGAACCGGAAACAGCCATGACTTCTCCGCGCCAAAAACTGGAAAAACTGCTCAGCTCACCGCAGCTTCTGGTCATGCCCTGCTGCTATGACGCGCTCACGGCCAGCCTGATCGAACAGGCGGGCTTTCCCCTCACCTTCATGAGCGGCTTTGCCGTCAGTGCGGCCCGGCTCGGCCTGCCGGACACCGGCCTGATTTCCTATGGTGAAATGGTCGACCAGGGCCGCAGCATCTGCGGCAGGGTCAACATCCCGGTGATCGGGGACGCGGACACGGGCTACGGCAATGCGCTGAACATCAAACGGACCATTGCCGGTTTTGCTTCCGCCGGTTTTGCCTGCGCCATGATTGAAGACCAGCGGCTGCCCAAGCGCTGCGGCCACACCCAGGGCAAACAGGTGGTGGAGCGGGGGGAGGCGCTGGCCCGCATCCGGGCCGCGGTGGATGCCCGGGCCGAAGGGGCGGATATCCTCATCATGGCCCGCACCGATGCCAGGGCCACCCATGGGCTGGAGGAGGCGCTTTACCGCTGCCAGGCCTTTGCCGGGCTGGGGGCTGACATCATTTTTCTTGAGGCCCCGGAGTCGGTTGCGGAAATGGAACGCTTCTGCCGGGAAATTCCCGGGGCCAAGATGGCCAATATGCTGCAGCACGGCAAAACCCCGCTGCTTTCCCATGGTCAGCTGGCGGAAATCAGTTTTAAGATCGTCGCCTATCCCCTCACCCTGCTCAGCGCCGCTATTTCCGCCATGCAGCAGGCCCTGGCCGCCCTGAAAACAGACGGTTATCCGGATCATCTCGATTTCGCCACCCTCAGGGAACTGCTCGGCTTCAACGAGTATGACCGCCAGCAACAACGGTATGCCGCAGAAATCATGGATTTAAAGAAGTAACAGCCGACATGCGGGAAAAAAAGAAAGCGCTTATTTTGCTGACCAATGATGACGGGGTCTACGCCCCGGGACTGAGACTGCTTTTTGCCGGACTTGCGTCGGCAGGCGAGACGATTATCGTGGCCCCGGACCGGGACAACAGCGCGGTCAGCCATTCGCTGTCGCTGCATCGCCCCCTGATGGTGAAAGAGCTGGAAGAAAATATCTTTTCGATCAACGGCACCCCGGCGGACTGCGTGACCATCGGCGTGGAGAAGGTGCTGCCCAGAAAGCCTGATCTCATTGTGTCCGGCATCAATGCCGGCGCCAACCTCGGCCACGACATCAGCTATTCCGGCACCGTCTCAGCAGCCAAGGAGGGCACCATCCGCGGGGTGCCGTCCATGGCCCTGTCCATTGCCGGCCACGGCCCCTATCATTTTGATACCGGCCTGCAGTGCGCCCGGTTCGTGGCGGAACTCATTCTGACCAACGGACTGCCGGGCGACTGTTATCTCAACATCAACATCCCCAACCTGAGGCCCGCGGAGATCCGCGGCCTCAAAATCACCAGGCAGGGCAGCAGGATGTATGAGGATGCCCTGCAGGAACTCTCCGACCCCTGGGGGCGCCCCTGTTTCTGGATCGGCGGCGGCAAGCCTTCCCAAGAGCTGGAATGCGGCACGGATTCCTTTGAGACGGAAAAAAACTATATCTCCATCACCCCGATCCATGTCGATCTGACCAACTATGAGGCCCTGGACACCCTGCAGGGAGCCTGGGGCAGCACCCTGAAAGGCCATCAATTTCCCTGAGGCCTCTTGCTGCCGTCACTTGCCGGGAATGGCAGCCATGGCCGGGTCTTCCTTGACCGGAGAGGCCGCAGGCTGTTGCCCATTGGCGGTTTCCTTCCCCTTTTCCGCAGGCGGAATGGCGGCCATGGCCGGTTCTTCCACAACTTTCCCCCCAACTCTTTCTTCTGTTGCGGCTTGCGGAGCAGCCTGCTTGCTGTCGCAGCCGGACTTGGACGCCAGAGCGCTGACTGGGATGAACAGCAGGGAACCGCACAGGCAGACGAACAAGGTGCATCTGAACTTTTTCATGTTTTTCCTCAAAGGCCGGGGCTTTTCCCTTGCCGGGCGGCAGAGGGAAAAGCCCGGCGAGCGGCCTGACCGGTCAAGGAGATCATCGGGACCACCCGCCATCTGGCCGATTCAGCAACAGCAAAAATTATTTGTAAGGATTATAGACCAGAACAGGACAGGGGGAGTTTTTCACCACCCGCTCCGCCACGCTGCCCATCAGAATCTTCTCCAGCCCCCGGTAGCCGTGGGTGCCGATGATAATCGTATCATAGGATTTTGCCTCGTCCAGAATGGTGTCCACCGTATCGCCGATGACCACTTTCGTCTCACGGAT
>JALNXE010000020.1 GCA_023230525.1 Desulfobulbaceae bacterium
ACTGGTGGTTGCCGATGCCGATCTGCCCGATTGCCTGCTGGTGACGGCCCGCACCGACCAGGGCGAGCTGATGGCCGTGCGCCATAAGACGCTCCTGGTGGAAGGGGTGCAGTTTCATCCGGAGTCCATCATGACCCCGCACGGGGTGCAGCTGCTGAAGAATTTTGTCAGCCCGGATTATGAGATGATGTATTGATTGGGGATTATTCGATCGCGGATTGCGGATTGGTGAATACGGAATGGCCGCATTGAAAAATCCGCAATCCGCATTCCGCAATCCGCAATTTAAATGGGGGTATAGATTATGATCAAGGAAGCCATTGGCAAGGTGGTGGCGGGCATCGATCTTTCCGAAAGGGAAATGGTCGCGGTGATGAACGAAATCATGGGCGGCGAGGCCACCCAGGCCCAGATCGGCGCCTTTATCACCGCCCTGCGGATGAAGGGGGAAACCATTGATGAGATTGCCGGGGCCGCCAGGGTGATGCGGGACAAGGCCACCCCGGTGGATGCCGCTGATCCCGGCGAGATCCTGGTCGATACGGTGGGCACCGGCGGGGACGCCTCCGGCACCTTCAATGTCTCCACCACCACCTCCTTTGTGGTGGCCGGGGCCGGGCTCAAGGTGGCCAAGCACGGCAACCGGTCCGTTTCCAGCCATTGCGGCAGCGCCGATGTCCTGGAGGCCCTGGGCGTTGATCTGAACCTGAGCGCGGAAAAGATCGGCCAGTGCATCCGCACGGTGGGCATCGGGTTCATGTTTGCCCCCATGCTGCACGGGGCCATGAAGTATGCTATCGGGCCGCGGCGGGAGATCGGCATCAGGACCGTGTTCAACGTGCTGGGGCCGCTTACCAATCCGGCCAAGGCCAATGTCTATGTGCTGGGCGTCTATACCCCCGTGCTGGTGGAAAAGCTTGCCCATGTCATGGGCAGATTTTCCGTAAAGCGCGCCCTGGTGGTCTGCGGGGCGGGCAATATCGACGAGATCACCATAACCGGCGAAACCGAGGTGGCTGATCTGCATGACGGCAAGGTGACCTGCTACACCATCTCTCCCGAGGATGTGGGGCTTTCCCGGGCCACCCTGGCGGATATCAAAGGCGGTTTGACCGCCGAGATCTCCGCGGGCCAGCTGCGCTCGGTGCTGCGCGGCGAGGCAGGTCCCTGCCTGGATATGGTGCTGATGAACAGCGGCGCGGCCTTGATGGCGGCAGGACTTACCCCGGACCTGCCGGGGGGGGTCGCCTTGGCCCGGCAGACCATTGCGTCGGGCGCAGCCATGGCCAAGCTGGAGGCCCTGGTGCGGTTCTGCCGGGAAGCGGGGGGCAAGGGTGATTCTTGATACCATTGTTGAACAGAAACGCCTGGAGGTCAAAGAGCTGCTGACTAAAGGCATCGCTGAGCCGCGGCAGGAGGTAGCCCCGCCCCGGGGGTTTCAGCGGGCGCTCACCGCTTTTGCCGGCGTGGCGCTGATCGCCGAGGCAAAAAAGGCCTCGCCTTCCAAAGGGGTCATCTGCGCGGATTTTGATCCGGTGGCCATTGCCCGGCAATACCAGGCAGGCGGGGCCCAGGCCCTGTCGGTGCTGACCGATGAAAAATTCTTCCAGGGCAGCCTGGCCTATATCCCGCAGGTACGGGCTGCGGTGGGGCTGCCGGTGCTGCGCAAGGATTTCCTGATCCATGAGGTGCAGATTGCCCAGGCGGCACGATTCGGGGCGGATGCCATTCTGCTCATTGCCGCCATCCTGGAAACAGGGCAGATCAAGGATTTCCTGGCCCAGAGCCGGGAGCTGGGCATGGACGCCCTGGTGGAAGTCCATGACCAGGCGGAGCTGAACAAGGCCCTGGCGGCCGGCAGCCCCTTGATCGGCATCAATAACCGCAACCTGCAGGACTTCTCCATGGATCTGGAAACAACCTTCCGGCTCAAGCGCGAGATTCCCCAAGAAATTCCCGTGGTCAGTGAATCCGGCATCCGCACCGTGGAGGATATCAGACGCCTGGCTGCCGCCGGCATTGCCGCGGTCCTGGTCGGCGAAACGCTGATGCGGGCGGGCGGCAGGGAACTGGCGGTGCATGAGTTGATGGGAAGGTGAAGGCAACCCTCCCGCAGGCCTGCTTTTCGACAGAGTAATAGGTCAGGCGACCTGCCTCGGCAGATTTAACTTTGATACACGGATTGCGGTTCGCGAAGAGTACCTTACGTTACGGCATCAGGGGTTTAGCAGGCAAAGGAGCTATCAATGGGATCCAGAACCCGGATCAAGATCTGCGGCATGACGGATCTGGCGGAAGTGCAGCACGCGGTGGCCGCCGGGGTGGACGCCCTGGGGTTTATTTTTGCCAAGGCCAGCCCCAGATATATCGATCCGGAACGGGCCAGGGTCATTATCAGCACCCTGCCCCCCTTTGTGGCCGCGGTGGGGGTGTTTGTTAATGAGGAGGCGGAGCTGGTGGCGGAAATTGCACAATATTGCCAGCTTAGCGTCATCCAGCTGCATGGGGCCGAATCACCTGGCTACTGCCGGCGGTTTCAGACCAGGGTGGTGAAGGCCTTTCAGGTGCATGCAGGACTCACAGCCCTGGATCTGCAATCCTATGAGGCGGTGGTTTCCGGTTTTCTGCTGGATACCTATGACAAAAAACAGGCCGGGGGTACGGGAAAGACCTTTGACTGGTCTCTTGTCCGTAATCTGCAGCCGGGCAAGCCGGTGATTCTGGCAGGAGGCCTGGGACCGGCTAATGTGGCCCAGGCCATCGCCGAGGTAAGACCTTTTGCGGTGGATGTCAATTCCGCCATTGAAACAGAACCGGGCCGCAAGGACCCGGTTCTCATCAGCAGACTGGTTGAAGCGGTTGCCTCAACTTTTTAAAGTTGATTATTGTTGTTTCGCTTCAAGCACCACAAAGCGGGTGTGCGTGTCACGCTTTACAAGCAGGAGAATGCTTTCCTTTTTGTCGAGGTTTGCTAAAGCCTTATTGTATTCCTCCATATTCTTGACTTCCTGACGATTGACTTCAAGAATAAGGTCGCCGGGCCGCAGGCCAGCCTCTTCCGCCGCAGAACCGGGCTCGACATTGGCAACAATGATTCCCTCTTTGTCCTTGATTTTCAGCGACTGGGCCAGTTCAGGGGTCAGCTGCTGGACGGTCAGGCCGAGAACGCTCTCCTGCCCGGTTTCAGCGGTCGCTTCATCCTCTTCAAGCTTGGCCACGGTAACCGAAACATTTTTCTTCTTGCCGTTTCTGAACAGGGCAACATTGACTGTTTCGCCAACCGGGGTCTGGGCCACCATGGCGGGCAGCATATTCATCTGGGTTATTTCCTTGCCTTTGTACTCAACGATAATGTCACCGGGAAGAATGCCGGCCTTCTCTGCCGGGCCGCCGGGAGAAACCTCGCCGACCAGGGCGCCGATGGGTCTTTCGAGACCGAACTGTTTGGCGAGATCCTGGCTGACGTTCTGGATCATCACGCCCAGCCAGCCGCGGGTCACTTTGCCGGTTGTTTTCAACTGCTCAATGACGTTTTTGGCCATATTGATGGGAATGGCGAAACCGATGCCGATATTGCCGCCGCTGCGGCTGTAAATGGCGGTGTTGATGCCGACCATTTGTCCATCCATATTGAAAAGCGGGCCGCCTGAGTTGCCGGGATTGATGGAGGCGTCGGTCTGGATGAAATTTTCATAGTTGCCGCTGCCGAGCGTCCTGCCCTTGCCGCTGACAATACCGGCCGTAACCGTCTGTTCAAAGCCGAAGGGGTTGCCGATGGCGATTACCCAGTCACCGACCCGCAGTTTCTCCGAATCCCCGAAGGTGGCAAAGGGCAGCGTCTCCTTGGGGTCAATCTTGATGAGGGCCACGTCGGTTTTGGCATCGCGGCCGATGATTTTCGCCTCGTACTCTTCATGATTGGCAAAGCGCACATTGATTTCATCCGCTTCATCAATGACATGATTGTTGGTGATGATATAGCCGTCGGCTGAGATGAGCACGCCTGACCCCAGACTGGTCCGTTTCTGGGGGATGACCTGGCCGTGGTAGCCTTGCCCCTGCTGTTCAAAGAACTTCTTGAAAAATTCAGGCACCCCTTGATGCTCCTGGAAAGGAAAATAGGGGATGGGCGGTTCTTTGACCGTCTGGGTGGTGTAAATGTTGACCACCGTGTCCCCATATTTTTCAACCAGGGGGGCAAAGGTGTCGGGACCTCCGGCCAAGGCGGGCAAGGTCAGAAGTAGGAAGGCTGCACATACGAGCAGCGCAATTAGCGAAGTTCTCCGGTGATGTGTCTTCATTACGGTAATTCCTTGTCTATGTTTATCCGATTCGTCCTCATATCATTTCATATCATAATAGAGAGGACATGGTTGACAGTAAAGAATATTTTTTTCTGTTAGGCTTTATTTTGTAAAAAAGATGAAAGATCAGTCGAGTTTGACCGCAACGGTTAAAAATCGTTTCAGGGAGATGTACCGGGTATTGCGGGCATACTCAGGGGACAATGATGTTTTTTCGGCGCAGCAGATCTGCAGCAGCTGGTCATAACTGCTGGCCGGGACAGACAGCAGCAGCGTGCTGTGATCGTAAAGCTCTGCCCGCCAGAGAGGCGATTGGACGATCTGTTTGACAATGGCCATCTGCTCGGCCCTGGGCGCTGCGTGGATGGTAATCTGCAGGTCGGGTTTGATGGCCGGGATCTGCTGCTGGGAGGCAAAGGATCCGAACGGTGCGTCCAGATAGGGGGAGGAAGCATGGCCAGCGCCGGTGGAAACAAAATCAACCGTCGGAATATGCTGCTCGGTTTTACGGCGGGGAACCATGGCCAACTGCTGCATCACCGGAGAATCTTTCCCCTCGTATTCGGAAAGCAGGGGAACCCCCGGATAAAAGTCCTGTTGCCCGCCCTTGCCGCCCTCGTTTTCTGCCAGCACAAGCGGGGACTGCGCGGTGTTGCGGTTGTTTTCGGCCATCTGGCCGGATTGGAGAGCGGACGGGGTTTTGCTGTCCCGGTCCGTTGGGGTAAAAGGGATCAGCTGAATGAGCGAGGCGGTGACAAAGCCGATGACCAGCATGGCAAAGGCGGTCGATAATGCCCATTTTTTCTCGCCTTTGCCGGTAAGAAATTCTTTCACCGTCTGCCAGGGGGTCCGGGGTTCAAGTTTCTGGTGGATGCCTGTCAGAAAGTCCGGCGGCACACTGGCCATGGGCATGCCCCGCAGGAAATCAATGCTGTTCTTGAAGGCCTGCCATTCCGTTTTGCACTGGGGGCAGCTAGCGAAATGAGAATCCACGTTGGACCTGCTGATCTGGTCAATTTCCCCGTCCAAATAGAGAGAGAATAATTCTTGACAATCCTGGCATCGCATAAGGTGGCTCACAAATCCTGATAATGTTTTTTCAAGCGGTCTTTTAACGAAGTCCGCGCCCTGTTCAGCTTTGATTTGACCGTTCCCAACGGGATATGAAGAATGTCGCTTATTTCTTCGTAGGCAAGTTCCTGGATATCCCGTAAAAGTATGATTTCTTTTTCCGCTTCCGCCATGGAATCTATGGTTGCACGGACAAGATTGATGGTATTTTTCCGCTGCAGTAATTTTTCCGGCCCCTCATCACCCGCAATCTGCAGAAACGATTCTTCATCATCAAGGGAAACATTGCTGAAATAACCGCGTCTGCTCAGCTTTTTATAGCGGTTGCGGCAATGATTGATGGCAATCTGATACAGCCAGGAAGTAAATTTTTCTTTCTCCCGCAGTTTCGGCAGGGAACGATACACGGTGACGAAAATATCCTGGGCCAGGTCCTTTGCCTCTTCCTGGCTTTTGACATAATTCAGGGCCAGGTTGTAGATTTTGGTCTGGTAGAGCATGACCAAACGGTTAAATGCCTGGGCATCGCCGTCAAGAAAATCCTGAACGAGCTGCTCAGTCTCCGTTTTTGATTCGTCTTTATTCATGAAACACCCGGGGCGGAAACTTTTGCAACCGGGTGTTTTCTGGCCGGCAAGAAGGGATCTTTTCTGTCAAAGACCTGCTCGAAATGCTCAGGAGCAATAAAATTTGTTCTTTGCAGGCTAGACAAATCCCTGTTTGAAAAGGTTCCATATATTTTTGGTGGAGTCGCTGACGTTTTCTCCTTCCCGGTAAATGGGGAAGGCTCTCTTTAAAATTTAACTTTCTGACTTGGCCTATTTTGCCGAAATAGCAGTATTTTTATGACATGGTTATCGCCCTGACCTCCGTATTGCCATTCAGGAGTCAGGAGCTGGAATTCAGCATGCTGATTTTATTACGTTTTGTTGTAACTTTTGGCTCCTGTATGCTGAATTGGCTGGAAACAAGCCATTGGTAAAAATTATATTACGCATCATTGCGGCGGCTGGCAAGATGATATGTCGTTGGGGCCATTATCCTCTTTTAGGAGCCGCTACGAAACAACCTCGGCTTTCTGAACTATTTCGTTACGGCTCCCTGTGCCGTTTGCAAGCCAGAGGAGGACATTATTTTATTACAACAGCTTAAGGACTAACACATACCATTTTCCTGCAAAATATCAATGCGGGAAATGAAGGCGGCTTAAGGTTGTTTTTTTGTCTGCCCCATTGTATGAATTGTAAGAGATGTGATGGCCCGCTCCTGCGGCAAAAAAAGAGCCGGGCGGTTCATATGACCTGTCCCTCTTGCGTAATAGAGGTTCATGCTTTAACTTAGAAGCCGTTACGAAATGAGTTGTACACTGCTCACCGTTCCTTAACGGGCTTCCTATGCCGTTTATTTTCAATAATCATCTCACTCTCATGAAAAATGGATAAAATCGTCGAAGAACTTCATAGAATCTTTCGCTTGAAAGATTCCACCGACACAGGGGATATCGTCATCATTGTCACGGAAAACCCCCAGACCCTCAGCTATGCCCTGGTCACCGGTTTTGCAAGGGATACCACCCGGCGGGATGAGTGGTGGCAGGTAAGCATGCAGCTTCTCTCGGTTCCCCCGCAGAAGGTGGTCTGGACCTTGCGGACCGAGCAGTTTACCGGCCGGGAAATTTTTACCATGGGTGGCGAAAAAAGATATATCAAAGCGGTGGATTTCTCAGGTCCGGAGGGAGCGCCGAAAAAAGGGCAGAAGCCGCAGGAAAAGGGCAAGCCGGCTGTCCTGCGCGTGGTGAAATAGAGATGCCCGAGTGCAGAAAGGAGCTGGTTATCGCCAATGCCTTCGGCCTGCATGGCCGCGCATCCGCCATGCTGGTGGAGACGGCGAAACGATTCGATGCCGACATCCGGCTCAGCCGCGATGGGGTGGAGGCGGACTGCAAAAGCATTCTTGATGTGATGTCCATGGCCTGCACTCAAGGGACACCCGTTTCCATCAAGGCGGCTGGCGCGGATGCCGAAGCGGCCCTTGCCGCTCTGGCCCGGCTGATTGCCGATAAATTTGGTGAAGAATGACCGGCCGCGCCTCCGTTGCCACCGAGATCGCCATGCAGGGCATCGGGGTTTCGCCCGGTATCGTTATCGCCAGGGCCTTGCTCGTTGAACCGGGTGGCACTTTCAAAAAAAGAAGGATCAGCGGCGAGGGCTATCTTGCCCAGGAGCAAAGCCGTTTCCGCGCCGCCGTGGCCCGGACCGAGGAAAAACTCCGGCAGGTGCGGGAGCAGTTTGCCGCGGTGATGGCGGACTATGCCACCATCATCGATACCCATATCCTCATGCTGCGGGACAGGATGATTTTTGACCGCACCCTGGAAATAATCGTTGCTGAAAAGATCAATGCCGAATGGGCGCTGGATAAGGCCCTGGGCCAGGTGGAGGCCGCCTTTGCCAAGGTTGATGACGCCTATATCCGCGACCGTTTTCTTGATGTCAGGCAGGTGGCGGACCGCATCTTCTGCGAGCTGTCCGGCACGGAGATGCTGCCGGAGGAAATTGACGGGAAGGTGATTCTCGTAGCACGGGATTTTTCGCCCGAGGATATTCTGCACATGTCCGGACGGGCCGGGTTTCTTACTGAGATGGGCGGCGAAACATCCCATTCGGCCATTGTGGCCAAGACCCTGGGAATTCCGGCGGTGGTCGGCTTGAAAGAGGTGAACGGCCGGATAAACAGCAATGATCTGATTATTCTGGACGGCGCCACCGGCCGGGTCTTTATCAACCCCCAGGAAGAACTCCTGGAGTACTATCAGGACAGGCAGCGGCAGTATCAGCAGCTGCATCTGGAGGTGGCCCAGTATACCCATCTGCGGGCTGAGACCTCCGATGGGCTGCAGGTCAGGGTGGAGGCCAACCTGGAAAGCGCCGATGAGGTGGGCCAGGCCTTTGCCTACGGCGCCGGCGGCATCGGACTTTTTCGCAGCGAGTATCTTTATCTGAGCGCCCTGGATAATCCGGATGAGGAGCTGCTGTTTGCCACCTATAAAGATCTGCTGTCCGGGGCAGCCCCGTTTCCGGTGACCATCCGGACCTTTGATATCGGCGGCGACAAACAGTTCATTGCTAAAACGGGCAAGCCTTCCGGGTTCCGCCGTAAAATGGAAAAACAGTGGTCCACCGAGGCGAATCCCGCTCTGGGGCTGCGGGCTATCCGCTATTGTCTGCATGAGCCCGCCATGTTTGCCACCCAGCTGCGCGCCATGTTGCGGGCCAGCTCTTATGGTTGTCTGCGGATCCTGTTTCCCATGATTTCGTCCTACTGTGAATTGCAGGAGGTGAAAGAGATGGTCGCCAGGGTGCAGGAAAAGCTCCGCTCTGACGGCATCCCCTTTGCTGAGCGGGTGGAGTTGGGGGTGATGATCGAGGTGCCCAGTGCCGTTGCCGTGGCCGATACCCTGGCCCGGGAGGTCGATTTTTTCAGCATCGGCACCAATGACCTGATCCAGTATTCCCTGGCCATCGACCGGGGCAACGAGCAGGTGGCGCATATGTACGAGCCCCTGCATCCGGCGGTATTAAAGATGATCAAGTATGTGGCGGATTCGGCCCACCGGGCGGGGATTGAGGTGGGAATCTGCGGGGAAATGGCCGGCGAGGAGAAGTATCTGCCGGTGCTGCTCGGCCTTGGTGTTGATTCCTTCAGCATGCATCCCCCGGCCATCCCTTATATCAAAAGGATGATCCGGCAAAGCCGGGCCGCGTCGGTGGAGAGGCTGGCCGGGCGTCTGCTGGCCTGCGCCTCGGCAAAGGAGATTCGCGAAGCGCTGCAACTCTACCTGTCCCGTCATTATCCTGATTCGTTTCCAGCGGATAACCACTGCCGTTCTGATTAATGCCCGGCCTATCCTCATGCCAGGCCAGCCAGGATCGCAACTTTCTGGTTTGCTGTATCTCGTTGGGTTTGTGAAAGGTTACCGTTTCTCATTGCCCTTTGTTTGCTTTGGTGGGAGTCAGAAGACAATTCTGACTTCTTTGGTGGTCTTTTTATTGGTTGAGAAGGGTAGGTCAGGTGGAGCACTTAGCGGAAAGAAATATCATAGCGGCCATCGCCCGGCAGCAGGCCAGTACGGCGGCTGATCTGGTGCGGGGCATCGGTGATGACTGTGCGGTGGTGCGCAAGGCCGGCGGGCTGGTTGACCTGTGGACCACCGATGCCCTGGTGGAGGGAGTGCATTTTGATCTGGCCTGGCATCCTCCCGGACTGCTGGGCAGAAAGGCGGCCAGCGTCAATATCAGTGATATCGGGGCCATGGGGGGCAGGCCGCGTTTTGCCCTGTTCGCCCTCGGTCTTTCCGCCGCCTGCGGCAGGGAGTTTGTGGACAAAATGGTGGCCGGTTTTCTCCAGGTGCTGGCTGAGCATGACATGGTGCTGGTGGGGGGCGATACGGTCTATGCCGGCGAGCGCCTCATGCTGTCCATCACGGTCTGCGGGGAGATGGCGGAAAGGCAGGTCTGTTACCGCTCCGCCGCCCGGCCCGGGGACCTGGTCTGGGTGAGCGGCTGTCTCGGCAATGCGGCCTGCGGTCTGGAGCTGTGCCGCCGCGGGCTGCAGGGGCAGCAGGAGTACGCTCCGCTCTGCCGCGCCCATCTGGACCCGCAGCCCCAGGTCAGACTGGGCCGGTTGCTGGCCCAAAGCGGGCTCGTGCACGCCATGATGGATATTTCCGATGGCCTGGCCACGGACCTGGCCCATATCTGCAAAGAGAGCGGGGTGGGGGCCGAGATCCTGGCCCAGGAGGTGCCCCTGGCGGCCGAGCTGCGGAAAGCCGCCGCAGTTCTGGAGCTTTCCCCCCTGCAGCTGGCCCTGCAGGGCGGGGAAGACTACCAGCTGGTCTTCAGCGCCCCGGAGCAAAACAGTGAGCCGCTGCGCAACCTTAGCCGGCAGGCCGGAACGGACATTACCTGCCTGGGCCGGATTGTGGCCGGGCAGGGGGTCATGCTCCTGCAGGACGGGGCCGGACGGGACATCTCTTTCCAGGGCTATGAGCACAGGTTTTAAGATCCATTCCCCCTTTCTGCCCGCCGGGGACCAGCCCGGGGCCATCGAGGCCCTGAGCCGGGGAATCGAACGGGGCGAGCGGGAACAGGTGCTGCTCGGCGTCACCGGCTCCGGCAAGACCTTCACCATGGCCCATGTCATCGCCCAAACCCAGCGGCCGGCCCTGGTGATGGCCCCCAACAAGACCCTGGCGGCCCAGCTTTATGCCGAATTCAAGGATCTCTTTCCGGAAAATGCGGTGGAGTATTTCGTCAGCTATTACGATTACTACCAGCCCGAGGCCTATATCCCCCAGTCCGACACCTATATTGAAAAGGACTCGGCGATCAATGACGCCATTGACAAGATGCGCCACTCGGCCACCCGGTCGCTGCTCACCCGTCGAGACGTTGTGATCGTCGCCAGCGTCTCCTGCATTTACGGGCTCGGCTCGCCGGATGAGTATAAGAATATGCACCTCTTGCTCAAACGGGGGGAGGATTATCCCCTGCAGGAGATGCAGCGGCGGCTGGTCTACATGCTCTATGAGCGCAATGATTTTTCCTTTCATCGCGGCACCTTCCGGGTGCGCGGTGATGTGGTCGATATCTTCCCGGCCTACGAGGAGGAGCATGCCGTGCGGGTACAGCTCTTCGGCGATACCATTGACAGCATCTCCCTGGTTGATCCGCTGCGGGGCCAAGTGCTGGCCACCATGGAGGAGGTGACCATTTTCCCGGGCAGCCATTTTGTCACCTCCAGGGAGATCCTGGACCGGGCCATGAACACCATCAGGGAGGAGCTGCAGGAGCGGCTGGCCTTTTTCGAAAAAGAGCGCCGCCTGGTGGAGGCCCAGCGGCTGGAGCAGCGCACCATGTTCGACCTGGAGATGATCAGTGAGCTGGGCTACTGCAACGGCATTGAGAACTACAGCCGGCATCTCACCGGCAGAAGTCCCGGCGAGCCGCCGCCCACCCTGCTTGATTACTTTCCCCCTGATTTCATCCTGTTTGCCGATGAAAGCCATATCACCATCCCCCAGATAGGCGGCATGTACCGGGGGGACCGCTCCCGCAAGGAGACCCTGGTGAATTTCGGTTTCCGGCTGCCCTCGGCCCTGGACAACCGTCCCCTGCAGTTTGATGAGTTTGACCGCCGCATCAACCAGGCGGTTTATGTCTCGGCCACCCCCGGCAACTTTGAAATCGACCGGGCCAGGGGACGGGTGGTGGAGCAGATCATCCGGCCCACCGGGCTGCTCGACCCGGCCATCGAGGTGCGTCCGGCCGTAAGCCAGGTGGATGATCTGCTGGAGGAGGTGCGGCAGCGGGCGGCCCGGCACGAGGCGGTGCTGGTCACCACCCTGACCAAGCGCATGGCGGAAGACCTCACCGATTATTACGAGAAGCTGGGAGTGCGGGTGCGCTACCTTCATTCAGACATCAAGACCCTGGAGCGCATCGAACTGGTGCGCCAGCTGCGCCAGGGGGAATATGATGTGCTCATCGGCATCAACCTGCTGCGCGAAGGGCTTGATATCCCCGAGGTGTCCCTGGTGGCGGTCCTGGACGCGGACAAGGAAGGTTTTCTGCGCAGCGAGCGCTCGCTTATCCAGACCTGCGGCCGGGCGGCCCGCAATGCCGTGGGAATGGTCATTCTTTACGGAGACAAGGTGACCGGTTCCATGCAGCGCACCATTGACGAAACCAACCGCAGGCGGATTCTGCAGCAGGAGCATAACAGCCGGCACGGCATCACCCCGGAAACCATCCGCTCCTCCATCAAAAATGCGATGGAAACCGGGTATGAGCAGGCGGAGCATGGCCCGCTGCTCCAGGCGGCGGAAGAACAGCCGGAGTTCCGCAGTCTGAAGGATCTGCGCAAAGAGATCAAAAAACTGGAGAAACAGATGATGGACAAGGCCAAGGAACTGGCCTTTGAGGAGGCGGCCGAGCTGCGTGACCGGTTGGTCCTTCTCAAGGAGCAGGAGCTGCAATGGCTGTGAGAAGTAAGGAGTGAGGAGTGAGGAGTGAGGAGTAGGGGCGGTTCGCGAACCGCCCTGGGAGGGACGATGTAGGGGCTGGGTCTTGTGCCCGCCCTGTGCGGGGCGATGTGTCGGGGCTGGCCTTGTGCCCGCCCAGTGAGGAGTCAAAGGTGAGGATGCAATGAGGAGTGAGGAGTCGGACGACAGCAGCCGGAAGAAAGGCGCCGGCAATGGGCGGGAAGGTCTTTTCTACCGGTTTTCCCTGTGGGTTGTGCCGTTTTTTTTCCGGCTGCTCTCCTTTGTGCTGTTTTCCACCTGCCGGGTGCAGCGGCGGGGCCAGGAGCATTTAACCAGGCTTGCCGGGACAGGTTCGCCGTTTATCGTTTCCTTCTGGCATTACGGGGTTATTTATATTGTTTATCAGGCCAAAAAGATTCCTTTTGTGGCCATGGTCAGCGCCAGCAGGGACGGAGAATACGTGTCCCGCATTCTCCAGAGCAAGGGGTTTGCCACGGTGCGCGGGTCGCGCAACAGGGGAGCGGTCGGCGCCTTGAAGGGATTGATGAAGGAGATGGCCAAGAGCAAGAGCGCGGTGCTGGTGGCGGATGGCTCCCAGGGCCCTGCCCGTAAGGCCCAGGCCGGTACGATCCTGCTGGCCAGCAAGACCGGGGCGCCCATTCTGCCGGTGGGGTGGGCGGCGGACCGCTGCAAAACCTTCCGCAGCTGGGACCGGACCGCTATCCCTCTGCCGTTTGCCAGGGTTGTTTTGTGGCATGGCGAGCCCATATCGGTGCCCCAGGGGGTGCAGAGCGCGGAGCTGGAGGAGTACCGCCTCAGGCTGGAGCAGGCGCTTAATGAGCTGTATGAAAAATCATGGGGGGAGTTCGGCAGGCAGCAGCATTAAAAAAGGGGATGATCGCGGCTGGCCGCCAGCATCCCCTTTTTTAGGTAACTAGTCTGAAGTGCGTTAGTCTGTCAGCAACGGAAAATAACCGGATGAGGTCCGCTGTTACACCTCGGCTTCAACCGTTGATTGCTGACAGACTACAGCCCAAAAGACTCATCAATCTAAAGAAGTTACCATTAATCGAGCTGCTTCATGATGGCATCGAGAACTTCCTTGATGCCGGCGGAGCCGTCCACGGAAATAACCTTCGGTCCTTTAAGGGTCTTGAAGAAGTTTACCGCAGCCATGGTGCCGGTCTTGGTGTCATAGTAAATATCGTGGCGTTTGCCGATGGCAACCTCATCCTGGTCGTCGGCACGGGCGCTTAAGTCGCCGCCGCAGACACGGCAGACGAGCTTGCCGTCTTTCATTACCGGTTTGATGGCCTCAAAGGCGATGTGGTTGGGGTGGTTGTTGTCGTTGGCGCACAGGCGGCGGCCCATGATTCTTTCCTTGGCGATCTGGCGGTCGAGCATGATTTCAATCACGTAATTGAGTTCAATGCCGGCATCTTTCAATGCCTTGGCCAGGGTTTCAGCCTGCACCTTATTGCGGGGGAAACCGTCAAGCAGCCATCCTTTTTTGCAGTCATCCTCTTTCAGTCTGTCGAGGATCATCGGAATGGTGATATTATCGGGAACCAGGTCACCTCTGTCGATATACTCTTTCGCCTTCTTGCCCAGTTCCGTGCCGCCTTTGATATTTTTACGGAAGATGCCGCCGGACTCAATATGCGCAATTTTGTATTTCTCTTGAACCTTGGCGCCCTGGGTTCCCTTACCACTGCCGTTCGGACCGAAAATTAAGATGTTCATCCCGTCTCTCCTTGTGCAAAGTTTGGTGTGAAATTCCTCTCCTAGAATTGAGGTAACATGTAGTAATTGCGGTGCTTTTACTGTAACTGGCAAAGGACTATAGCCCATGTTGCAAAACTATGCCATAAAAAATAAAAAAGAGGATGAATTGTCTGCGATGCTGCAGAGAAAGGAGGGGCGAAAAGAGGGGAAACGGCGCTGCGCAGCTATTTGTCGTTTTTACCGTGCAGGAAGCAGAATTCCCGGATAAGTTCTTTGCGGTCAATAAGGGTCATGCGAAAGTAAATGGGGCTCAACATCAGAATTCTGATCGCTTCCTGGCGTGTCATGGCGGTTCCTTCCTGTCTAGATATGTCTTTTCCTGGCTTGATTGTCTTTAATAAACTTATCGGCATTTGTCAGGGGAACTTGATTCTTTATGCCTTTGGTGGTTTTACCGGTAAGAGATCTTGGGCGATGGAAAAATATCCAGTAGGAATGGGGCGGATTCCAGAGTAAAATGAACCCGGCCCATTCAAGATGACCTTGATGGCCTGTTTTTAAGGGAATTTAAAGACATTCACGGCACCGGCAAGAAGAACCCGAAACCCTCAACTCAAAACTCCTTCTATTATGCCAAAATCTGTCAGAGCGCTGCTGATGCTCTCACTTATCCTGCTTTTCGGGGCATTCGGCTATATGGTGCTGGAGGGCAGCACCTTTCTGGACGGTCTGTATATGACCCTCATCACCATTACCACCGTGGGTTACGGCGAGGTTGTGCGCCTCAGCCCCGGCGGCCGCATCTTTACCATGGTCCTCATCCTGGTGGGGGTGGGATTCATGATGCTGGTTTTCACCAAGATTACCGAGGCCGTGGTTGAAGGCAGGCTTCAGGCTGTTTACGGGAGGTTGAATATGAAGAAGAAGGTGTCTGAGCTGAGCGGCCATTACATTGTCTGCGGTTTCGGCCGTATCGGCCAGGTCATCACCAAGCTGCTCAGTGCGGAAAAGAAACAATTTGTGGTTATCGAAAATGATCCCCAGGTCATCACCAAGCTCAGTGAGCTGGGATATCTTTTCCTCGATGGCGAGGCCTCCAATGACGATATGCTTCTCAAGGCCGGGGTGGATAAGGCCAGCGGTCTTATTGCCGTTGTCTCGTCCGATGCCGATAATGTCTATATCGTCCTTTCCGCCAGAGGCCTGAATGCGGATCTTTATATCATGGCCCGTTCCAGCGGCGTGGAGGGCGTGGAGATCAAGCTGCTCCGGGCCGGAGCCAATAAGGTTCTTTCCCCCTATTATATCGGCGCCACCCGTATGGCCCATCATGTCCTGCGGCCCACGGTGACTGATTTTATCGATCTCACCGTGTCCGGGGGGGAACTCGGGCTTCGTCTGGAGGAGCTGCGGGTTTCCGAGAAAGGGCAGATGACCAATAAAACCCTGCTGGAATCCAATATCCGCAGGGACTTCGACCTGATCGTCGTTGCCATCAAGCGCAGTCAGGGGGAGATGCAGTTCAACCCCAACCTGGGGACCAGTATCCTGAGCGGGGATACCCTGGTGGTGCTCGGCGAGTATGAGAAAATCAAGCAGCTGGAAAAAATTATTTAATCGATTGCGGAAAGTCTGTGCTACAATCAAAGGACCCCGCGCGAATTGTAATTATTTCCGCATAGTTCGCTTCCCGTTTCCCCTGTCGGCAATTGCCCTGGCATGTGAAGGAAGGCAATGGAAGATCTCTCGAAAAAACCTGTTAAAATCTGCAATGACCGTTTCCTGCTGAAGCTGACCAAGGATAAACTGAAGGCGGTTCTTCTGCTGGTCAGCGAGGAGGATCATTTTGATAATGTCCCCTTTGAGGAGATCCTCAAAGAGGTGCAGAGTCATGGGGTAAGTTTCGGTTTTGTACCCAAGCTTCCCCCGGCAAGGGAGGGAAAAACCGTTATTGCCCACGGCAATCCGCCGGTACCGGGGGAAAACGCCAAGGTCAAACCGGTGGTCAAACCGGTCATTGTTTCCCGGGCAAAGTCACTGCAGCCGGGTAAAGACAGGGTTGATTTTCGTGAACTGGGCCATATCGTTAATGTGCCCAAGGGGCAGTTGCTGCTCAAAAAAATACCTGCCACGGCCGGGACGCCGGGGAAAAATGTGCTGGGCGAGGAGATCAACTGCAAGCCGGGCAAGGATGTGAACATCAAATGCGGGCCGGGCGCGGTCTTAAGTGAAGACGGCCTGCAGGTCACTGCCATTGTCGATGGCAAGTTCGTCATGGGCGACGGCAAACCCTCTGTTTATGAGGAGCATGTCATCACCGGTGATGTGGACCTGGCAGTGGGCAACATCGCCTTTTGCGGCACCAGGCTGGAGATTACCGGTGAAGTGCTGCCTGGTTTCAAGATCAAGTGCAAGGGTGATGTGGTCATCGGCAAAGGGGTGAATAATGCCCAGGTGCTGGCCGGAGGGAATGTGCGCATAACCGGCGGCCTGGTGGGCCAGGACACCGAAATACGGGCAAAAGGCGATATCCATCTTGATTTCTGTGAGAATTTCGGCCTCATCGAAACCAGAGGGGCTTTGCGGGCTGAAAATTTTGTGGTGCAGGGCAACGTCAAAACAGGCGGCAGCATGACGGTTATCGGCGGCAAGGGCACGGTTATCGGCGGCAAGTATGTCATCGGCGGCAGCCTGCATGTCAAGGATCTCGGCTCAGATGCGGAGGTCGTCACGGAGGTTACCGTGGGCTTAAAGCCTGAACTGGAAAAACGCAAACGACAGGTTGAGGCGGCAAAGGAATACTGGCCCGACCGGATGAACGAGATTCTTAAAAATATCAGCACCCTCAATGAGATGAAAAAGGCCGAGGGAAAAGGCTTCGGCGGCGAGAAGGCCAATGTGCTGGCTGAACTCAACACGATGATGCCCGAGGTGATGGAGAAAAATAACCAGCTGACCGAAATGCAGATGCAGCTCGATAAGGAACTTGAGCTGGCGTCCAGTGAGTCAATCTATGTTTATGGCAGCCTCTATCCCGGAATCATCGTAACCATCGGCAAGGCCGTCCGGGTGATTGACAAGCTGGAACAACAGGTGGTGGTGGAACTGCAGAAGAGCACCCTGCAGATCCATGTGCGCGCCATGACCCCCGAAGAAAAAGAGATAGGTGCTTAACCGTTGTCAGATAAGCCGGATGCCGGTTGAATGCACCACCTTCAGCAGCCATTACAAGGCGAATGTTTTGGCTTCCTTGGCGAGGAATTTTTTAAAGCGTTTGTAAAGGTTCCAGAAATGGGCGATCGCCTCTTCGCCTGTTGCGGTAATTTTCGCGCCTCCCCCGCCTCTGCCGCCGGTGGTGGTCTCCACCAGCGGCTTAGGCGACTGGCGGTTCATTGAGTCAACCAGATCCCAGGCATGGCGGTAGGACATGTCCATGGATTTGGCGGCCTGGCTTATGGAACCGTACTGGCGTATTCTTTCCAGCAGGGTGACCCGCCCGTACCCGAGAAACGTCGCCCCTTCCACCTCGATCCAGATCCGGCCCTTAAAGCTGTAGCCTTGGTGTTCCGCTTTTTCAATGCAGCGCTCGCGTTGATCTTTCATCCTGACATACTAGCATGGAGCCTGCGGCGGGTCAAATGCAAACCCGATGGCTGCAGGGCCATGGCGGGTTATTTCAGGCTGTAGGCAATGGGCAGAATGAATTGGGCCTTTACCGGCGGTTGGGGAAACGGGGCGGTCCGGCGGATGGCGGTAATGACGTTCATATCGAGCACTTCATGCCCTGAACCGGAAACAATAGTGATACCCTCCACCCCGCCGTCTTCCCTGATGATAAACGATACCCGCATTTTCCCGGTCCAACCCAGCTTGCGGGCCCCAGCCGGGAAAGACAGGTTGCGCATAATGAGGCTGCGGATGTGATCGAAGTTTTGCCGCAGGTATTGCCTTTCTTCGTTTGCCGGGCCGCCGGCGCCATTATCAGCCGCGACCAGGCCCTGTGCCGTGTCTGCCTGGTTGCCGGCAGCCGGGGTAATGGCCTGGAGGCCTTCATTTTTTTCGGGGCCGGCTGGTAAAGCCGCGGCTAAGGCTGCCCCGGCAGTTGCCTGCTCCCCGGCAGGCGGCGGGGAACGGTCCGGCTCCGCCGGTTTTTCCATATTGTCCGCCGGTCTTGCGACAGCTCTTACCCTCTCCTGCTGTGCCGTTTTCTGGCGTTGATGCTTCGCAGCCCTGTCTCTGGCGGCCTCAGCCTTATTTTTGCCGGGCTGAAGCGGCGCGGCAGGGAGGATGGCTGCCGGAGGGGTTGCCTGCTGCTGCAGGGCCGGCTGCGCCCGGTCCGGCTCCGCCGGTTTTTCCATGATCGCTTCGGCTCTTTCAACCGTAAAATCGATGACCAGCTGCTCTGGTACCGGAACCGCCTGGCCGTGCATGATGACGGCACTGCCGATCAGCAGGGCGTGCAGAAGAAATGACAGTTTGACGGCCTTGGCCCGGTGATGCATATTCTCTGCTTGGCCGGCAGGTTTACTTTGTGCATCCGGGTTGCTGATCAGGCCAGTCACATCCGCGAAAATCACCCTTTCCATAATGCTGTCCTCAACTTGCCCACACCGGGATGCACACCCTGCCGCTGCCGTTCATGGACACGACATTGACCTCAATACGGTAGAGTTCAAAAATGGCCTCCCGGGTGATGGTCTGGGCGGGCGGTCCGTCGGCAATGACCGAACCGGCCTTGAGCAAGATGACGCGGTCGGCGGTCATCAGGGCATGGTCGGGAAAATGGGTGGTCATGATGAAGGTCAGCCCCTCATCCGCCAGGACCTTGATGCCGCTCAGCAGCCGCATCTGGTTGCCGTAATCCAGGCCGTTCACCGGCTCATCCATGATGAAAACCCCCGCCCCCTGGGCCAGTGCCCGTGCAATGAGGGCAAGCTGGCGCTCGCCGCCGCTGATCTCCGTGTAGGGCCTTTCGCGTAAATGGAAAATATCGAGCCGTTCCAAGGCCGCGGCGGCAATATCCCGGTCCTTGCGGGAGTAAGCGGAAAAAAAGGAGTGGTACGGCATTCTGCCCATCAGCACCACCTCTTCCACGGTGTAGGCAAAGGCCTCCCGATGCACCTGCGGCACATAGGCCACCAGCCGGGCAAAATCCCGGCGGGGGATCGTTTTCAGCGGCCGGCCTTCAAAGAGCACGGTTCCGGTTTGCGGCTGCAGGATGCCGAGCATGATTTTCAGCAGCGTGGTTTTGCCGCTGCCGTTCGGTCCGAGAAAAGAGACCACCTCGCCCCGCTTGAAGGCGAGGCTCACCTCACTCAGCACCTGCCTGCTCCGGTAGGCAAAGCCTGCCCGCGTAACTTGCAGCAGATCCGTCATCGCCACCCCCGCTGGGCATTTTTCAGGACCAGGGCAAAAAAGGGAATGCCGATCAGCGATGTCACGATGCCGGTCGGTATTTCATAGGAAAAAAGCAGCCGCGAGACATCATCCACCAGCACCAGATAGGCGGCACCGATGAGCGCCGCGGCAGGCAGCAGCACCTGATTGTTCGGCCCCACGATCATGCGGCAGATGTGGGGAATGATCAGGCCCACCCAGCCGATCATGCCGCCGGCCATCACGGTCAGGGCGCTGATCAGGGTGGCGGAGAAGATCACCACCAGCCGCACCCGCCCGACATTGATTCCCAGGGATTTTGCCTCTTCCTCGCCCATGCTGAGCACATTGAGCTGCCGGGCGTGGAGGATGATGGCAGCAATGCCGGCTGCGGCGGGCAGGCTCATGATCAGTACGGTATGGCCGTCCACGGATGAAAGGCTGCCCATCAGCCAGTAGACGATGGCCGGCAGCTGGTTGGTGGGATCAGCCGCATACTTGACGATGGAGAGCAGCGCGGTGAAAAAGGAACCGCTGATAATGCCGCCCAGCACCAGCATGATGACGGAATTGATCCGGTACGCCTTGGTAATGCCCACGGCCACGCCCACGGCGGCAAAGCCGAACAGCAGGGTGGAGAACTGGACCATGGCCCAGCTTTTTGACAGCACCATGCCCAGGGCCGCGCCGAAAGAGGCGCCGGCCAGCACCCCGAGCAGATCCGGGGAGACCAGGGGATTGATGAACAGGGCCTGGAAGGCGGCGCCGGAAACCGACAGTGAAGCGCCGATCATGGCCGCCGCCAGAATGCGGGGCAGCCTGATATGCAGCAGGATGTTTTCCAGCAGGGCCTTTTTCTCTGCGGACAGGCCGGGCAGATCAAAGAGTTGCCAGCCGGCAAAGCCCAGCAGGTCCGCCACCGGCACCCGGTACTTGCCGAGGGAAAGCGAAGCCAGCATTACGAGCCCGAGGAGCAGGCCGAGCAGCGGCAGGGTCAGGCGTTTCATGGGGTCAGCACCTCCCGTGCCTCTTTTTCGTTCAGGTCCACCCCGAGAAAGAGTTTATAGAAGGACCTGGTCTCAGCCACCATATCGATCCGGTAGAGATCGGGATGCAGGGTGTGCATGAGCCACTTGATCCCGAGCAATCGCATGAAGGAGGGGGGCCGGTCGAACCAGTTGAAGGGGACATGGGGAATAAGGTAAACACGCCGGTCCCGGACGGCCCGGATGTTGCCCCAGCGCGGGTCACGGAACACGGTATCGAAAAAGGACTTTTCCTTGACCAGGATAACCTGGGGATCATACAGGAGAAGCTGCTCCATGGAGATTGTCTCCTTGCCGTAGTGATCGAGCACCTCACCCTGATGCACATTCACGCCTCCGGCCAGCGGGATAAGCTCGGCATGCAGTGATGCCGCCCTCTCCGTGCCGAGGCCGTCCAGACCATCGGCATAATAGACCGTTACCCGGTCGGCCGCGGGAATTTGCGCCGCCGCTGCCTTTGCCTCGCGCAGGGTGTCCATGGCATAGCGGTAAAGCAGCTGTCCCCGCTCTTTTTTGCCAAGCACCTCGGCCAGAAAGAGCAGGGCCGCCGGATAGTCGTCAATGCTGTCGAGCCGCACGGAAACCCGAGGCAGACCAAGCTTGGCCAAGGTGGCCTCGAACTGCCGGTTGATCGCATCGTCCCGCCAGGCCCAGAACAGCACGAAATCCGGTTTGACCTGCAGCAGCACCTCCTGATTGAGGGTCCTGCCCTGGCCCACCAGGCCGCCGATGACCGGCAGTTTTTTCAGGCCGGGCAAGGTGAACTGCTTCTCGTTTTCCCACAAGGGGAAGTTCAGGCCGGCGATAACCCCGGGATCAATGGCATACAGCAGGTAGGTACCTGGCGGCGACACGGCCACCACCTTGGAGATGGTATCCGGGATCGTCACCTTTCTGCCGCTCATGTCGATAATCTCCCGGCTATGGGCGGCCAGGGGAAAGATAAACAGGCATAACAAAATACCGCAAAGGAGCTTCACCTTCATGGCTCTCTCCGCCTTTTTTGCCTTACGGGCCAGACCTGCGGGAAGTCTCTGGGCATGAGTGGTCATGACCTGTTCCACGAGATGATGGCCCAGCGGACTTCATGCCGGTAGGAAAGGGCCCAGCCTTTCTCCTTTTTAACGAGATGGCCTTCAAGGTAGATTCTCAGGCGGGCCTCCTCATCGGCGGTCATGTCGTCGATCATCCAGCGGAAGCCTTGCACGGCCTCATCGATATTACTGTAAATCTTGCCGCTGTCGCCGTTCATCACAAAGGTGACATCGGCGAAGATGCCCATCTGGTGCAGCAGGTTGTAAACGCAGATATAATCCGGCCCCCGGTCAAGCTCCCGGCCTATGGCCTCGAAAATCCTGCGGTCAAAAGGACCGTCGCCCACCAGCGAGGAGATGAAGACTTGCCGGCGGGCCTTCGCGTCAAGCTTGATCAGGGCGCCGTGCAGATCCTCAACCACCAGGGAGCGTGAGGCAATGGCCACATCATGCATACCGATGCCGGCCCGGTCCCAGTCATCCTCCCAGCCGATGACCCGGGGTGTCACGTTGGTAATAGCCTGTTCCCAGCACTGCTCGCCCAGAATGGAGATCATCACATCCGAAAAATCAATCGCCGTCACCGCCTGCACCAGACCGGCCAGCGGAATGGCCAGGGTTCCGGCGCCGCAGCCGACATCAAGCACGGTCCACTCCGGGTTCGGATTCATGAGGCGCAGAAAATTCCGGGCGTAGCCGCTGGTCCTGGTATGTCTGGCAAATGACGGGGCGCGGCGGTTCCAGTAGGCATTGTCGCTGCGGTCGTGTTTGCGCTGCCGCCGGGCTTCACGCCAGACCATATTCCAGTTCACCTTTTTCATGTCCATGGTCGATGGGTGGGCGGTATTCATAGGGGAACGCCCTCCTGCAGCGGTGGCCTGAGCGGGGATTGCACGGTGTAGTAGGTGTTGCCTGTGGCGCATGGCCGGCAGAGAGCCCTGCCGTTTTGCAGGACGTCACGTTTGTCGAGGATCGTTTCCCCGCAGATGGCGCAGCGGACTCTGCCGGTGGGGCTGCCCGGCATATCCTCTGGCTTCAGCGCCACCCATACATCCTGCACGCTGAACAGGTCGCTGTCCGGCATCTCCCGGTAGGCCTTCATCTGCGCCGCGCTGTCGCTGAGTTCCGGGTATCTGGCAGCCGCCTTTTCCCGGGCGTCGCGCAGCGAGACGATCCGCACCGCCTTATCGGTCTCGATGTTGATGAAGGTGGCCGCCATCTTGCCGTTATCCACGACTTTGAGGCTCCGCCTGCCCACCCTGCTGCCGGTGACGGTCATGATCGCGTCTGTGGCGCAGCGGTCGATCTCGACAAAGACAATGAGCTTTTTACGATCCGCGCCCAGGGGATCGGTGATGCCGATCTCGCGCAGGCCGAGCATGGCAATGCGCACGCCGATGACCTGACCGGCGCAGAGGTGACCGTGAAATGCCGCCGCCTTATCCAGTAGCTGGGTAAATTCCTGATATCTTTCCATCATCATGCCTCCTTTTTAGAATGTATAGCGCAGATTGGCAAACAGGGTTCTCCCTGCTTCGGGATAACCTTCCTGCAGCTCGTAGTCCCGGTCAAAAATGTTTTTTACCCCGGCCTCGGTTACCATGCCGTTGCCCAAGGCGTAGCTTAATTTAGCATTGGCCACGGTAAATCCCTGGGCGACTTGGTCGCCGTCCGTTGAACTGTAGCGTTTGGAGTCGTATTCCGCGTCCACCAGGGTACTTAGGTTGTCAGTCAGGGTATAGCGCAGATAGGCCACCACCTTATGCTCTGGGATGTTGATCAGCTCGCTTGCATCCGTCTTGTTTTCCGCATAGGTGTAGGTGTAGTTGCAGCCGATTTCCAGCGAAGTGAGCAGGTAGCCCGAGAGTTCCAGTTCCAGGCCGTACAGATCCACCTCGCCGATGTTGCGGTTCTGGGTGGTGGTGGCCCCCGGATTGTCCGGGTCCGGGATGGTGGTCAGCTGGATGTAATCGCTGACGTCGTTGTAAAAGACGGTGCTTTTTAAGCGCAGATTTTCCAGGTGCCGGTCATCAACGCCGATCTCATAGTTGACCGATCTCTCCGGGTCCAGATCAGGGTTGGGAATGGCGGTGTCGAGCCGGTAGGAATAACGGTCCTTGATGGAAGGCAGTCTTGTTTTCTGCGCTATGGAGGCGTGCAGCGTGCAGGCCTCAGACGGCAGATAAAAGAGGCCGAGCTGGGGGTTGAAACCCGAGGTGCTGCCCTTGGGGAAATCGGCAAGCTGCCCGGCGGAGGTCAGGTCCTCGGCCACCAGGGTGTCCAGGGTATCGTAGCTGGCACCGGCGATGGCATAGAGACTCTTGGAAAGGGTAATGGTGTCTTCCAGTCCGGCGGACAGCATCTGGTCGCGGAAGGCCTGGACCGGATCATTGTCATTCTGCTCTTTATGCACATCGAGTTTGTAGTGCAGGGCGAGTTTCAGCAGATGATTGGCCAGGGCCGCTGTGCCCACCTCCAGCGAGCCGCCGTCCGTATAGTCGTCATAGTGGCTCCTGAAGGCATAAGGCCTGGAGATGGTGGTGTAGGTGTCGTCGTCATAACTCCACAGGGAGTTCTTGAATATATCATAGAAGGCCCTGGTTTTCAGATAGGCCTTGCCGGCGAAATCGGTCTTGGAGGTGAAATAGTAGCTCTGTTTGTCCCAATAGGGCCATTTCCAGTAACGCGCCCTCTCATCCGGGTCGGTGCCGGCATAGGGCGGGGTGCCCTTGACCCCATGCTGGTAAATGTAGCTGAAGGCGTATTCGTCATCCTTGTTCGGGGTGAAACCAACCTTCATATTGACCTTTTCGTCCCGCTGGTAGGAATTCTCCCGGTGACTGCCGTCCTCGGCTGCGGCAGGTTTGAAATCATCGGAAAGATTAAAGTAATCGCTGCTCTGATAAGAGGCCCCGGTCTGCACATACCAGCTGTTCTGGTTGGTGCCCAGGTTCATAAAGCCGTTATAGGAGTTGCCCGAACCGTATCCGGCGCCCGCGTTGCCTTCAAAGGCCTTTTCCGGCCGGCGGGAGACCATATTGATGGCCCCGCCCATGGTGTTGGGGCCGTACAGCACGGAGGTAAATCCTTTGGAAACGATGATCTCCGACAGATCAAAAGTGGTAAAGCGGGCGAGGTCGGGATAGCCGTCATAGGGTACGTAAATCGGGATGCCGTCGAGAAAGATCGGTACATGCTTGAGGTCAAAGCCCCGCATATAGATGGTCTGCTCGTTGCGCGCCCCGGTTACCGCCGAGGTCACGCCGGGCAGCAGGTTTACTGCGTCGGCCACGGTGTTGCGGTCAAAATCGCGCAGTTCCTCGGCGCTGATTTTTTCGATGGTGATATTTTTGTTTTCCTCTGCCTTGCCGCTCACCTCGATCTCGCCGAGGGTGAAGACGTTCTGTTCCGTACTCCCTGTCTCATCCGCTCTTCCCGGCAAAGGCATGGCCAGCAGCGTCAGTATGACACCCGCGGAAACAGGGTATTTTTCCATAATAGTGCATCTCATCCCGCAACCTCCAATACGTTGTGTATATTTTTATATAACGCTACATAATAAAAATTGAAAAATACCGAGTCCGGCCGAAACCTTGTCTGGTATATTTTGTTTTTCGCCTAGCCTGAAATCATGTTAAATTGAGTTTGATATTATAGACAGATTGCTTCAAAGTTCAGATACTGTTTCAGGATCATAGTGCCTCCGCCCTCGGAGACAATTTTTTCAACGGCTGATGCATTGCGCACCCAAGCACCAGCGATATAATTCACCGGAGTTCCTGCAAATATCTGGGGACACATCAAGGACGAAGGCCCAAGGATAATAACAGCGCGCGGCTTACCCAGGCCTGCCAACAATTTATCCAGTGTGCCTGTGATGATGGAAGTGGCCGTGATGATGGCAACACTGCATGAAGCAAGGGACGACCGTCCCTCCTCCGGCGACATGGTACCTGGCCTATCGGCTTCCAGTTCAAGAATGTCAAGTCTGCATCCGGTTTGCCGCAGCCTTGGAATCAGCGGACCGAAAAATCCTACCATTACAACATGGTCCGAGGCATGGATGTTAATGATATTCAACACGTCTTCCTCTGTCGATCTCGGACGCGGAAGCCCAGCAGTCAAGGCATTGGCTGCTGCAAGGCCCAGTGACCTTGATAAAGCGCTTCTGTCGCTGGCCAGCATCTCCAAAAGTTCCAAAGCAGAACTTCCGGCAAGAGTCCCGGCTTTAATCTCATGGGTGCAGCTTCCAGAGTTGCTCTTGGCTGTCCAGGCAAGCCCGATATTGCCGTTATCGAGCCGCACACTGGTATAGCCAAGTCCCATGCGCACATCAGCTACACAGAGACCTTCGGATACAGGTTTCAGGTAATCAATTATTTTCTGCTGAATTGTATTATCCATGAAATATTACTTTTCACACCTTTACGATTTCCACGGACCTGAGCCGTCTGACATAACGCGGTCCGGTCAGAAAGTCCCGGGCCGAAACCAGGTCAACCGCACCATACTCGTCATAAAGGGATCTGCCGTCTTTTTCCAGCAGGACCATGATGCCATCGCCTGTCGGCGTATTAAAGATCTCCTGCCAGGAAAAGACCACCTGGTAGCCATCATCTGATGCGGCGATGAGGAACATTTTGCGCGTATCATTGTGGCCTGTTATCAAAATCCCGGCCCGGTTGATGATGTCTGCCAGCAGAACACCCCGGCAGCGGCCCAGGCAGCCCTTGGGGTCGCCGTTACCGCAGATCATGGGCAGGCCGTCCGTTACCACGGGATCCATGGCGCGCAGCTCTTCGATATCAAGCACCAGAGGGGCGGTCACCCTGCCGCAGATGCGGAGTGCGTAATCCTCACCGGTCCGGGATTGTTTGTTGCTGGATTTCTGTTCTGGGTTCACCGCGGTCTCCTTAAGAGTGAGTGGTGGATGAAGCGTTAATAATGTTTGCTGCGTTCCTCGGCAATGGATGTCCAGACGGTGGCAAATTTGCTCCAGTAGGAACGAACCATTTCTTCACCCGTCTCGGTAAGCCGGGCGCTGTCGGTTTCCATGCTGTTTTCGTGGAAATGGACCAGCGGCGCATGGAAGGAATCGTTCATCTCGGTCAGGAGATGCAGGGCATGTTCGTGATGGATCTTTGCCGCCTCGGCCGCCTGTGCCAGTGATCCCCGGCTGCGGATCTCATCCAGCAGCACGGCCCTGCGGTATCCCAGAAATACACCCTGTTCCAGTTCAACAACAACACAGCAGCTTGGCGGTTTCATGCAGGCCCTCTTCATCTCTTTCTCCCCTTTGTCGATATATAATAAAATACATAACGGATGACAAGCTGAAACCTTTCTGCGGTTGGCTTTGCTAAAGTAGAGCAAGAGCACGGAAGCAGCCGCAAAATTCGGCGCAGCATACCTTAACTCCCGGAGACGGCTCAAAAAAAATTGAGCCGGCCGGGTTAAAACAGCTAAAAAGCAAAGCTGGTGCCACTGCGGTGATTTTTTATAAATTTATCATAATATCAACTTATTAAATGTGTTTGCGGTGGATTCCTCAGCTGAGGTGAGGAGACTGCCGCCGGCCAATTTTGCAGCAAACGTGACAAAAATGAAGGCGATTTTTCATTTTGGTGGGACTGGGGGAAGAAAACCGCGATATGCGGTGCAGAGGGGAGAACCGCGAAAAAGGGACAGCTTCGGGAAATTTTGTGTTACATTAAAATTGCTGGTTTCGTGACCGCTGAAAATTTACCACGAAGAGTGCGGAGCCCACAGAGCTAACTGGCTGCAATAAAAACGTTCTCTGCGATTGCTGGGTGTTTTGTGGGGCAAAAAAACTTTTCTTACCCGCAAGGGGCAGAAATACCAAGCCCGCAAAATTGGAATTTTTTTTGCTTTGCGCAACAATGCGGGCGAAAAATGCGTGTTATTGATGGAGACAGATTTTTTGTAAGTAAAGCTGTAAGGATAATCTGCTGTATCATCTGAGTGAGGTTGAATATGAGTATCCGGGAATTGGGTAATGGGATTGTGGCGTTCCTGTTTTTTTTCTGCCTGCTGGCCGGCCTAAGCTCTGCCGAAGAGGGGGGAAAGAAGATTGTCATCGCCGTTTCCCCCTGCAGTGATGTGGTGCTGAGCTTTAAAAAGTTCCATCCGCTGGTCACTTATCTGCAGGCGGAAACCGGGATGGAAATCAAGCTGGTGTTCCCGCCTGATGCCGCGGAATTCGAGGCCCAGATCAAAAATAAGGATATCGATTTTGCTTTCCAGGACCCCAATGTGTACGTGAAATTTGCCCCGCTTTATGACCAAAATACCCTGCTGAAGGCTTTGAGCCTGAAAGGGGGCGTCTTGCAGTCCGGCGCGGTGGTCACCAGGAAGGACAGCAACATCAAGACCATGAAGGATCTGGTCGGCAAGTCCGTCATGTTCGGGTCCAAACTCTCAGCCTCCAAATGGGTGGTGGCAAAGATGCTGTTTGAAGAAAACGGCATCGACATTGACAAGGACTTAGCAATGTATGCCAATGGCGGCTGCTGCGAGGATATCCTCTTTAACGTATTTCTCAAGGCCTTTGATGCCGGGGTGGTGTGCGACCATTTTCTTGACGAACATGCCAAAAAACAGCGGGAACTTGGGGTCAATGCCCAGGAACTCCATGTCATTGCCACCACCAGATGGGTGCCGACCAGGGTCTTTTCCGCCCGCAAGGACGTGGACGGTAAAATTGTCAGCAGTTTTGACCGGGCCTTGCTGAAACTTAACAGCAGTAACCCCGAACATGCCAAAATTCTTTATTCCGCCGAGGTCGGCGGATTTCAGCAGGCAAAGGATGAGGATTATGACGAGATGCGGGCCCTCATCGGGGAAAAAAAGGCCAGGTAGAACCCTGCTTCCGGCAAGTTTGATAAAGAGGGCTGCGCATGGGACTCTGTCCGCAACAATGGTTGAAATTCAGCTTACGCATCAAGCTGACCCTGCTGATTGAAAGCCTGGTGGTGATTATTGTCGTGGTCACCGGTATTATCACCACCATGCGGGAAAAGGAAAGTCTGGAAAGCGAGCTGCGCAAACGCGGACTGGCGCTGGCTGCCGATGTGGCCAAATTTACCACCAGCCCCATGTTAAGCAACGACCTGCCGACTCTCCGCCGTTTTGTCAATCACTCCATGGAGCAGGATTATGTCCGCTACGTCATCCTGCTTGACCCGCAGGGTAAGGTGGTGATGCACAGTAACCTGAAAGAAGTCGGCAAAATCTACCGGGACAGTATGACCGCCGTGGCGATGAAGTCCGAGAAGCATGGCAGTTTCCGGGCATCCCTGCCGGAAAATGGGGAACACTACTACGATATCTATACCCCCATCTCCCTGGAAGATGCCCGGCTGGGCACGGTCCGGCTGGGATATTCCTATATGGCGGTTGAAAAGGAGATTGCCAGCGCCCGGCGGCAGATTTTCGTGATTGGGATGATAACCATTCTCATCGGCGGTATTTCCGCCTATCTGCTGGCTGCCTTTATCTCTTTGCCGATCAAAAAGATAACCGATGCCACCGGCAAGGTGGCTGCAGGGGATCTCATTACCCGCTTGACGATCCGCAGAAACGATGAGATCGGCATTTTGGCCAATTCCTTTAATGAGATGACCGAGAATCTGCGGAAAACGACCATCTCCAGGGATTATGTTGACAACATCATCGGCAGCATGAACGATACCCTGGTGGTGCTTGAGCCGGATGCCAGGATCAGCAGCGTGAACAAGGCGACCTGTGAGCTTCTCGGCTATGGGGAGGAGGAACTGATCGACCGGGATATGCATAAAATTCTGCCCATGGAAGAGACCCTTTTCAGTGACTCGGGATTTCAGCGGGTGCTTGCCGGAGAAAAAATCATCAATCTGGAAATAGACTATCTGGCCAAGGAGGGCACCAGGGTTCCCATGCTTTTTTCTGCCACGGTTCTCAAAGATAAAGAGGGGAGAATTGAGGGAGTCGTGGGTATTGCCCGCGACATCACCGAACGCAGGAAGGCGGAGGAGGCGCTCCGGCAGTCGGAGTGGGAGCTGCGTAAACTGTCCGCCCAGCTGCTCACCGCCCAGGAAGAGGAACGCCGGCGCCTTTCGGTGGAGCTCCATGATGAACTGGGACAGTCGCTGATGGTCTTGAAACTCAAGGTGCGGGCCATCCAGAGGGCCTGGGGCGCCGAGGCCGGCCTGAAAAAGGAGTGTGATGCCGTGATCAATTATATTAATGAGGTCACGGAAAACGTCCGCCGCCTGTCCCGGGATCTGAGCCCCTCCATTCTGGAGGATCTGGGGCTGACCATCGCCGTTCGCCGGCTGGTGGAATCATCCGGCAAGCTTTACAATATTGACTGCGTTCTCGATATGACCGAGCTTGACGCCCTTTTTTCCCGTGATCAGAAGATTACCGTGTACCGGATCGTGCAGGAGTGTCTTACCAACATTGCCAAGCACTCCCTGGCCAGTCATGTAGCGATCACCCTGAGAAGGCAGGAAGACAGTTTTTTCTTTGAGGTAAAGGATGACGGCCAGGGCTTTGATGTACAGGATGCCTTTGGCCGGGATCACGCTCATTACGGGTTGGGACTGTCCGCCATGCACGAGCGGGTCCGCATGCTGGGAGGAGCTCTCAAGGTGGAGAGCCGCAAAGAACAAGGTACCAGTATCAGCTTTACCCTGCCATTATAATGAATGAGGAAACCGATGGGAAATTCGTATCGTATTGTATTGGCCGATGATCATGCCATGTTCCGCCAGGGGATCAAGAATATTCTCGAAACCGTGGAGGGCCTTGAGGTGGTCGGGGAGGCGAGCGATGGCCTCATGCTGCTTGAGCTCTTGCGCCAGGGAACCCCTGATCTGGTGATTCTGGATATCTCCATGCCCCATCTCCGCGGGCTTGAAGCAACCCGGGAGATCAAAATGCTCTCGCCTGAGGTGAAGGTGTTGATCCTGACCATGCACAAGGACAAGGATTACGTTTATTCCGCCCTGTCAGCCGGCGCGGAAGGATATCTGCTCAAGGAGGATGCGGATACGGAGCTCTTTGCCGCCATTGAAAAGATCCGGGACAATGGCTGCTATATCTCGCCGCTCCTATCCGGGGAATTTGCCCTGGATCTGGTGCAGGCCTCCCACAAGGGGGACATGTCTTCCCTGTCCGATCCCCTGACCATCCGCGAACGGGAAATTCTGAAACTGATTGCCGAGGGGATCTCCAACAAGGAGATTGCCGATCTGCTCTTTATCAGCAGCCGCACCGTGGAAAATCACCGCGCCAATATCATGCGCAAGCTCAACATCAAACAAACGGCCAATCTGGTAAAATATGCCCTTAACAAAGGCTACATCCTGCCCACCAAATAAAGAATAATTACGTGAAACCAAGCCTTTAGTTTGCCGCTAGGTAGTAATACCCCCCCCTCACTAAGTAGTTAACCTGATGAAGTCTTGAGTAGTTCGCCGGATTGTTTCCCTGGTCTTAACCGCGTATTGTTACATAAAACGAGGATCTTTTCGGGTTTGCCAAAAATGATGGCTTCGTATTTACCTGCGGCTCCAGAGATCCTGCTATTTGGACGGCAACAAAAAACTCCGCGGTTTGCGTTTCCCTTCAGTGGAGCCTGATGAGGAGAAGCGGACAAAAAATTCGGTGGGGAGGTGAGGTAAAAAAAAGAGATGAGTCCGGTTTTGAGTTTTTGAGTCCTGCCTTGGCACTCGGAAGTATCGTATGGGGGAGATACGGGAATTGAGGTAGTTGGGTGTTAAAGGCAGTAAGGGAGGCCCCGGAAAGGGCACCTGGATTTGGTTCTGGCAACACAAAGAAATAATTAACCTAAGACAATTTTAAGGCGGATAAACAGATGATTAAACGTACAACTATTCTCATGACAACGGCATTCATGTTCGTAACTCTCCCAGGTGCTGCGGTTGCTGGTGACCAGGACCGGGATCAAAAACAACAGAAAGACGGCTCCTGCTTGCCGTACAGCACGGATCTGAGCGGCAGATTCAATCTGGCCGGCGATAAAGATCAGGACATGGACCAAATCAAAGAAATGCTCAATCTGCAGGACGGCTCCTGCCAGCATCACGGCACGAATGTTACGGGCGGATTCATTGTAGCTGACGGTAAAGATCAGCTGCGCGACGGAACAGGGGACGGGATTCCGGATCAGGACAGGCTGCAGGATGGCTCCTGTCTGAATCACAGTAAGGATCTGAGTGGCAGATTCACCCTGGCCGGCGATAGAGATCGCGACAAAATTCAGGACCCGGATCAGGACAGGCTGCAGGATGGCTCCTGTCTGAATTACAGTAGGGATCTGAGTGGCAGATTCAATCTGGCCGGCGGTAAAGATCAGCTGCGCGACGGAACAGGGGATGGGATTCCGGATCGGTTGAGAGACGGTTCCTGCCTGGATTACAGCACGGATCTGAGCGGCGCATTCACTCTGGCCGGCGATAGAGATCGCGACAAAATTCAGGACCCGGATCAGGACAGGCTGCAGGACGGCTCCTGTCTGAATTACAGCACGGATCTGAACGGCGCATTCACTCTGGCCGGTGACCGGGATCGTGATCGGATCAAAGACGGCTCCTGCGTGCCGTACAGCACGGATCTGAACGGCAGATTCAATTTGGCCGGGGATAGAGATCGCGACAAAATTCAGGACCCGGATCAGGAGAGGCTTCAGGATGGCTCCTGTCTGAATTACAGCACGGATCTGAACGGCAGATTCAATTTGGCCGGGGATAGAGATCGCGACAAAATTCAGGACCCGGATCAGGACAGGCTGCAGGACGGCTCCTGTCTGAATTACAGCACGGATCTGAACGGCCCATTCACTCTGGCCGGGGACCGGGATCGTGATCGGCTTAAAGACGGCTCCTGCGTGCCGTACAGCACGGACAGTGTCAATATGATTCTGGCCGGCCGGGATCGTGACAAAGATAACGATAAAGACAAACTGAAGGACTGCAAAGGCAATGTCTGATAGCAGTCATTGCCTCTCCTTGGTCACTGGTGATCCTGAGTGAACAGCAGATAGGCTTTTCTCTTAAAAAATAGAGCGCCCAGCAGTGTTGCCGAAATTTGCAGGCCAACAATCGAGCAACGATTCCGCAACGTTCATTCAGGGCTCCCGAGTGACAGCCTGAAACAGGTCTCCCGGATTTGCCGGGGGGCCTGTTTTTTTGACCGGGTGCAGGTAAAGGCAATAGAGAGTTATGGGCTACGGGAACCGATAGTGGGCGCATATCGTATTGTATTGGCCGATGATCATGCCATGTTCCGCCAGTGCGTGAAGGATCTTCTCGAAGGGGCAGGCGGATTGGAGGTAATCGGGGAGGCGGGCGATGATCTGCGGCTTCTTGATTTTTTTCAAAATAAGCCGCCTGATATGGTGATCTGGGGCATCTCCATGCCCAATCATCATGGGCTGGCCGCCACCCGCGAGATAAAATTGGTCTATCCGGAGGTAAAAATTCTGATCCTGACCATGCACCGGGAAAAGGAATACGTGGATTATGTCCTGGCCGCCGGGGCGGAAGGGTATCTGCTCAAGGAAAATGCCGATACGGAGCTTTTTATCGCGGTTGACACGATACGCCGGGGCGAATGTTATGTGTCGCCTCTGGTAGCCGGCGGCGGCACCTGCTCAAGCTTCAGATGAAGATGCCTTGCTTACGGGGATCACCCTTTCAGCAGCAGAGGGCGAGCATCTCCCGCACCGCCTGGTCCAATCCCACATAGATGGCCCTGGCCATCACCGCATGGCCGATACTGAGTTCCGCAATCTTGTCAAGCGCGGCAATCCTGGCCGTATTGCGGTAATTCAAGCCGTGTCCGGCATTGATCCGCAGGCCCTCCCCATGGGCGGCGTTCACGGCCGCCGCAATCAGGGCAAATTCCCGGTCTTCTTCCTCCTCACTTACCGCATCGCTGTAACGGCCCGTGTGTATTTCCACAAAGGTCGCGCCAACCCTTTTGGCTGCCTTAATCTGCCCGTCATCGGGATTGATAAACAGGCTGACCGGAATGCCGGCACCCTTCATCTGGGCGATGACGCTGGTCAAATGCCGCTCCTGGCCGGCCACGTCAAGACCGCCTTCAGTGGTCAGTTCCGCTCTTTTTTCCGGGACCAGGGTCACCATGTCCGGTTTCAGATTCAGGGCGATCTTGATGATTTCCTCGGCTGCTCCCATTTCCAGATTGAGCTTGGTCTTCACCGTCTGGCGCAGGAGGATCACATCCCGGTCCTGGATATGCCGGCGGTCTTCCCGCAGATGAACGACGATACCCGCAGCCCCGGCCAGTTCGCAAATGCCGGCGGCCAGTACCGGGTCAGGTTCGTCAATGCCCCTGGCCTGCCGCAGGGTGGCAACGTGATCGACGTTTATGGCAAGCTTTACCATTTTTTCCCCTCAGGATAATCTCTTGTAGTGCCTGAAATACTTGAAATACTTAAAATACTTAAAATGCTTGAAATACTTAAAATAACTTAAAATGACTAAAGTTTAACTGCTAAAAGTGTCTGAGATACTTGAAGTACTTTATACCCACAAGGGGCACAAGATACCCACAAGGGGCACAAGGGCATTTCAAGTACTTTAGGCGCTTTGCCGAATCCTAAAATACCCCTATTCAGACAAAGGGGCAAGGCCCTTGGCGGCGCTCAGCTTCTGCAGCAGTTCTTTTTCCCTTGCCGTCATCTCCGCGGCCTCCTCTTCTCCACGCTCATGGTCATAACCGAGTAAATGCACCAGGCCATGGACCAGCAGGATGCAGAGGTAATCTTCCAGGGTTTTGCCGCAAGCCAAGGCCTCGCGGGAAGCGGTATCGAGGGAAATGACGATATCTCCCAGCAGTTGCGGCGCAGCAGAGGACGGGTCTTCAGCCATGGGAAAGGACAGCACATTGGTGGGTCTGTTGATGCCCCGGTAGGTGGTATTGAGCTCGGTCATGCGGCTGTCATCAACCAGCAGGATGCTTAATTCGTAATGCTTCCTGCCCGCATGGCCAAGCAGTGCGGTGGCGGTTTTCTTCAACCCGGCGAGGGTGACTGGCCGGGGCTTGACTTCACTTCTGAGCAGGACGGGCATTTCCCTGCTCCTTTTTCAGGCGGCCTTGTTTTTCATAGGCCCGGATGATCTGTTGCACCAGTGGGTGGCGAACCACATCAATATCAGTGAAATAGCTGAAGGAAATCCCTTTTATTTTTTTCAGGATCCGGGCGGCGTGGATCAGCCCTGAACCCCGGTCCTGGGGAAGGTCTATCTGGGTGACGTCACCGGTTATGACTGCTTTGGAGCTGAAGCCCAGGCGGGTGAGAAACATCTTCATCTGCGCCGGGGTGGTGTTCTGGGCCTCATCGAGAATAACAAAGGCATTGTTCAAGGTGCGGCCCCGCATGAAGGCCAGGGGCGCGATCTCGATGATTTCCCGCTCCACCAGTTCCTTGGCCCGTTCCCGGCCGAGCATGTCGTTCAGGGCGTCATGCAGCGGCCGCAGGTAGGGATTGATTTTTTCCACCAGGTCTCCCGGCAGAAAACCCAGGTTTTCCCCGGCCTCCACCGCAGGCCGGGTGAGAATGATGGATTTGACCTGATTGGCGCTGTAGGCGGCGATGGCCATGGCCACGGCCAGATAGGTTTTGCCGGTGCCGGCCGGGCCGATGCCGAAGGCGATGTCGTTATTGCGGATGGCGTCGATATAGAGTTTCTGGTTGATGCTCTTGGGCGAGACAATCCTGTGCTTGGCCGTGATATAGACCTGATCGAGAAAGATTTCCTTCAGGTTGGTCTGGGGCGAACGCTCCATGATTCTCAGGGCGTAGGCCACATCCGCCGCATAGATCGGATAGCCGGTGACGATGAGCTCGTAAAGTTGATTGAGGGTGGCGGCGGTGGTTGCTACAACGTGATCAAGGCCGGAGATGGTCAGGGTTGTACCCCTGGCCTTGACCGTAACCCCCACCGCCTTTTCAATGGCCAGCAGATTGCGGTTCAGGTCGCCGTACAGGAGGCGGGCCGCTTCGTTATCGGTAAAAGAGAGTTGTTGCTGTGTCGCCGGGCTCACCATGGGAAAACTATTTATTGCTCCTGGTTTTTGCCAGTTCCTCGTCAATGAGTTTCTGCATGCCGGCATCGGTCCGGTCCTTGGCTATTCTGCCGTTGATAAAAATGGACGGCGTCCCCTTCACCCCGGCACTGACCCCATCCTGCTGGTCTTTGCTGACCTGGGCCATGCTCTGCGGATCGGCCATGTCCTTTTTGAACTGATCCATGTTCAGGCCGAGGGAAGTGGCCAATTCAAGCAATTTCTCCGGGTTGAGATCGCGCATGTTCTGAAAGAGCAGGTCGTGATACTGCCAGAATTTGCCCTGTTTCTGGGCGGCAATGGCGGCAAGGGCGGCGGGAATGGCCTGGGCATGGCCGCGGATGGGAAAGTGTTTGTAGGAGATCTTGACGGTTTGCGGGTTCTTTTTCAGAAGCGCATCAAAGGTCGGTCCGAGTTTGGAGCAGTAAGGGCATTGAAAATCGCTGAAGATGACGATGTTTACCGGTGCATTGGGCATGCCGAGGAAGGGAGCATTGGTGGTATCGATGGAGACAATGAAGGAGTAGCTGAGTTCCTGGACATTGCCGGTGGATTCACTGCTGAGGAAAATTTTGTCTTCGATATTGGCCAGATCCAGCCCGGATACGGAAATGTGGTTGAAGGAGGGATCAACGGCGATGGCATCCACCAGCTTGCCGTCATTGGTGTAAATTCCCACGCTGCCTTTGCTTAACACAAAAACATATTTGCCGTTAACGGAACTGGCAAGATCAAGAGGGGCATTGGCGGCCTTGAAGGAATTGCTCATCTCTGAGTCAACCTTGGCCTGGGCGGTCAGGCAGATGCCCATGACGCAGAAAAATGTCATCAGGAAAAACGTTTTTATTCTCATACAACCTCCAGATAGATAAGTGGGAGAGATTACGGCAATAGGTATTTGCTTGCCGACAATTGTTCTTGATCCGCGGATAATTTTCAACTGTTATTTTGCCAGGAATTGGAAAAAGGTGGTCAGGGCAAAACGCAGGGTATCCTTAGCCGCCTTTCTGCCGGATGATTCCGGCCAGCAAAACCGCCAGGTGGCATACCCGGCCGGAAAATTCTGTCTGGCGCAATCCCTGCTGCCATTGCAGCAGGCAACCGCTGCAGGTTGTGACAACATGTGAAGCCGATAGTTCCAGCAATTGCGCCATGGGGAGGGCTAAAATCTGCTGGGAGAGCTGCGGATGGGCGAGATGGAAAAGTCCGCCCTGACCGCAGCAGTGCGGCCCGCCGGCAAGCTCAACCGGCGGCGCGCCCATGATCTTTGCAAGCAGACGGCGCGGCTGGGCCATGATTTTTTCCGGGCCGAAGCGGAGATGGCAGGGATCGTGGTAGAAAATGCCGGCAGCATCCCCCTGCTCCAGGGTCAGCGGGCCGGCGGGGGGGGCAAGACCTGCCTCCAGGAAAAAGCGGGAAAACTCCCGCACCCGCCCGGCAAAATCCTCTGCGTGGCTGCGCCAGCGCGGGTCATCGGCCAGCAGGGCGGGGTAGCTACGCAGATGGCTGTAACAGGAGGCGCAGGAGGTGAGGATCGGCAGGCCGTGGCCGGCAAAGGCCGCGATATTTTTCCGGGCCAGGTCCCGGGCCTCCTCTCTGCTGCCCCCGGCAAAAGAGGCCAGGCCGCAGCAGGTCTGCTCTCCGGGGATCAGCAAGGGGCTGCCGGTGACCCGGCGGGTGAGAAAATCGGTGGCTGCACCGATGTCCGGACTCAGATAACGGGCCAGGCAGCCGCTGAAGTAGCTGACCACAGGCGGGACGCCGCCCGGCTGGCTGGCCGGCAAAGCGGGCGGTGCCTCATCGGGGGCATAATCCTCGGGCAGCAGCGCAAGCTTCAGCCACAGGCCGCTCGTTTTGGGCAGGTGGTGCAGCAGTTTCTGTCTGAGGCTGGCAAGGCCGTCCAGCAGCCGGGGGGAGGCAAGGGTTTTTCTGGCAACAAACTTTTCCAGAAACCGGTACCGGGCAGACAGGGGCAACTGTTCACGGGCCCTGATCAGCGGGGTGAGGGTGTCGATTTTCCGGGGGCAGACGTCGAGGCACGCGCCGCACAGCAGGCAGGCGGAGACGATTTTGCCGTAGACAGGGGAAGCGGGGTTGGCGAGACGGTTCAACAGATGCAGCCTGCCGCGGGCAGTGAGGGATTCGCGGCCGGTTACCTGATAAACCGGGCAGACAGCGGTGCATGCTCCGCATTTGGCGCATTGGTCACCTGCTGCCCGCTCATGAGGAGCCGTTACGAAATAACCTGGCCGTTTTTTCAATTTCGTTCCGGCTCCTTATACCCCTCAAGGGGGTGCTGAAAAGAGTGCCGTTCCGCGCATTTCTCTGGCCATGTTATTTTTTTACAACGGCTTATCGGTTTTTTTCACTTCTGCCAGAGGAGATATGCCTTGATGAACGGATCGAGGACGCCATCAAGGACTGCATCCACATTCCCGGTTTCATGGTTGGTGCGATGATCCTTGATCAGCTGGTAGGGCTGCATGACATAGGATCTGATCTGGCTGCCCCAGGCGATTTCCTTTTTCTCGCCTCCCATTTCGTCGCGCTGCTCCCGTTGCAATAGCCTTTCCCGCTCATACAGCCGTGACTTGAGCATCTTCATGGCCGTGTCCTTGTTGCGGTGCTGGGAGCGTTCATTCTGGCACTGGACAACCGTGTTGGTCGGCAGATGGGTGATGCGGATGGCTGAGCTGGTCTTGTTGACATGCTGGCCGCCGGCGCCGCTGGCCCGGTAGGTGTCGATGCGCAGATCCTTTTCGTTGATATCAACCACGATGGTGTCATCAAGTTCCGGGAAGATAAACACCGAGGCGAAGGAGGTGTGGCGCCTGCCCCCGGCATCAAAGGGGGAAATGCGTACCAGGCGGTGAATGCCCATTTCCGAGCGGAGATAACCGTAGGCATAGCGTCCCTTGACCATGAGGGTGGCGCTTTTCACCCCAGCCTCATCGCCGGGCTGCCAATCAAGTATTTCAACTGTAAAGCCTTTATCTTCCGCCCAGCGCATATACATGCGCAGCAGGATGCTGGCCCAGTCCTGGGCCTCCGTGCCTCCTGCCCCGGCATGGATGGTGAGCATGGCGTTGTTTCCGTCATGTTCGCCGGAAAACATGCATTCCAGTTCAAAGGCGGCAATTTTTTCATCCAGCACCTTGATGGTCTGCCTGGCCTCCTGCTCCGTTTCCGCATCCTGTTCGCTGATGGCAAGCTCCAGCAGCACCTCGGCGTCTTCCATCAGGCGGGTCAGGGACCCATAGCCCTCGATCGGATTCTGCAGCCGGCTGATTTCCTGCTGCACTTTCTTAGCCGTTTCCGCATCGTTCCAGAAGGCGGGGTGGGTGGTTTTCTGCTCCAGTTCCCGTAATTTTTCCGTCTTGTCGGCTAATTCAAAGATGCTCCTTCAAGGCCAGCAGCCTTAATTGAATTTCCTGGAGTTTTTGTTTCAGTTCTGCAGACATATGTTTTTCTATAAGTTAGGGTGAAGAGTGATAACGTCTTATAAACAATCCGATATAATACTCGAAAGAAAAAAATGCGCCAACAAAATATCAGTGCGCGGCAGGGGCTTTCCCGCCGTTTTCCTCTTTGCGGCCAACCAGCCTTTCGATGGCAAGATAGAGTTCATTGAGCTGGATGGGCTTGGTGATATAATCATCCATGCCGCTTTCCAGGCATTTGCTGCGGTAATCTTTCATGGCATGGGCCGTCAGGGCGATAATCGGGATATGGCTGCCGGTCCCGGTGCCGCGTTCCAGGGTCCGGATCCTCCTGGTCGCCTCAAAGCCGTCCATGGCGGGCATCTGCACATCCATGAGAATGATGTCAAAGGTGCCGGCGGAAAAGGCCGCCACCGCCTGCTCGCCGTTTTCAACCGTGGTGACGATCATTGCTTTGCGTTCCAGCATCTCCTTGGCCATCATGCTGTTGATCATTTCGTCTTCGGCCAGCAGCACCCGGATATTGCGCAGGGCATCCTTGTTATTGCCGAGCAGGAAGGAAAGCTGGCCGTTTTCGCCAGGGTCATCCTGGGCTGAATTGTTGCCGGACAATCCGAAGCAGGCGGTAAACCAGAAGGTGGAGCCCTTGCCCGGCGCGCTGGAAACCCCGATGGTCCCACCCATGAGGGCGGCGAGTTCGGAGGAGATGGACAGGCCGAGGCCGGTGCCGCCGAATCGGCGGATGTGGGACGGATCAACCTGGGAAAAGGCCCGGAAGATCAGTTTCTGGTTTTCCGGGCTGATGCCGATGCCCGTATCGATGACGCTGAATTTGAGCATGAGCCTGCCGTCTTCGGTCATCTGCTCCCTGTTGACGTGAATGGTCACCGAGCCCGCATTAGTGAATTTGATGCCGTTAGTCACCAGGTTGATAATGATTTGCACCAGGCGGTTCGGATCCCCGATCAGCATCGGCGGGACCGTGGAGCTGATCGTGCGCTGCAGAACCAGATTTTTTTCGTGGGCCTTCAAGGTGAGGATCTGCAGCACGCTGGCCAGGGTTTCATGGAGGTTGAAGGGAATGGCGGTGAGTTCGAGTTTGCCGGCCTCGATTTTAGAAAAATCCAGGATATCGGAGATAACCGACAGCAAGCGGTCGGAGGAGGTCTTCACCGCATGGAGATATTTTTTCTGGGTCGGGTCGATGTCCGAGGTGAGCAGCAGGTCGGTCAGGCCCATGATGGCGTTTAAGGGGGTACGGATTTCATGGGACATGTTGGCCAGAAACAGGCTTTTGGCTCGATCGGACTCTTCCGCCTTGTGGCGGGCGATCCTGGTCTGCCGGAGGGATTCCTGGATGACATCGGACATGTTGTTATACGCCCGGGCCAGTTGACCCATCTCGTCGCTGCTGCGGGTTTCCAGGCGATGCTCGTAGTTGCCGTCCTGGAACCGTTTGATGCCCTGGATCATGGTGGTGATTTTGCCGGTAAGGCTTGAGGCCATCCAGATGGCGACGAGGATCACCACCGCGATCATGATCAGGGTGGAAATGGACAGTTTCTTGGCAGTCTCCTCCAGGGCGTCGGCCGTGAATTTCTGGTCGGCGGCGTTTTTCGCCAGCAGTTTCCCTTCAAAATCCTTTTCTATGGCGGCGATCTGTGAGGCGGTCTGGGTTGCGGCATGGTGGAATTCATCCACATTGGCGCCGATGGTCACATAGCCGAAGCCCCTGGGACTGTTTTTGTACATGCCGGTGTAATAGGGAATGGTGGCGGCCGTGGTGAGTTTCCACAGATTGCTCCAGAAGATGACAAAGGAGCCGGAGCCGCCGTGCTGGGTCAGGGTATGCCAGCCGCTGCACTGGGGAGCGAAGTTGAGAAAGCGGCCGTCCAGCCCCACCATGCCGGCCTTGGTCAGGGAGGCGGCCGGTTTTTTTGCCAGGCGCTGTTCCAGAAAGACCGGAGCGGTTTTCTGAAACTCGCCGAAGCTGAGCCCGCTTTGCTGCCACATGTCGTAAATTTCACTGGAGAGCCAGGGTACGGCTTGTTCGCCGGTGGCCGGGTCGTAACCCACGATAAAGTAGTCCCTGGGATGGGAAATATTGCGGCCCTTATAGTCCCACATGAAGGCGTAATTGCCGCTGCCCGCGTCGGAAATGGGCGAGTAGCGTTCTTCGGTGGGAACCACATGATCGGTGAATTCCATGATATGGGTGTGATCAAGGGCCAGGGTGACATAACCGGTGATCTTGCCGGCCCTGGTCACCGGCGCGGCCCAGCGGATGAGGCCCTGGAAGCGTTTGCCCGCCGGGTTTTCCTTGCCCGCGTATCCGGCTTTTTCCGGTTCAAAGGGGATGCCCATCTCCTCGCAGCGTTTTTTGGTGTAGGGTCCGATAATGGGTGAGGGCAGATAGGGGCCGATCACCTCGGAGACATAAATTTCTCCGGGCCGCAGTTTTTTCAGCTCGGAGAAATAGGTCTCCGCCCGGCACCAGGTATTTTCCCGGCTGGAAACGTCCCCTAAGGTCCGGGGGAGCAGGTCCGTGGTGGTCACCTTGATTTTTTCCCTGCCGTCCAGATCGATGAAGGTCATTTCCAGGTAAAGGGGTTTTTCCACGGTTATGCCTTGTGCCTCGGGGGGCCGGTAGTGGAAATCCTTTTTATTATCCGGGTTGCTGGCGGAAACCGGCAGGAAATCGGCATGCGTCTGGGGCGGCAGCCAGCTTGCGCCGTCGGCGCTCAGCTGCCAGGGGGCGTGGAAAACCGTGGAGTGTCTGCGGGGGGCAAGAAAATTCTGATAGTTTTCGGCGGAGGGCGGGAGGTGTGCTGCGGTAAGGATGTCCTCATCCCGTTCATAGAGGAAGGAGGCCACCTCCCTGGCGGTATCCGTGGTCAGCCTTTCGATGCTTTCCCGGGATTTTTCATCAAGGGCGATGATCGAATTGGCGGTGGCGAGCCCGCCGATCTGGCCGACAATATCCTTGGTGTCCTTGGCCATCTGGGCCGACTGGCTGCTGACCGAGACCCCGAGTTTGTTCACCTCATTCATGGCCAGCCAGGCCAGCAGGATCAGGGGAATGACCTTGATGAAAATGAAAATCGTGATGAGCTTGCCGCGAATTCCTAGGCGCATTGGTTTCTCTTTGCTGGGCTCAGTAGCATAACTGGCTGAATATATGAAGATAATTCAATGGATTTCCGGGCTTGTGCAGGGTTACGAAACAGCTGTCTTTTTTATCCTGATCCAGAACGCCGCAGGAATCAAGCAAATAAGACAGGCCAGGGGGAAGAGATAGCCGAATCGGGTGAATATGCTGTTTTTCGCCAAAAGAACGGGATTGCCGCTTATCGAACAGGTGGTGAAAAGAGGGGTTGCCTGGCTGATACGGCCCACCGGGTCAATGAAGCAGCTGATGCCCGTGTTGGCGGCCCGGGCCAGGCTGCGGCGATTTTCCACGGCGCGGAACACCACCATGGCCAGGTGCTGGATGGAGGCGGAAGACCTGCCGAACCAGGCGTCATTGGTGATGTTGACGAGCAGATTCGCCCCGTTTGCCGCCTCCCGGCGGGCCAGCTCCGGAAAGATGGATTCAAAGCAGATGAGCACCCCCAGCTTTGCCTTGCCGGCTGCCAGGGGCTGGGAACTTTTTCCGGCGGAGAAGTTGCCCACCGATTCCACCACCGGACCAGGCAGGGGCAGGATGTCGCTGAAGGGGATGTATTCGCCGAAGGGCACCAGATGCTGTTTGAAGTAGAGGGTCTGGCTGCCGTCTGGCCGGGCGAGCAGGGCGCTGTTGTAAAGGTCGTAATCCTTTTTCTTTTCCACAAAGTAGGGGGCGCCGGCAAGGAGCAGATAGTGGTGGCTGTAAACGGTGCGGGCCAGCACCTGGGGGAAGAGCGGGCTGGTGGGCGGAAAGAAGGGCATGGCGGTTTCCGGCCAGATGACCAGCTCGGGTGCTTCTTTCTTGGCCGCCTCTGTGCTCAGCCCGATATAGGTGTCCATGGCCTCCCGCTGTTTTTCCGCCACCCATTTCTGGTCCTGTTCGATATTGCCCTGGATCACCGCCACCCGGTAACCGGGGGCGGCTGCCAGATCCCGGGAGATAACTTTGAGCTGTACCAGGCAATAGGCAAGGGCCGCGGCCACAAGCAGAAAACCGGCAATGGTCTGCCTGCGGGTCTGCCCCGGCTGCCAGGGCGCATCTTTGCGCCAGGGGATAAGCGTAACCAGCAGGCAGTTGACCATGACAATCAGGAAGGTAATGCCGTGATGGCCGGCCAGATCGGCTGCCTGGATGAGCAGTGGGGTGCTGAACTGGGAGTAGCCCAGATCCTGCCAGGGAAAGCCGGAGAAAAGCAGGCCGCGGACAAAATCAAGGGCCACCCAGAGCAGGGGCGCGCTCCAGACCGGGGCCACGGCCCGCATGCTCCAGCTGCAGGCCGCGCAGAAAAAGGCGAGATAGAGGCTCATGTAGGCGCAGAGCAGCAGCAGAGCCAGGCCGCACAGCCACCAGGGCAGATGGCCGTATGTGCCGAGCGAGATGACCACCCAGTAGATGAGCAGCAGGTAATAGAGCAGCCCGCTGACAAAGCCGAGCAGGGCGGCCTTTTTCGGAGCGACTTTGGCGCAGCCGGCAAGCAGCGGCACCAGGGCGAACCAGGCGCAGAAGGATAGACCCGGACCAGGGGAGGAAAGCCAGAGCAGCAGGGAGCTGAGTAAAAAGAGCAGGAAAATAGGCATGGGATTTTAGGCCAAGGCCCGTGACGCGGGAAGGGAAAAGGGCGGCAGCAGCCCTCCGCGTCCGCATTTTCCGCTACCGGTCATGCGTTTTCCCGGCTGATCCTGACGCTCTTGACCCGTCGCTTGCTGGCGGAAAGCACGGTAAAGGTCAGCGGCCCGAATTCCACCTTTTCCCCGGTTTCGGGAATTTTGTCCAGCTGGTTGATGATGAAGCCGCCCACGGATTCGTAAGTCCCTTCGGGAAACTCCAGATCGAAGAACGATTCTATTTTTTCAATATCCATCTTGGCCGAGGTGATGACGGTGTTGCCGTCCACGACCTGCCACTCATCCACCTGCATGTCCGTTTCGTCGGCGATCTCGCCGACGATCTCTTCCAGGATATCCTCCATGGTCACCAGGCCGCGGATGCTGCCGAATTCATCGGTAACGATGGCCATATGTTTCTTCTGGGACTGGAACTCCAGGAGCAGGGCCACGATCTTGTCGTTTTCCCTGACAAAGAAAGGGGGATTAAGCAGTTCCCGCAGCGGCGGCAGCGGCGCACCCGTGGAACAGGTGAGCAGCTGTTTGGCATGGAGAAAGCCGACGATATTGTCCGGGCTGCCGTCATACATGGGAATCCTGCTGAACCCCTTGCTTTTGATCAGCTGGATGACATCGCAGGGGGTGGCGGCAAGGGAGGCGCTGACAATGTCGGTGGCCGGCGTCATGACCTCTCTGATCAGGGTGTCGCGGAATTCAAAGATGCTGCTGATCATCTGGCCTTCATGGCTGGAGATGAGGCCCTGCTCTTCCCCTTCTTCGATGAGTTCCTGGATTTCCTGTTCCAGGTCTTCAGATGTGTCCGGTTGCGGGGAGAGCCTTGAAAATTGCAGGAGGCGGCGGAGGAGGGAATGATTCGGTTCCGAAGGAGGCTGTTCTTTATCCATTGTCGTAATTAATAGCTTTTCCGTATGGCTGCAAAGCTGGCAGTCATGGGGAAAAAACTCCATTATTATCTCTAGTTGGCCATGGCAAAGGCCATTTGCAGCCAAGAAAAAAAATTGACTGGTTGTTGGGAAATCGTTATAAGCATCTTGCTTTACAACGGGATAAGATTTAAAAAACAATATTAACCAAAAAAATTGCTTTGATCAAACAATGAATTCATTTCCTTTAATTCAAGTCTTTTGCTAAAGTCAAATTTTTTCGTCTACCGCGAAAAATCTTCATATTTAATTTAAATTTACGGCATTGCCGGTTCAGGTTTCAAGGTTTGAAAGAAAAAGTATTAATAGCCAACAGGGGAGAAATTGCCATCAGGATTGCCAGGGCCTGTCAAGATCTGGGTCTTGATTTTGTCATGGTCTATACCGAGGCGGACAAGGACTCCGAGCATGTTTATCCATTCCTGCAGAACCAGGGAACGGAAAAGCGGGCCTGGAAAGTAGCGAGCTATACCGATCCCAATGATATCATTTCCGTGGCCGACCATACCAATTGCACCGCCATTCATCCGGGTTACGGCTTTTTCTCCGAGGATTTCCGTTTTGCCAGGCGGGTGACCATCCGTGAACGGCCGATTATCTTTATCGGCCCGAAATGGGAGGTGATCCGGGACCTGGGCGACAAGATCAACACCAAGCGCGTGGCCAATAAGCTCGGCATCCCGACCATCCCCGGCACCGACGGCCCGATTTACAACGAGATGGAGGCCGAGGACATTGCCGAACGCCTCCTGGATGAGCAGCGGGCCCAGAAAATCAAAGATCCCTCCATCCTGGTCAAGGCGGCGGCGGGCGGCGGCGGCATGGGCATTGAGGAGGTCAAGCGGATTGATGAATTCCGCCGGACCTACCGCCAGGTGCAGAACTATGCCAAGCGCCAGTTCGGCGATGCCGGGGTGCTGATCGAGCAGTGTCTGCGGGATTACAATCATCTGGAGGTGCAGCTGCTCTGCAGCAGGCATGGCGAAAGAGTCCATTTCAGCACCAGAAACTGCACCATCCAGAGCACGGGCCGGCAGAAACGGCTGGAGGCGGCGCCGGGATTTGACGAAATCTGTTTTTCCTACGAGTTCAACGCCAAAGATGTACTTGACAAAATAGTGCAATATTCGTTAAAGCTTGCGGCCCATGTGCGTTATGACAATATCGGCACCTGGGAATGGATCGTCACCCGTTCCGGCAAGCCCTATCTGCTTGAGGTCAATACGCGCATCCAGGTGGAAAATGACGTTTCCGCCCGCATCAGCTTCATCGACAATAAACAGCCGAACCTGATCCGGGAGCAGATCCGGCTGGCCCTGGGAGACAAAATCGGCTATAGTCAGAAAAAAATAAATAGCAAAGGAGCCAGCATCGAATTCAGGATTGTGGCGGAGGACCCGCGCCGCGGCTTTGCCCCCTGGATCGGCACCATTTCCCGGTTTGACTTTCCCAGATATGAATGGGCCGCTGTTTACACCCATGTTCCCTTTGATCGTCCCTATGTGATTCCCAGTGATTATGATCCGAACCTGGCTTTGGCCATTGTGTGGGGAGATTCCATTAACGAGGCTAAAGAACGGGGCCGTCAGTTTTTAAACGAAGTGGCCATTGAAGGAACCAACGGGGCGGGTGATCCTATTATGACCAATATCGCCTACCTTAAAGACAATATTGATAATCTGTTGAAATTTTAAATGGAAGATTTACGCAAAAGACTCCTGAAAAGCACGGAACGCATCTCCTACCTGAGCCAGATCCGGGATGGGATTGATTGGGGCAATCTTGCCGGGCTGCAGGAGAAACTGGATACTGTCAGGAATTCGTTTTACGATGTTTCTGAGGAAGAACTGGATAAGCAGGTCTGCACCCTGGAGGAGAGTCTTTCCTTTCTCGAGCAGCGCTGCGAGGAAAATCTCACCCCCATGGAGCGGGTGCGGATCGTCCGCAGTCCCCTGCGCTTTTCCCTGCAGGATATCCTGGAAAACGTCTACGAGGATTTCAGTGAACTGGGCGGCCAGGACGAGGCCAGTATTGATCCCTCCATGGTTGCCGCCAAGGCCACCATTATCCGGCGGGTGAAAAACAAAAATATCACCCAGCAGGTGATGGTCATCGGCCAGGAGAAGGGCCATGGCGAGGAATACCGCAACGGCGGCTCCTGCAAGCCCTGGGGCAATGAAAAGGCCCTACGTTTCATGCAGGTGGCCCAGACCGAGGGGATTCCCATCCACTCCTATATCTTCACCCCCGGCTCTTTTCCGGTGGAGGATTATCCCGGCGCGGGCCAGCAGATCGCCAGAAACATTTACGCCATGGCCAAGTTGCGGGTGCCGTTTATTTCCATTATTTCCGAAGGCGGTTCAGGCGGGGCCGAGGCCATTGGCCTCAGTGATTTCCGCATGATGTTTTCCCACGGCTATTATTCGGTGATCTCGCCGGAAGGCGCGGGCGCCATCGAGGGAAAAATCCAGGAAGGCGAAAAGATCCCCAAGCAGCTGCTGGAGGATTGCGCCAAGTGGCTGCGCATCACCGCAAGCGATAATCTCAAACTCGGCACCATCGACCGGGTGGTGGATGAACCGCTGCTCGGCGCGAAAAGGGATGATTTCGCCTTTTTCAAAAGGGTCAAGTTCGAGATGATCCGGGCAACGGATGAGGTGGTGTTAAAGACCAAAAGCCTCAGGGCCTTCCGGGCCTATGAGCTGAAACTCAAGAAAAATGAGGTGGTCAATTCGGAAGACCATCTGATCGAAATCTCCTGGGATCTCAATAACGACGAAATCAAGCGGCTGCTGCAGCTGCGCTATAGGAAATACCGGGAGATGGCCCTGGGCGGGTTCGCCGGCCAGCCTACTGCCTTTTCCTCCTTCTGCCAGCGGATGAAAGAGAAATCAAGCAAGGTCTATTATACCTTCCGCTATGATGTTCTGCGCAGCCAGCATAAACAGGTGAAGCAGGTCATCAAGGATGTTTCCGGCGAGGGGTCCGTGCTGCTCAAACAGGTTTCCGCCCCCATTGCCGCGGCCTATGACTTTATCGCCTCCAAACAACAGGACGGCAAGCAGGCCCGCCCGTCGGTGAGCAACCAGCAGGCCATGGCCACCGAGTTCGGCGACACCTACACCAGTCCCCTGGCCAATGAGGACCGCACCGTCAGCTGTCCCAATGCCGAAAAGTATGGCTGCAAGGACCTTTGGGTGCCGGATCTGTACGGCGAGTTCTGCGGCGTCTGCGAAACCTGCGGCCATCATTTCCCCCTGGAATATGAGTGGTATCTCAAGCATCTCTTTGACCGGGATACCATCAAGGAGTTCAACAGCGAAATCGCCTCGGGCAATCCGCTGTCGGTTGCGGGGTTTGAAAAACGGCTGGAGGCGGCCAAGGCCAAAACCGGCCGGCGTAGCGCCATCATTACCTTCGAGGCCAGGGTGGTGGGCGTGGATCTGGTGGTGGCCATGCTGTACAGCGATTTCAGAAACGGCACCGTGGGTTCCGCCGAGGGGGAGAAGTTCGTGCAGGCCTGCGAGCTGGCGAAACTCAAACGCCGGCCCCTGCTCGCCTATGTGCATACCACCGGCGGCATCCGCATCCAGGAAGGCACCCTGGGCGTGGTGCAGATGCCCAAATGCACCATGGCGGTGCGGCAGTATGTGGATTCCGGCGGACTCTATATCGTGGTGTATGACAACAATTCCTATGCCGGACCGGTGGCAAGTTTCCTGGGCTGTTCCCACTATCAGTTCGCCATCCGTTCCAGCCGGGTCGGTTTTGCCGGCCCCAAGGTGATCCGGGACACCACCGGCGAGGATATCCCGCCCGGCTATCACAGCGCCAAGAATGCCTTGAAAAGGGGCCATATCCAGGGCATCTGGGACAGACGGGAATTCCGCCGCAATCTGCACAAGGCCCTGCTGACCATGGGCGGCAGGAATTTATATTACAGATAGTCTGACTGGTCTCACTGGTCCAACTGGTCTTGCTGGTCAACGGCAATACAGATCAGACTCATGAGACAAGTTGGACTAATCGGACCAGTGAGACCAGCAGGACCAGCAGGACCAGCAGGACCAGTAAGACTAGTTGGACTAGTAGGACCAGTGAGACCAGTGAGACTAGTCAGACCAGTGAGACCAGTGAGACCAGTGAGACAAGTCAGACCAGTGAGACAAGTAAGACCAGTAAGACTAGTAGGACCAATAAGACCAATAAGACTAACAGAATGCACGACGACGAAATAGATTACGAACATATCCTCCGCGAATACCGCTCGGACCCATACGGCTATGTGGATATTTTCTCATCCCATACCGGGCAGATCCGTTTTCACGTGCGGCTTGACGATAAGGTGGAGGGGACCACGGGCAAGTGGCATCATATACCGGGCACCCAGCTCTTCACCCTCCGCCGGGAACGGAACAACAAATCGATACATTCCACCTCCAACGGGGTCGTCTCCTTTATCCGGGACGATCTGGAAGGCCAGTTTGTCGAGGCTTGCGAAAAAATCATCACCATCAAGCATCCCCTCAAAAAACGGGAGATCATCGAGCAGATCCTGCGCCAGGTCCTGCTGCCGTTTCCAGCCCCGGAACGGGCCAAATATTTCTTCTCCATGGAGATTCAGGCCCGCATCGAAAAGTTCGGACAGCGGTCGGTGTCCATCAAACCGGGGGATGAACTGTTCACCATGTCGCTGATGAAAAGGGATACCCCGGTCTATTACCAGGGCCCGCCCGGCATTATCCATTCCGTCTATTTCCAGCCCGGCATTTCCGTGAGCCAGGGCGACCCGCTGATCGGCATCTGCCCGCCTGACAAGATGCCGCTGATTGAAAAAATTATTACCCGCGTCAAAGCTGAATGGGAATAAATTCGTTTCCGCATCCCGCTGCCGTCCAAGACTATATCACCGCCCACGAGATCGAACGCCGAAGCCGTCTGTTGCCCGCAAACCGGGTGAAGACGGTTTTTCGTTATGGGGCCATTGCCGGCTCCCGCATTCAGACCTATGCCAGCCTGGCGCGGGGCATGGATGAGGCCAGGCAGCTCATTGCCGACCATGAGCAGTGGGGCCGCTCCTTTCCCAGCGGCCTGGTTATCCTGGCCGAGGAACTGACCGGCGGCAAGGGCCGGTTCCGGCGTGCCTGGCATGCCCCGGTGGGAGGGATCTGGCTGACCATGGTCTTTGTCAATAACCTGCTGCCGGAGATAAGCCGCCTGCTGCCCCTGGCCGCAGGCGTTGCCTGTTGCGAAACGGCGCAGCAGTTCGGGGTGCCGGCCCGGGTCAAATGGGTCAACGATGTGCATGTCCAGGGCCGCAAGGTGGCCGGTATTCTCATGGAAACCCTGTATGGCAGCCGCTCCGGCGAGGAGTATATCCTCATCGGCGCGGGACTCAATGTCAACAACGCCAACTTTCCGCCGGAGCTCGACCGGCTGGCCGGCTCCATGGCCGGCCTCTGCGGCCATAGCCTGGACCTGGGTCTGGTGGCCACGGATCTCTTGGCCAAGTTCTGCTGGAATATCGGGCTGCTCTATCTGCAGGAAGAGCTGCAGCTGGCTGAGCCGGACAATGCACTGCCGGAAAAAGAGCAATTTCTGTTAAACAGGTGGCGCGCGCTCAGCGACTCATCCGGCCGCCGGGTGATGTTCGGCTATGACGTGCAGCAAAGTCCTCAGTATGAGGCCGAGGTGCTGGGCCTGGAGGAGGACGGCGGCCTCAGGCTCAGGCTCCTGGAGGATGATGTGGTGGTCACTGAGTACGGCGGCGAGATCGTCTATCTGGATTGAGTTTGGGGGGTGCATTGCCGGGCCTGGAGCAATAAAACTGGTAAAACCGAGGCGTTCCGCGGCAAGGTTAATCAGCTGGTTTGGCGAGGTAGTCGGTTCTGCAGCCACTTTTTGAGAGAGGCCTGGCTTGGGGATTATGTTCACTCGGGTATTTTTGATCTTGCCTAACCGTGGCATCAGCGGCGAGCGTAGCGAGTCCGCTGCATGCCGGGTTAGGCCTTCAGGTGCGCGCCGTTTCACCCGCGTCGGTCATGGACAGCTTCAGCAGGTGGAGAGCGATGGCGCGCCTCTTGACATGGGAAAGACGCCTTCCCTGCGTCTCGCGCTGGAAGGCTGCGGCCATACCCTCCCAGATCTCGAGCTCGCGCGCAGGGTGGAGATCCCGTTTGAAGTTGTCGACCATTTCGTCGTACGTGAGCCCGAGCAACGCGCCGATCGCCGCGTGAACGAGTTGCACGCGTGCCAACAGTGGACGCGGCAGGGATTCGTGACGAATCGGGCTGGGCTTGAGCTCCGAGGCCTCGACTAAGGTCAACGGCGCGTCGCGGACCTGTCGCAGGTACAGCAGATATCGCGTTAGGTGCTCGTGTAGGTCGGGTCGTAACGTCGCGAGGAGCCTGTAGGCAGCCTGCGGGACGGCTCGGTCATCGGCGACGACGGCGACCCTGTCGGCGAGCGTGGGGCTGAACGCGAGGACGTCCGAACGAGAGACCTGGTACCAGACGGGCACGATCCGGTTCGGCTGCCCCACGCCAAGACTGATGAGGCCTCTCAGCTCGTACTCGGGCCAGTGCTTCGACAGGAACGCCTTACTTAGAACCACGACGCCGAAGCGAGAGTCAGAGAGACCGCGGTCGATCGACGCCGACAAGCTATCACCGGGCCGAAGTGTGAACTCGTCGTACCAGACGGTCACTCGCCAAGACGCGAGAAGCTCCGCGAGAGGCCGAACGAACGCGGCCTTGTCTTCGGAAGCATGTGAGATGAAGACGTCGTACTTCATGTTGACTGAGGCCTAACTATTTATTATCCAGTTTCTGGATATCATTCACCAAAGAATCTCATTGACATCCAAAAAACAGTTTTGCGATGTTAACTCTTAACAGGTTATCATGCGTTATTGCATGTTACTCAGAAAACTGGTTATCCAACATGCGTGATATTCCATCCACAATTCTTGACGGGAAAGACGGTATCTACCTGCTCAAATTCAGTTAAATCTGATTATGCGAATTGCCAGATCAGCCCTGCCCCTAGTTCTTTTTCCCCATATATTTTTCAAAATTGTCATGGTAATCGGCGAAATGCTCTTCCAGCATTTTTTTGTATTCCGCCATGAAGTAGTCGAACACATCTTCTTTTTTTGCGGCAAAGTCATCTGCCGAGGCGGCCCCGGAGGCAACCAGAAAGATATTGAACCGGGCCGCGGCATACAAAAATGTCGCACTGACCTTGCCCTGATTAATATTTTTACCCTGTTTGTTGGCCAAGGCGATATAGGCGTCCGCCATCTCGTAGAATTCTTTGTCTTTGTCGGTATTACTCATTGTTCCTCCTGTTGTTAACAAGTTGATTTAGTCCTTAAATTATCTACTCCAATCAGCGGCGATTGACAAGAAATGTCTGTTGCGCTGTTCAGGAATAACGGGCAAGTCCCGCAAAAAAATACGAGTTTTTTGCCAGAATGGTCCTGTTAGGCAGGATATGGTTTACCTGCCGCGGATATTTCTGATAACCAGCTGTTTTAAAAGCAATTATTCATGGTTTTCGGCAAGACATGCCCCGGCAAAGGAAATTTTGTCCTGTTTTGCCGGACTTCCTGGCCATTGATATCATTCTTGTTCGTAAAAATAAATATCATAATTTCAATGTATTGGATTGATTTGGGGTAATTTGTTTGTTTGGCATTATTAGTGCTAGCCATCTGAAAAATAGACAGCAGTTTCAGGCGCCATTTCCTGGCACTGATGACAGCAATCGGATTGCTCCCGAAAATCTCAAGTTGAAAGGAGGTTAATGATGAAGTCCCACAGGATTGGCAGTCGATGGAAGATACGGAAGCGCCCGGGTTTCAGCGGGGTCATCTGCGCAACCGCAGCTCTTTTGCTGCTATTTGGCCTCACTCCAAACAGCTTTGCAGG
>JALNXE010000021.1 GCA_023230525.1 Desulfobulbaceae bacterium
GGGACGAGACATACAGTTGGGCGATGGAGGGAACGGCCTGGACCAGCTCCGCCGGGGAGCCGTAGCCCAGGATGGCGGCGGTGGCCGGGTTGCAGCCCAGGAACCGTCCGTGGGCCGTGGTCCGCAAGATGCCCTCAACCGCGTTCTCGAAAATGCCCCGGTAGTTTGCCTCGGTCTGCCTTTCCTGTTCCAGGGCCCTTTCCATGTTGGTGTAAGATATATAATTTTCCACCGACGAGGCGAGCAGCCCCACCAGATTGCCGATGCCCAGCAGCTGCCCCTCGCCCTCGCCCACCCGGCGGTAGAATTCGGCATTGCCGACCGAATTCCCCACCGCCAGCAGGGCATGGGGGCGCGGATGGGAGCCGAGGGGAAAGAGCAGATATTCGTCCATGAGCAGCCTGGCGCGGCAGCCGGCCCGCTCCCTGCCGCCGCAATCCTCCCGGCAGATCAGGTACTCCTTTCCGGCCCGCAGGGGGGAAAGGAAAGGGTCATCCTCCCTGATCACCAGCGAGGCAATGGCGCTCGCTTCCCGGGGTTCGTAATAACCGTCAAAAACACAGGCCGCATAGCTGCCCCCATCATCGAACTGTTCGAGGAAAACCACCCGCTCATACTGGAGATTGCGGATGATGTATTCACCGGTCTGGCGGAAGATCCTGCGGATGTCCAGGGTGGCATTGTTTTTCTTGCTCAGTTCGTAGAGTTCCTTGTACTCCTTCAGCTGGACGTCGAGTTGCTCCTGGTATGCGTAAAGTTTGCCCTCAGCCTTGATCAGCCGCTTGACCTGCTGGGAGAGGGTCTCGTTTTCCCTCCTGAGCGCGGAAATCTCGCCGGCCTGCGGTGAAACGTCGGGGGTAACGTCCTGGTCCATAAAGGGTTCCGCCTTGGGGCAATCAGTAGACGGCCGTAACGACCGAGGTGAAGTTGTGGAAGCAGTTGTTGCTCACCACCGGCCCGATTTCACCGTAGGTATAGAGGCCGATCCAGGGGACGTTTCCCCCGATCTCCTGCTGCAGACCGCGGATCAGCTCAAGTTTCTCCTGTTCCCGGAAAACGACCTTGCCCCGGCCCACGCATTCGAAGTGCAGGACGAAACGGGGTGTTCTGCCCGCCAGCTGTTCCCTGATCTGGCCGGAGATGGCCTGCATGCCGCAGGTGATCAATTCCTTGTCGCGGCGCACGATCCAGAGTTCGGTGCCCTCGCTGACCTCGGACTGGATGGTCACCCCTCCCTGGGCATCGTCTTTGCCCATCATGTAGCGGATAATGTACTCTTCATAGCCGTGCTTGAGATGCGCCGGGGTCTTGAACCCCAGGCAGACATTGAGCGAGGTCTTGTTCCACTGGGTGCGCCAGTCCTCGCCGAGATAATCCTGCAGGGCGTCCAGGGCCGGTATCCCGTCGATTTCATAAATGATGTTGCCTTGGCTGCGGGTTATGGTGCGCTTGCCGCCCACCGGCACGCAGCCATGGTTGACCCCCGAGGCAATCCCGCCGCTGCCCGACATCACCACACAGCTGAGCCCCTCGGAAAAAACTTCGTCATTGTGATACTGATAGGTCTTGTGGGAGGCCCAGTTGTCCGCGGCCAGCCCGCCGAAAAGCGGCAGAGGCCCGGCCTGGCCCGCCTGCCGCAGGGCGGTCTCAAAGGCGCTCAGAAAGGGATCGAAGTTGAAAACCAGCCCGTCGGCCAGCAGAAAACAGGCAATATTGTCCGGGGCGAGAAAGGAACGGATCTCCCCGGCCAGCCGCTCTCCGGCCTGGGCCGCCCCACCGCCGATGCCCTGGACCATGGCGTGGTTGAAGCGCAGTTCAGCCGAGCTGATCACCATGACCGCCACCCCGAAATTGGTCTCGGCCACCGTCTCCCGGGTGATGATTCCTTCTCCCGAGCAGCCGGAAAGCGGCGCGCCCGCGGTCACCTCCCGGATGGCGCGGAGCAGCGCCTGCTGGTTGTAGCCCACTGTGGCAAACACGAAAACAAAATCCGGCTTCGCCGTCCCCGCCTGTTCCAGGGCCTGCAGGGCCGCATCTTTCCCCGCCTGCGCCGGATTCCGGTGCTCACTGAAACCCACTCCCGCCGATGTTGCCATGGAAACTCCTTGTCTTGCAGCTTTAAAAAAATAGTATTAAATTTCTGAAGGTTGAAGGACTCCTAAAAACTGAAAATTAACCACAGAGAGCACAGAACTCACAGGGGTAACTATTTGTGATTAAAATTTTTTTCTTTGTGATCTCTGTGTGCTCCGTGGTGAAAACAGACTTTTTACCCACAAGGGGCATAAATACGAATTCATCAAGGTTATCATAACTCAGAAAAGGTTGCCGGCAGCCGGCCCCCGCAGTTCGCCGGCGATCTCCCGGCTCAGGGTTAACAGGGCCTGGCTTTCGGCGCGGACCAGGGACTCGAAATCATGGGTTGGGGCGGCCACGGTGAGGTCAACGCGGCGCGGGGCGCCCTCCCTGCCCCTGACCGACCAGGTGGCGAGGAGATGCACCGCCTCATCCGGCCCGGCGTCAAAGCGCAGCACCTCCACCCGCACCTGAAAATCCGGGGTCTCGCCGCTTGACCAGGGATAGTTCAGGATGCGGCTGCCAGGCAGCTGCGCCGCCAGGTTTTCGGCCAGCACCCGCGCCACGCTGGCGGTGAGCGGCTCGGCCCAGCGATGGGTGTCGGCGGCCTCCAGGCGGTTTGCCGAGACGCGGAAGATGATCTGCGGCCGGTCGAGGTAGTCGGGCAGAGTCACCGGCCCCAGGCCGATCACCATGGTCTGCCCGGCGCCTGGGGCTGTCGGCGCGTCCGGCGCCAGGGCGGAGAGCAGATAGAGCCTCGTTTCCGGCCTCGCCCCGCAGCCGGCAAGCAGGGCAACGGCAACCAGCATCAGTACAAGCCCCAGCCCTTTCCGCCGCCATCCTCTCATGGTTTCTCCTCCATTGCCTTTTTCCCGCGCAGCAGGGATTGGGGCTGCTGTTCCAGGGTCTCGGCCAGTATCCGCAGGCTGCGGGCCGCCTTGGTCATTTCCTGCAGGGCGGCATCGAGATGCACCGCCTGGGGCGACTCCTCGCCGGCCAGGGCGCCCACTGCCCGGGCGGCATTGCTCAGTTCCCCGGCCGCCTGGGTCAGCCCGGCAAGCACCGGGGCCCCGGGATCAGCCAGGGCGTTTACGCTGTCCGCCGCCGTCCCCAGCCGCTGGAGGGCCGCCTGGGCCACCAGCAGGGTCTGCTGCAGCTCGGTCAGATCCACGCGTAATGCCGCCATGGTCGGTTGGGTCTCGGCGTCCAGCTTGGTGACAAGAACCTCCAGATGGGCCAGGGTCGCTTCCAGCCGGCGGGGAATCTCCCGGGTGGCCGGGTCGGCCAGGAGATTGTTGATAAAGTCGCTGGTGGCCTCTGCCGCGGCGAAAAATTTGTTCCAGGGCAGGCTTTCCAGTCTGGCGGTGAGTTCCTGCACCGGGGTCGGAATGGAGGGGATCTCACTCATGTGCGGATCGGTGGCGACGAATACCGCAGGCTTTTCCGGGTGGAAATTAAGATCAACGTAAAGCTGACCGGTGAGCAGGCTCTGCATGCGGAGCTGGCCGCGCAGGCCGCGCTCCACCAGGCCTTTCATGGTGGCGCGGTTGCCGAGATTGATCGTTTCACCGGCCCGGGAGCGCACCACGTTGGGCTCAACCTCCACGGTGACCAGCACCGCGAACCGGTCGTTGCGCTCGTCGAGCCCGAGCTGGATCTGCTTCACCGTGCCCACCTTCACCCCCAGAAACAATACCGGGGCGCCGATCTGCAGCCCCTGGGCCGCACCTTCAAAGTAGATGACATACCGGGGCCGTTCCTGGAAAACCTGGCCTCCGGCCACCAGCAGCACGGTCACCACGGCAAGGGTCACGGCGCCGAGGACAAAGGCGCCGATCAGGGTTGGGCTGGCCCGTCTGCTCATGCGCGCACCTCCCCCCGGGACAGGAACCACCGCACATTGGGCGCGCCGTGCTCCAGGGCGGTGCGCGGATTGCCCGTGGCAATCATGGTGTGGCGTTCGGTGTCGAGGAAAATGGAATTGTTGCCGATGGTGAGGATGCTGGCGATGTCGTGGGTGATCACCACGATGGTGGTGCCCAGACTGTTGCGCAGCTCCATGATGAGATCATCGAGCCGGCGGGCGGTGAGCGGGTCAAGCCCGGAGGAGGGCTCGTCGATGACCAGGATCTCCGGGTCCAGGGCCATGGCCCGGGCAATGCCGGCCCGTTTGCGCATGCCGCCGGAGAGTTCGGCGGGGTAGAACTCCTCGAAGCCGGCCAGTCCCACCAGGGCGAGCTTGAAGGAGACCACCTCGTTGATCTTGTCCGCCGGCAGGGCGGTGTATTCGCCCAGGGGCAGGGCCACGTTCTCGGCAATGGTCAGCGAACTCCACAGCGCCCCGCCCTGGAAGAGGATGCCGAGCCGCCGTTTCATGCGGTCCCGCTCCTCCGGGGCCGCGTTCCAGAAATCCTGCCCGTGGTAGAAGACCTCCCCCCTGGCCGGCCGCTGCAGCCCGATGAGATGCCGCATCAGGGTTGTCTTGCCGCAGCCGTTGCCGCCCATGATGACGAAGATGTCCCCGCTGTTCACCGTAAAACTCAGGTCCCGCTGGACCACGAAATCCCCGTAGGCCATGGTCAGGTCGCGTACCTCGATATGTGGCGCAGTGCTCATGTCAGATACCCAGCCGGTAATAGATGATGGTCATGAACGAGGCGGTGATGGTGATCAGCAGAATGCCGGTGACCACGGCCGAGGTGGCGGCCCGGCCCACCGCCTCGGCGTTCCTGCCGCACTGGATGCCGCGCAGGCAGCCGGAAAAGGCCACCATGGCGCCATAGACCGTGCCCTTGGACAGCCCCACGAAAAAATGATTCAACGTCAGCGCCCGCAGGGTTTCGGTGTAGTACTCGAACATGCCGATGTCGAAAATGGTGGCCGACACCAGGAGTCCGGCGAGCATGCCGACAAAACTGGCGTAGAGGGTGAGCAGCGGCACCATGAGCATGAGCGCCAGCATGCGCGGCAGCACCAGGAAATCGATCTGGGAGATGCCCAGGGTGCGGAAGGCGTCCATCTCCTCATTCACCTGCATGGTGCCGAGCTGGGCGGCAAAGGCGGCCCCGGTGCGGCCGGCGATGATGATGCCGGTCATCAGCGCACCCACCTCCCGCACCATGCCGATGGCGACCAGGTCGGCGATAAAGATCTGGGCCCCCACCATCTTCAGCTGATCGGCCCCCAGATAGGCAAGGATCAGCCCGACCAGGAAACTGATCACCGAGACGATGCCCAGTGCCCGGGGCCCCACCTCCTCGATCTCGACCCACAGATCATTCAGCCGGAACCGGGCTCGGCCGGTGAGCAGTCTGCCGAAGGAGAGGGTGATCTCGCCCAGGAAGCGGATCATCTCCGGTGCGGTGCGGACAAATTCCAGGGTCGCCGTGCCGACCCGGTCCAGCAGCCCGGCCGGCCGGGCGCGGCGGCCGGCCACCGCCTGTTCGGGCACGGCAAAGGCCATGGTGATCAATCGCTGCACGCCCTCGGGCAGCCCCTGCTGCTCCACGCTGAAACCGCGTTCCGCCCCCATTTTCACCACCCCGGCAAAAAAGGCGGGCAGCCCGGTGTCCCATTCCCCCAGTTCCGTGGCCACCACCCTCAAAGTGGTGAGCCCCTCGAAAAAGGCCTTTTCCAGTTCATGGACCGGGGGCAGCTGCTCGCTCAGGCACCAGCGGCCGGAGAGGGTGACTTCCAGCTCCTGGTCCGAAACCCGGCGGGTGGCGAGCCGCCAGGCCGGACGGGACTCTGCGGCGGCCGGCGGATTCATGGCGGCGCTGCTGCCGTTGCGGCGGGTTGGCCAGGGACGCGATACCTGCTCAGGAGAAGCCGGCAATGGGCGAAAGCATTCATCAAATTTCTAGATCGCTCGTCAATTTTGCTGGAATTTTCACACAAAAAAACCAGGCAAAGCCGTGGTAAAAAAATAACATGGCCGGAGAAATGCGCGGAACGGCATAAAGAGCCGTAACGAAATTAAAAAAATGGCCATGTTATTTCGTAACGGCTCCTAAATGTCATGACAGGGTGATGGCCGGCAAATATCCTGCTTGCTGGCCATGAAATTTTTGTATCATAGATTCCCCGGCGCCGCAAGAAAAGGAATTCCATCAGCAGCAGGGAAGATCAGTTCCAGCCAGGCGCGGGCACGAAGAGGTGGGGCAGGGAGGCCTTACAGGTCGGAGATGTGCTGGTCCGTGCTGCGCCGCCTTGATTTTACCGCGTCGCTACGCTGCCGGGCCAGCCCGGCGAAATATGTGTCGCTGACGCCGCCGGTGACGTATTCGCCGGTAAAGACCGAACAGTCGAACGAGGTGATATCCCGGTTGCCTTTCTGCACCGCGGCCACCAGATCCTCCAGGTCCTGGTAAATCAGCCAGTCAGCCCCGAGGGCCGCGCTGATCTCCTCCACGCTGCGGCCATGGGCGATCAGCTCGCTGCTGGTGGGCATATCGATGCCGTAGATGTTGGGGAAGCGGACCGGCGGCGCGGCAGAGGCGAAATAAACCTTGGCCGCCCCCGCCTCACGGGCCAGGCGGACGATCTGCCGGGAGGTGGTGCCCCGGACAATGGAGTCATCGACCAGCAGCACGTTTTTGCCCTTGAACTCCAGGCCGATGGGGTTCAGCTTCTGGCGCACCGATTTTTTGCGTTCCTGCTGGCCGGGCATGATAAAGGTGCGGCCGATGTAGCGGTTCTTGATAAATCCTTCCCGGTATTTGCGGCCCAGGCTGGTGGCCAGCTGCAGGGCCGCGGTCCGGCTGGTATCCGGAATGGGCATCACCACGTCGATGTCGTGGCCCGGCCGCAGGCGTTTGATTTTGTCCGCCAGCTTTTCACCCATGCGCAGCCGCGCCTTGTAGACCGACACCTTGTCCATGATGGAATCGGGCCGGGCCAGGTAGACATGCTCGAAGATGCAGGGGGCATAACGGGGCAGCTCGGCGCACTGGCTGACGGACAGGCGGCCGTCCATGGAGATGAATACCGCCTCGCCCGGCTTGACGTCGTCGATGAGGGTAAAACCCTGGCCGTCCAGGGCCACGCTCTCCGAGGCCACCATGAAATCGATGCCCTGCTCCGTCTCCCGCTGCCCGTAGACCAGGGGCCGGATGCCCCAGGCATCCCGGAAGGCCACGATGCCGCAGCCGGCGATCATGGCCACCGCCGCATAGGCGCCCTGGCAGCGGCGATGCACCCCGGCCACCGCCGCGAATACGTCCTGGTCGGTGACCAGGAGCCTGCCGCGCTTCTGCAGCTCATGGGCAAAAACGTTGAGCAGGACCTCGGAATCGGAATCGGTGTTGATGTGGCGCAGGTCCTCATGGAAGAGATGGGTGCGCAGCTCTGCGGCGTTGATGAGATTGCCGTTGTGGGCCAGGGCGATGCCGTAGGGGGAATTGACGAAAAAAGGCTGGGCCTCCGCCGGACTGGCGGTGCCGGCGGTGGGGTAGCGGACATGGCCGATACCCATGCAGCCCAGCAGGTGGATCATGTGCCGGGTATGGAATACGTCCCGCACCAGGCCGTTGCTCTTGTGCAGGATCATCCGGTCCCCATGGCAGGTCATGATGCCGGCCGCATCCTGACCGCGATGCTGCAGATAGGTGAGCGCATCATAAATGGTCTGATTTACCGCACTGTTGGCCACGATGCCGACGATACCGCACATGATTTTTCCCTTGAATCCTTTGTTTGATTTTTCCGCAGAAATTAAAAATTTACCACAGAACGCACGTAGGGGCGGTTCGCGAACCGCCCATTCGCGAACCGCCCCTTGCTCTGCTGTGAAAAGAGATATTTTCCTTAAGCCGTTGTCAACGGGCTCCTAAGCTGCTTTACAGGTCCGGAAACTTGATCTTCAGGGTTTCCTTGTCCTGGCCGCGCGCGACCTCCACCAGCAGTTCCAGGTCCCCGCTGCGCAGCCCCAGGGCAAGGGGCAGCCTGCCCTCGTCCTCCTCAATGTGCAGAATGGCCCGCATGATGGCTGCAATCCTGTCGAACTGCTCCATACCTGGCGACGGCAGGGTGATCTCTTCATCGCCCTTGACCTTGACGGTCAGCTTGTCCCCCTTTTTTTTCAGGGTCAGCTTTTTGGCCTTTTCCGACACCGTGTACATGATGGCCAGGGCCAGGTATTTGATGGCATTTTCCTCAGGCTCACCGCTTTTCATACCACACATGCCTTTCAACTGCTTCAGAAAATCCGTTTCCAGATAGCAGTCGCACATTTCCTGCAATTTCAGGTGATAGCTCCGTTCACTGATATCCACTGTTTCCTCCTTTTATCAATTTATCAATGGTGATGGAAATTTGTAATTAATCAGGTGCGTAGTCTGCAGGTGTTTAGTCTGTTCGTGGGGGGCCTGCTTTGCCCCGGCATTTGGCCCATTCCGGGCACGGATTTTACCCTGCACACCTGACGGCTGCTAGTCTAAAAGTTTCAGCAGCCGGAGCATTCAGCCGAGATTCTGCGCCGCAAAATCCCAGTTGACCAGTTTGTTGAGCAGGGCATCGACATAGTCGGCGCGCCGGTTCTGGTAATCAAGGTAGTAGGCGTGCTCCCAGACGTCGATGGTCAGCAGCGGCTTCATGCCTTTGGTCAGGGGCACATCCGCATTGCCGGTCTTGACGACCTTGAGGGCGCCGCCATCCAGCACCAGCCAGGCCCAGCCGCTGCCGAACTGGGTCATGGCCGCGTTGGCCAGTTCCTTTTTGCAGGCCTCCAGGGTGCCGAAAGATGCCTCGATCTTCTGTTTCAGGACCGGGGGGGGCTCGCCGCCGCCCTGGGGCCGCAAGCTCTTCCAGTAGAAGGTATGGTTCCAGACCTGGGCCGCGTTATTGAAGATCCCGGCCTTGTCCGCCTGGCCGGCGGTGGCGGTGATGATCTTTTCCAGGGCCATGCCGGCATACTCGGTGCCGGCCGTCAGTTTGTTGAGGTTGTCCACGTATGCCTTGTGGTGCTTGCCGTAGTGGAAGCCGATGGTCCGGGCGCTGATCACGGGTTCAAGGGCGTTTTCGGCAAAGGGCAGGGGCGGCAGGACAAAGGGGGCGGCGGCCTGGGCGGTGCCGGGAAAATCGCCTGCGGCCGCGACAAACGCCGCCCCGGCGGATGCGGCAAGAAAACCACGCCGGGAGAGCCCGGAAGATGGACGGATTGTATCGTTACTGTTCATGTTACTACCTCCTTGCTGATTTGTCATTATTGCCACCTTTTTCCCCTTTTCGATCCGGGCTGAAGCTCCACCATAGCCCATTTTTATTTTCACTGTCATTACAGGTAAGGGATCATCAGTGGCCCGAATACCTCAATTTTTCCAGGAACACCATTTACGAGTTGATGGGCAGCCGCTGTCTGCTGCACACCAGTCTGCCTGCGCACCTGGACATCGCCATCCCCCCGCAAACCATCCACATTGAATGATATGCCGTTGTCGATGGTTCGCCAGTACTTGATTTCCATGCCCGCGGAAGGGATCAGCAGGATCTGCAGGTTGCCGGCTGTTTCGAGTTTTTTTTCGGCGTGATCCACGCATATCTCCATGCCGAAGGTAATGCCGGCAATGTTGAATACGCCGCCGCCCATTCGTTCATCCGTGAACTTTGAGGGAAAGTTGCTCTGTCTCGACCCTTCCGGGGCCAGCGGGGTAAACTTCTCGCGAATGCCCGCATCGTCCATTTTCACAAAGGCCCCGTCCCCGGTCCCTTTATCCCGGAAGTCAATGCCGGAGATAAACTCCTTGGCAACCAGATACTCTTCCTTGCCTTTCTGGATCAGGGCCACATTATCGATAACCGCCCCATAGATCCCTTCCCGGACGTCATGCCCGGCGCCTTTTCTGCATTTTGGCACGGTTTTGCCCGGATTCCGCGGGTCACGGTCGAAAAAAATGTCATTTGCCGAATTACAGGTAAAACAATATTGCCTGGCATCAATGGAGGCGGAGATCGCTGTGCCGAATATAAACAGCCAGTCTTTAAAGAGGGGCCTTGCAGTTCCGTCGTCACCCTTTTGCAGAAGCGGCATGATCTTTGAGACTATTTCCGGCGGATAGGCGCCATAACGTCCCCGAAAATAGAATTCTGGCGCCATGAATATCTTCAGGGTCTTGCTGTCGTCGCGGGCGGGATTGGGAACAAAATTCCTGGCCTGATTGATCGCGGCCTTCATGTGCCGCACCCGCTCTTCCATGTCGCGCTGATCATCGAGCCGGCCCTGATATTTGACGATCTGGGTTCCCGCCTCAAACATGCCGGTTTTGATGCTGTAGCTGACGCAAACCACCTTGTCATAGGGATGAGCCGCGGAACCGCTGTAGACGAGCCGGCGTTTCACCACCTCATGAAGGGCATCCATTGCCGGGTTATGCGGCTTGGGCGGTTTCCATGCGGCGCAGCTTTTTTCAAGATCCGCCAGCAGATTTCGTTTTGCCATCGGCGAGAATGCCTGTGGATATTTCACCAGCATATCATCAATAGCGGCCACAATCGGGTCTAGCGGCGCTTTGTGCAGGGAAAACGCATCAATTTTCCAGGCGCTGGCACCTGGGATATCTTCGTATCTCATGTGATCCTCCTGTTTCGATGCCCCCCAAACAAAGAGCAGAATTGCTCCCTTTGCAGGATATCGTTTGGGGCTGGCATTTAGCAAGGATAAAGATTGTGACCTTCGTCCCCGCTCTCGGCCCCGTCAAACATTTGTCCCGCTTCACATTTCGATGGAGATTTTGCCGAAATGCGCGCCGCTCGCCTCGTAACGAAACGCCTCGATCAGGTCTTGCAGAGCAAAGGTCCTATCGATGACCGGCTTCATGCCATTGGCATCAAGCGCGCGGATCATCTCGATCTGCTGCCGGCGGTTTCCGACTGTCAACCCCTGAAGCCTCACTTGTCGAGTCAACAGCGCCACGGTCGGAACCGGACCGGAGAAACCCGTCAAGACGCCGATGAACGCGATATGCCCGCCGATGCGGCACGAGCTGATCGACTGCGGCAGGGTGTCCGGACCGCCCACTTCGATGACATGGTCAACGCCCCGGCCGTCGGTCCGGTCTAAAACCTGATCCGCCCAAGTTGGATACTGCCTGTAGTTGATCGTATGGTCGGCGCCCAGCGCACGGGCGCGAGCCAGTTTTTCATCCGATGACGAAGTGACGATCGTCACTGCGCCCATCATTTTGGCGAACTGCAAGGCGAATATCGACACACCGCCCGTACCCAGAGTCAATACCGTCTCGCCGGCCTTCAAAGGACCATCATTGACCAGGGCGCGCCAGGCCGTAAGACCGGCGGTGGTCAAAGTCGCCGCTTCGGTATGGCTGTAATTCTCAGGCGCGCGGGTGAACCAATTGGCCGGCCGCACCACCATCTCCCGCGCATAACCATCCAGGCCATCGCCGGGCACCTTGGCGAACCCGGCTGCTACGGCTTCGCCGTTCTGCCACTCGGGGAAAAAACAGGAGACTACGTGGTCGCCAACGGCAAACTCGCTGACGCCTGCCCCGATCCTTTCGACGATTCCCGCGCCATCGGTCAACGGGATGAGTCCGTCTGCGGTGGGAATCGTCCCAAGCGCGACCAGATAATCATGATAGTTCAGCGAGCTGGCGTGCAGCCGCACCAGGATTTCGCCCTCCTGCGGCGCACCCGGCTCGTCCATCTCGACCACCGTCAGGCGCTCGAGCCCCCCTGATCCTTGAAGTCTTATTGCTTTCATAAGGTGCCTCTCCTTTGCAAATGGTTGGGATGAGCAGCGGACTGAGGTGAAAAAAGAAGTCGAACCGTCTCAGACTGCTTGTCTCAAGTTCATTTAGTGTTCAACGCCATGTTGAGCCGTGAGCGAAGCGAGTCGGCCGCGAACATGATGCGGGATGGCTGATTCTCTTGAATTCCGGCTAGGTGAGTACAACGGGCATTGGCAAAGCCCTGCGCAATTTCGCTTTCTTCGATCGACCCGAAAAAAATCCGGAAACAGGCCATAGATAAAAACTTCGATCACCATGCCTATCTAAAGCAAAAAATCTGCCAGCCCGGTCTGCATCCTGCCGGATCGCTGTCAAGGCCGGGCAGGCATTGACAGCAGGGGAGAAAAAAAGGAGAGGTGGAAAGCGGAGAAAGTCGTTTATATCCGTTTATATCCTGTTTTACCGGAAAAATCCCCTACCGCAGGACAATATACTTCGGAGTCGTGACGAGATAACTGCAGATAACCTGATCCCGGCAGATTTTAGGTTGCTGCCCGGATTGCGGTTCGAGAAAAGTGGCTAAAGTATTTGAAATGCTTAAAGTGCTTGAAGTGTCTAAATTACTTGAAGTGTCTAAAGTACTTGAAGTTCTAAGGCCCCCCCAAAAAGCCAAGAGCGGAATTGCTCACTTTGCAGGGTATCGTTTGGGGCTGGCATTTATCAATTTATCAAGGATAAAGATTTGACCCTCGGCCCCCCCCCCTCGGCCCCCGCATTATTTCCCCAAGCAAGATCTTTCGACGCTGAGATAGCAAAGCCTTTTTGGTTTGTTATATGAATCTTCGTAGTTTTCATTGGATTTCTCCGCTAAGGGTGAAATAATCTGTCAGCTGAGGGATTGCCCTCTTTAAGAACGCGTTTTTCCACAATTCTTGTCATGGGGTGATTCTGCTAGCGGCGATGGTTATCACCAAGGAAAAATACGTATGCTGTCCCCTTTATTTTTTCCCCCATGGTGCTATTTCCCCTTGCCGCCAATTTGCTGAGCCATATAACTAGCGTAATTGTCTGTCATTCCAGAAATATAATCGGTAACTTTTAGTAGCGACTGATAAAGGTCCGCGCCTTTTTCTGGCGCATTAATACCCATCATAGCTAAGACTCTCTCGCTCTTGTATGAAATATTTTTACCTGAAAGAACTTGCTCTCTTACAGCAGTACAGAATGCATCTAATAAAATGCCGATAGTTGTATAACACCCAATTTCTAGTTCAATTTTTCGAGGCTCCTTGTACACTTTTTCAGAGGCTAGTTTCCTGGCATTATTGAGAGGCGTTTTTATCACTTCTGGACATTCATTTATAATGTCTTCTCCGAATTGTCCTTTCATTATTTTATCAATATTATTTGTAAAAACATCAGATGCACTAATTACGGAAGTTCCAATTGCTTTTGCTCGTAAAAAAGATAATTTGTGCCGATTTGATATATCATTGGCATTTATAATATTTGTATAGTGACTGTCGGTTGTGTCACATAATTCTTGCAAAATATTTAAAATTTCTTCGTATTGTAGAATTCTCATCTCATGAGCATCCTCGAGGTCAAGAATTCGGTAGCATATGTCGTCTGCTGCTTCAGCTAAGTATGCCAATGGATGACGGAGGTAGAGTAAATGATCTTTTCTTATCAATCCCACCTCTTCAGCGATTATTTTTAAAGAATCTGCTTCTGATTGGAAACAATTGAATTTTTTTATTTTTTTTGTTTCAAGTGAAGTCCAAGGGTATTTTAAGCCAGCCGCCAATGAGGCATAGGTTAGGCGCATACCACCGTTATTTTTGTTGTATTCTAATTTTGTTAGGATTCGAAACCCTTGTGCATTTCCTTCAAAATTTCGGAAATCATCTTGTTGAGTTTCTGTTATTCCTTCTAGGAGATAAGCGTTTGATGGATGAGAGAACCATGCTCTAATTGCCTCTTCACCCGCATGTCCAAATGGTGGGTTGCCGATATCATGAGCCAAGCATGCTGCTTGAATGATCTGGCCTAAATGCATTGGGTGGATATTTGTTGGTAGTTGCTCTTGGATTTTTTCTCCACACATTATGCCAAGACTTCTTCCGACACTTGCCACTTCTATGCTATGAGTTAACCTTGTATGAACATGATCATTTAATGCAAGTGGATGGACTTGTGTTTTCTTTCCAAGACGCCTGAAAGAACTTGAAAAGGTGATTCTGTCACAATCTTTATGGAAGCTTGTTCTGCCTTGCTCTTTTTGGTCAGGCCATTTTTCAGCTCCAAATCTTTTTGGAGATAACAGTTTTTCCCATTCCATTTTTTTCACTTATATTTGTTTTTTAAGGCATAACGCGGAATTGAGGGGTGCGCGTGCGGCGCACCCTATGAAGACCGCAGTTTGTTCGCATTCCCCGCGAATGAAATGTTAGAGCTCTTCAGGGTTATTGGTGAATTCAATTTTAAGAGGTAAGTCTGTCATTGCATAATGAACGAACTGGCGCCCCAAAGCTGTTAATTCATACCCCTCCTCATTATCAAAAGCTGAAACAAGAGGTTTAGTACCACTGCCTTTGGGGCGGCGTTGTGTCGACTTGGAAATAAAATTACCAAATCGATCAGTTTCGCGGTGCTGGCGAATAATGCCCCCGGTGCTAAGATCACGAAATAGCAGTTTATAAAGGTCCGCATCAGCCGAATCCTCGCGAACAGACCCTTTGCCAATTTTGCTCCAAATTTGACCTCGTGTAATACCGTCGCTGTTGTAAATTGCGCCTATAACTTGGAAGTGCATCTCTGAATATTGGTTAATCCAGTCTATGAACAAACGGACGACATCATCGCTTGTAACTTGCGTTGCAGCGGCATTCGATAAAATGTTTCTTATATACTTTCTTTTATCTTCGCTCTCTGCGCCCGACCATTCGCGGAAAGTCTTTCTCACTAATGACTGATATTCTTTGCTTTCAACTCTTTCAGCGATCGCCTCATCTTGGAGGTCAAGTCGAGCCATAATTTCGATTATTGTTTGTTCTTTTTCCTTCAATTCATCTTGAAGCATCTGAATCCAATGCTCAAAGAACCGGTTAGCCTTTTCTTGTTCGCCTTCGGACCAAGCACCAGCTACCGCTGACAAAACCCCACCTGCAAAAGGGATAGCTCCGCCGACAACTTGCAAGGCACCCCTTGTTATTTTTGCGACTTTGCCACTTTTGGGTAGCTCTTTATCTTCCATATTCATGATTCCGTCGGTCATAGTAGTATCCTTCAACCCTAACAAGTAATTCTGCGAGCCTGTATATCACCCCATATTGAAGGTGTTCGGCATGTTCTCGCCTGGCCGGGAACATCGGCTCTTTAACCGAACATGTACTGTATTACCGCAATACCTCAATATTTTTCTCTTAACAAGCCAATTCCGTATGAATAATTGCTTTTCTGGATAGCATCCCGGTGGGAGCAATAACCAGTTTCCGGAGATCTTCGCCTGCCCCCTGTATTTGCCGGATTGCGGGCAGGTTGCAAAGCGTCTCCGCAGGCCGGAGAAATCCAGGAAACCGATATCCAGCGACGCTAATAATGTTACCCCACAAAATCAAGATAGTTATCCGGTGTCACCAGTTCAAAGGTCGCCCCCGGATAGGACGCCAGCCATTTCGCAGGCGGTTTGACCCGCGGGTTGGCCGACCACTTGCATTCAAAGCCGAACAGCCCGCCGTCGCGCTCTTCGACATAGTCAATCTCTTTGCCGTCGTAAGTGCGCCAGAAGTGGAAGGTGCCGTATATGCCGGTGTAGGATCGTTTTTTCAGCCGTTCGGCCACCACGAAGTTTTCCCACAGGGCGCCGATGTCATTCCGGGAATCGAGCAGGTTGTACTGACCGATGACGGCGTTGCGCACGCCGTTGTCCAGGAAATAGTATTTGGCCTTGCTGGTTACCTCGTTACGCAGGTTGCGGCTGAAGCCCCCCACTCGAATCAGGACGAAAGCCTTTTCCAGGATGTCCAGATAGCGGCCGACGGTCTTCACATCCAGTTTGACCTGGGTGGCCAGCTCATTCAGCGACACTTCGCTTCCCAACTGAAAGGCGACGAGCTTCAGGAGGTCCAGCAGGGTGCGTGAGGAGCGGATGCGTTCCAGCGCCAGCACGTCTTTCAGTAGATAGGATCCGGCCAGTTCCTCCAGCAGTTCGATCTTTTGCTTTCTCCCCTCGGTCACGACAATTTCCGGATAGGAGCCATAGACCAGATAGTCCTCCAGCCGTTGCCGCAGGTCGTAACTATTGAACTGCTGCCTCAATTCCATCTGGCTGATGGGGAAAAGGGTAAGGGTTCGTTTGCGGCCGGTCAGCGGCTCGCCAATCGCCCCGGCCAGGTCAAAGGATGAGGAACCGGTGGCAATGATCCGCAGGCCGGGGAGATGGTCGACCAGAATCTTCAGCCCCATGCCGATGTCCGGGATTTGTTGCGCCTCGTCAATGGCCAACAGGTCGAAGCCTTCGGCAAAGGCGGTAATCTGCTTGAGATCACCGGAGCCGAGCAGATGGCGGATGCGGACATCGTCCCCTGTTTCCAGGCGGTAACGCAGGCCGCAGGAGGCAAGATACGATTTGAGCAGGGTCGTTTTGCCGGCCCGGCGCGGCCCATAGATGATCAGCGCCTTGCCGGGCACGAGAAATGAGGCGGGCGAGACCGTCCGGCTGATGAATTCAGTCATGGTAACTCCATAAATTCTTATTAATTTATGGAATCATGCCCCATATATTTTGATTTTGCAAGTCCTATTCTGGAAACTGCAGAGAACAAGGAAAATGTCTGTCTTGGCGAAGTTGCTACCGATAAACAGGAGCCGTATACGAGGCCAGTAGGTAAGGTTCTGTGAGAGGGATGAGGTGAGCATGATTACCTCACCTCACCCTACTCGATGTGCCTATCCTTGTCATTTCATCCCAGCCTCTCAGTACTAAAGAGCAGGGAAAACGGTTCAGCCCGCCTTTACGGCAGGCTCACCCGCAGATCTCCATCCTGGCTGAAGGTGTAATCCACCAGCTTATGGGCCGCGTCAATGGTCTGCACCCGGATATTGTAAATCCTGTGGCCCGCGGCATAGGTGTGGCTCATGACGTCGGTGGCCGGTCTGCTGTAGACGGAGCGCAGCCGGTCGCCCCAGTAGATATAGACCCTTTGCACCCCGGCGGGAAAGGCGGCGTGCAGGGTTACTGCCGTGCCGGTTATCGAGGTGGTGAAATCAATGGCCGGGGCCGCGGTCTCCACCAGGGAGGCGGTGGCGCTGACCGTAGCGGTGGCGGTTTTCCCGCTGGTTGCCTCGGCCATGGTAAGCTCCACGGTATAACTGCCGGCGTTGTCATAGCGGTAAATGATCACATCCTGGCCGTTGCCGCCGATGCTGCCGCCGCTGCCGCCGAAGTCCCAGGTATAGGAGCAGGTGCGTTCTTCCGGCACGCCGTCCACGGTCTCAAAGCAGGAGGAGCGGCTGGCATCCAGGGTGACCACCCGGTCCGTGTCCAGGGAGGAAAGGGCGGAGAGCTGCGGCACCACGTTCATCTCGACGATCTGGGCCCATTTGGCCGGGTTGGAATAGCCCCAGTAGGCATGGCAGGTGTTGGCGGAACAGCCGCCGCCGCCCTCGGCCGGGGTATAGGTGAATGACAGGGCCTGCGGGCCGTCGGCGGGCCGTCCGGGAAAGGTCGGCGCGGGCGAGACATTGATGGTGCCGTTGTTGTGGGTGGCGCCTATAGCCGTTCCGTCTGGGGTGGTTTCAAAGTGGCAGACCTGGCAGCCGTAGCCGAGCTGGGTGTGGCGGCCGTGCCGGTCATTTGTCCCGATGGCCGGCGGGTAGTCGTGGCAGGAATTGCAGCTGGGCAGAAAGCCGTTGCTGTGATCATGGCAGCCCAGGCAGTCCAGGCCGCTGTTGTGCTCCGTGCCGGAACCGTCGGCCCGCCAGTAACTGGTGGTGGTGTGGCAGACCTGGCAGATGCCGTCCGGGGTGGAATCGCCGCCACCGGCCCCCAGGCCGTCGCTGTTGGCCGCGTCCCGGCGGCCGAGAAAGCGCACCACGGCACTGGGCCAGGAAGAGGACGGCCCGGCAGTGGTGTCGGTATAGATGCGGGACAGCACCTCTTGGCCGTAGAAGACCCGCAGGATGCCCGGCGGAAAGGGCTCGAAGACGTCATTTTTCAGCTGCCCCTTGATGACAATGTTTAGGGTGCCGTCGGCATTGGCGGAGGCGGCCTGGATTTCACCGTACCAGACCCTGGGCCGATAGTTCGGGTCCCTGATCACTTCCAGCATCAGGCCGCGCCCGGGTCCGGTTTTTTTGTTCCAGGTGCCGGGATCGCTCCAGTGGGAATCATTGACGGCCATCTGCACCCCGGAAAACGTTGTGGTATCCTCTGCCGGGTCCCAGGCGCCGGCGGTGGTATAGGTCCCCTCGGCCAGGGCCGGGGTAAGGAGGGGGTTGGCATGATCGATCTGCGGGGGATGGGCCCAGTCATTCTGGGTGGGGCCGTGATGGCAGGAGCCGCAGCCCCGGACCAGGGTGCCCTTGGCATCGCCGGCGATGGCGGCAGCGGAATGGACTTCCATGGCCGGCGCCGCGTGCAGGGTGTAGGGCGGGCCGCTCTCGTTGACATGGCAGCTGGTGCAGAGAAAGCGGTTGGTGTAAAAGGCCCAGCTTCCCGTGACCCCATCCGCGGTATGGCAGTTGCCGCAGTCGCTGAAACTGAAATTATCCGAGTTCATATAGCTGGTGCCGTTATGGGGCGACTGCTCGTAGAAGCTGTAGGTCAACTGGGCCGCGGCCACACCCGGCATGGCCAGCAATAAAAACATGGGCAGGCTCTTCATCATTTTCTTCTTCATTTTTCCCCTCTTTTCTTCATTCAGGACCGGACCGCGCAGCGGAACCCGGCATTGATCGGACTTGTTTTGCCGGTTACGCTGCGCTGACCCGGCTTTTTGCCTGGAGCAACAGCAAAAAGAACACCACAGCGTGACACCGCAGGGCAAATATTTTGTCTTTAAATATCAGCATATTGCGTGCAGCAACTGACAGGAGAAGTTGCCGGCCCGCGCATCACGGGGCCATTTGCCCCGGAAAGGGAGTGCTCTGGCGTCATTTGCCCCAATGAGCGGGAGGGTGAGGATAACTGATTGCGGGTGGTTCGGCTTCTTGAAATGAAATTGCACCGTTGCGGGGAGATGATGCCAGATTAAATTATTCCCCGGATCAGTGAACCGCTCAACAGCATTGCAACCATAGATTGCGGTTTCGTAAAATATCGGATAGTGGGGAGAATAACGGGGGGGAAAAGCAAATTTATTGTTGCTTGCGAGGGTGGATGGGGGAATTAACCCTGTTCACCAGCTGTTCCCTTTGGGAGAAACAGGTCAAGCAGGAAAGCAGCAGTGCAATGCCAGCAGAGAGAATGAATCGGTTGACGTGGAGGAGTCAAAATGAAAAATAAAATCTTGCGAAGTGTCATAGGCCTCATGGTGCTCGGTTTGGCGGCTTGCTATTCCGTCTTCCCGACGCCGATTGCCAAACTGCTTGCGGACCCTCGCAGTTATGAGGGCAGGCAGGTGCAGGTCTCCGGGGAAGTCGTTGAGAGTGTCAGTATCCTGGTGCTGAAATATTTCGTTGTCAGGGATGATACGGGTGAGATCACGGTTATTACGCAAAGATCCCTGCCGCGAAAAGGGGAGAAGGTCAAGGTTTATGGGGAAATCAAAGAGGCATTTTCATTGGGCGATCAACAGCTGATTGTTCTGATGGAAGACCCGGGAAAGCGATAAAAAAGGTTGCCCGCAGAAAGTCCCCGGACCGGTCATTGTGGAAAATTTTCCAGCCGGGCCTGGGCAGCATCGGCGCACGGGGCCTTACGGCCGCCGGAGTTGTCGTCTGCAAAGTCCGCAATTCCGGACAAGACAATTCGGAAATCCGAAAAACTTGTCCGGAAAATTAATACATTCCCTAGCCGAACATAGCATAATCATTGAATTATCTGTTCTTTACGGCATGACAAAATAATGGCATAGTAATTGCGAAAGAAAAAAATTGAGAAATGGTAAACCCATGCGCCTGAACCGCTATTGCCGCAATGACGGCGAGAGAAACACCGGGAGAGGGCTCTGTGTGTCATGGCCCTTATCGGCGCTATTTGCCGGCAACAGGGCAATTTGCTTATTTCATTTACTTGGGGAGAAAAAAATGATGAAAGGATTCCGTTTGGTGACGGGCGCGGCAGCCCTGGCCATTCTGCTGGGCCAGAGCTCTCAGGTTTTCGGGTATGCGGCATACGATGGGTGGGGCAGTTATAACTTGGGGGATTACAGCTCTTATGGCGAAGCCGAGGATTACGTGCATTACAACTCAGCCGGCGGGGGAGTATGGACAGGCCTGGTAATCGAAAACGGCAAGTCCTACTCCGCGGCCTACGGGTATGCCGATGCCGGGAGCCTGAAACAGGGGGTCCATGGCTGGGCTGTTTCCACCCCGACGAACACGGTTTACACCGACTCCCGGATGTCCACCGAGGCCGCGAACCGCTTTACGGTTTTGCCGGGGAACTCGGGGCTTGACATCGACGATAAAACCACCCTGCAGCTCAATATCAGGCTGGACGGCACGCTGCACGGCGAGGCGACTTCCTACCCCGGAGCAGGCTGGTCCCACGCCGACATGAAAGCGGGTCTCAGTATCTATGACTACAGCATCGTGGAATGCGGGGAAGGCTGCGGGTCGCCGGCCCAGGCCTCCTTCGGCGCCTCCAGCGAACTCGAGGCCTATGATGTTACCCCCATCATAGGCAGGGAATACACCTACTTCGCTTACTGGGAGGACAGCTGGGACATCTCCAGCAACAGCGGTGACGATGACTCCCACGACGCATCATGGTCTGAGACCCAGCAGGGCGATGCCATGCATTACGAGGCCGGCCATTACTTTGACACCGGCGAGCTGACCCTAGAATTCCAGGCCACTGTCGGCCACACCCTGGATATTGAATCTTACATTTATACCTATGTCAACGCTAACTATGACGGTGAGGCCTGGGCCGATTTCTCCAATACCTTCGCCTTGGGGCTGACCTCGGCGGACGGGGCGCAGATCGTCTGGGAGGTTGGCGGCTCCCAGCCCGTGCCCCTGCCCGGTGCCCTGCCGCTGCTCGGCTCCGGGCTGCTCGGGCTGTTCGGGCTGCGCCGGCGGCAGGCCAGAAAGCAGAAATGATTGTCGCTTCAGCAGGAAATCAGCCCTGCTGCTGCCGTCTTCCGCAGCAGCAGGGCATGGGCCGACAGGCCGGCGCCATAGGCCAGCATCAGGCAGTAGTCATCTTTCCCGGCAGCCAGCCGGGAGATCTCCCTCAGCACAAAAAAGACGGTGGGCGAGGACATGTTGCCGTACTCGGCGAGAACCAGCCGGGTCGGGGTAAGCTGCTCCTCGCTCAGTTGCAGCCCCTGTTTCACGGCGCTGATGATCTTGTCCCCGCCCGGATGCAGGGCCCAGAATCTGATATCATCTAATCCCAGTCCCCTGGGCTGCAGCAGATCAGCCACCACCCGCGTGGCGCATTGATTCACCAGCTCGGGCAGATTGTCGGCCAGCTGATTATGGAGCTGGCCGTTTCGATAGACATAGCGCACCTCTTCCCGCAGGGACGGATCGGTCAGGCTGGCCGAGGCGGTGATGCGCCACGGACCGGGCCGGCAGGTGACCAGGGCCGCTGCCGCGCCATCGCCGAACAGGGCATTGGAGACCAGCAGGCTGATGTCGTTCCCCATCTGAAAGGTGGCGCTGCATATCTCCACGGATACGCTGACCACCACCGCCTCCCTGTCTGCCCGCGCAAGCGTTCCGGCCAGCTGCAGGTTGGGGATCGCCCCGCCGCAGCCGCTTCCCACCAGGTCAAAGGCCTGCACCCGCCTGGATAAACCAAGCTCCTCAATGAGATAGGTGGACAGTCCCGGGCAGATGTAACCGGTGCAGGTGTTGACGATAAGGGCCGTGATCTGCTCGGGCCGATAGGCGGTTGCGGCCAGGGCGTTGCTGATCGCCCGGCTGGCGAGCGTCACGGCCTGGCGGGTGAAGCGTTTGATCCGGCTGTCCTGGTCCTCGGCGAGCAGGCTTGGCAGGGCATCCACCGCCAGGCGGCGTTGATGGATTGAGGGATGGGCGAATATTTTTTTGACGATGCGCAGGCTGCGGGGGTTCAGCAGGCCGTCATAATGATCGAGCAGGAAAGCCAGGGCCTCCGGCTGACTGACCGCAAAATCCGGGGCCGCCACGCCGATTGCGGCAATATGGGCCGCCTCGGGCTCCGGCCGGCCACCGGGTTTGCTGTTCATGCGTCAACTCCGGCCAGCCTGAGGCCGCGGCGGATGTGTCTGGTGTAACGCCAGAGCGGCGGCTCAATGCCGACCAGGCTGCCGATGCGGTTGATTGCGGGCAGAAAGGGCAGATCAAAGGTGTCGCCGTTTAAAAAATGGAAATTTTCCCGCATGGCCCGGCGGATGCGCCTGGCCAGCCAGACCCGGTCCAGCTCCGGCGACACGTAAAAAAACGGTTCCAGCATCTGGTCAGGCGACAGGGTGAGCACGCCCTGGTCCCGGGCAATCCGGTCAATCTCGGTGCCCGGGTAGATGCGGATGCCGGTGGTGAAAAAAACGGCGTCGGTCGGGCGGATGGCGGACCCGGCAAAGCCCAGGGTCTCCTCCACCGTGGCCTCGGTCTCTCCCGGCCCGCCCAGCATGAAGATCCAGATGCAGGGCAGCCGGTGCCGCCTGATGGTCTCCGCCGCGCGGTGCACCGCCTCGGCGGAAAAGCCCTTTTTCAGGCGGCCGAGCACCGCGGACGAGGCGCTTTCCACCGTGACGCCCGCGCCGACAAAGCCCGCCTGCTTCATGCCGCTGAGCAGATCATCATCGACAAACAGCGGATTCAATTCATAGGTCTGCAGCCGGGCGTTATGGCCGGCCCTGGCCAGGGCCTCGCAGACCGCCAGGCAATGGCCGGGGGGGGAGTTGAACACGTTGTCGACAAATTCCACATTGCGAAAGCCCATGGCGGTGTAGGCCCGGACCGAGGCCACCGTGGCTGCCGGGTCCATCAGCCGGTAGGCGCCCCCCTCGATTTTGCGGTAGGTGCAGTAGATGCACTGGAAATGGCAGCCGAGTTTGGTCTGCAGCGGCGCGGTGGCCATACTCCTTTTATAGGCCCGGAGATTGAGCCAGCGGGAAAACTGCGGCACGACAAACCGGCCGGCGCACCCTTCCCTGGCCGGGGCATTGAGCTGAAACCCGTCGTCGGCAAACCAGGCAAGACCGGGCAGCTGGTCCGGTGAGCGGCCGGCGGCCAGGGCGTCCAGCAGTGCCGGAAAAACCGTATCGCCTTCTCCGGCCACGGCCCAGTCCGCCCCGGTAAAGCGCAGCAGCTGTTCCGGCATCACCGACACCGCGGCCCCGCCGAGAATAACCGGCGCCTCGGTCAAGAGCCGTATCCTGCGCAGCAGCGGCAGGCAGTCCCCGGCGAAAAACACCGGGTTCAGCATGTCATTGTTGTCGATATTGCGCAGCGACAGCCCGATCACCTCGGGAGCGGTCTGTTTGATTGCCTGCTCGATGGCCTTGAGCGGCTCTGGGGCAAACATCAGGTCCAGGAAGCGCACCCGGTGGCCGGCCCGTTCCGCAGCCTCGGCCACCATGCATGCCCCCAGCGGCACAACCGGCATGGGACTCTTGTTGCGGTTGCTATTGATCAGCAGGATCTTCATGGGAAGCGGGTTATCCGTTTTTTGGTTGTGGGTTGCGGGACGATCATCAGGGGCAGATCCGCAGAAAGCCGTCCGGGGCCAGGCTGGTGGCCAGCATGACCATATTGATGTCGCCATGGTCGGTCCAGACCCCGGCCTCGCGGTTGGCGCCTGCCAGCCAGAATTTTTCGATGGCCTCGGCAAGGGAGCTGTAGCGCAGCAGCTGCGCCAGCACAGCGGCCAACCGGTCAGGCTGGGTAAACCGGGCCGGATGCTCCGCCACCAGTCTCTGCAGGCGTTCAGCGGCATGGAGGCCGATGGTGAGGCCCAGTTCCCGGAAGGCCAGCCGGTAGTCCGCGGGCAGTGTTTGGTCATGTATGGCGGAAAAGGAGTGCAGGCCGGCGAGGGCGTCCTCAAGCATGGCCAGCAGCAGCTCGTGCCGGGCAAAATAGCCGCCCGCGATCATCCAGGCGGCCTGCCAGGCGCTGCAGAGCAGGCAGCCGAGGCCCAGGGCGTCATTGGTGGCCCAGTTCCGGCCCAGGCAGATCTCCTCCAGTTCGCCGGTTTCCCGGCTGAGATCCGGCTGCCGCGCCAGGCCGCCGCCCCGGGGCCCGCAGGCCATAAGCTGATGGCAGGTGATGAACCCGTCCAGGGGGTCGTGCTGGCCCATGGACGGCACCAGCGGCCGGGAGAGGTCGATGCTCATCTTCCAGTGGATGTGCCGCCGGCCCCTGGGACCGGCAACAAAGGCGGCATGGGCCACCCTGGCCAGTTCCCCGGCCCAGCCATTGTAAACCGGCTCCGCGGTGACGGTGCTTACCTGATTCAAGGCATGCATCCATTTGGTCAGGTAGTGATAGTACTGGCCGTCCTGCTCCCACTCCAGCTCGGCATCGACCGGGTCGCCAGGCCCGCGCTCGTTCATCTTTTTACCGATGCGCAGGCCCCCGGCCGTGGGGTGCAGTCTCCCCTGCGCCTCATCCAGGCCGCTGATCCAGCCGCTGCGGGCATCATCCGGCCGGTGGCGGCCTAAGGTTTCATGCACCTGATCCACCAGGGCCAAAGCCAGGGCCATGCAGGTATCATCGCCGCTCTGCCGGTAGAGCTCCAGGAAATTGCAGACGGCAAAGGCGTCGGTCCACAGATAGCGGCGCGGCAGGGCGGCGGCAGGCGACAGCCCGGTCCGGCGGGCGAAATCCAGCATGATCTGCCGCACCACGGGCAATAGGTCAATTTCTTTCATCGCTTTCTTCCACTTATTCCCGGTCCCCTGATTCTTGTGAGGCCGGACGGGTTGTCCGGAAATCAAGGACAGGGGAGAGGGGAACGTTTCTCCCGGGCAGGCGATCCGGCCGGCAGCGGCGTTGGCTTTCCGTGTCTCCCTTGTCTCTTTCCCATTCTTTTAGGTTTTTAAGTGCATTTTACTTGCCATATGCGGAAGTATCCCGGGAAATGGCTGTTTTTTCATTCCCCAAGGCACTGCTGCGGGGAAATCCCTCCATCTTAACACCGCCCCATTCTGCTTAAAGAAGCAAGGGTTGGCGCCCATCTTTTTCCACCTGCCACCCAAACCAGATTTGCAGCAGCTCTTTGCAGAGCTGATCAAATCCTAATAATTTCCCATGAAAAATTAAGCGGAACCTAACCTGAACAAAACATGCGTCTGTTTTAAATGGGGGTAACAAAATCGATCCTGAGCGGATCTTTTGCGGGCAATTCCTGAAAAAATGAATCGAGCAATGGGTTTTTTTCATAGAGATTATCACGGCAGACAAACCATGACCAGGAGGTGAAATGAAATCAATGTACTTCAGGACAATCTGGCTTTCGGATGTACATCTTGGCTCTAAAAACGTTAACGGCTCGTATTTGTTGGAATTTCTGCAGAACTCCGATTCGGAATATCTTTATCTGGTCGGCGATATCATTGACTTCTGGAAGTTGAAGAAAAGGGCCTACTGGCCGCAGATCAATAACAGGATCGTCCGTAATATCCTGCGCAAGGCCCGGGCCGGCACCAAGGTCGTTTATATCCCGGGCAATCATGATGATATCGTCAGGCAGTTTGCCGGCCAGCAGCTCCACGGGGTGACCATTGCCAATGAGGTGATCCATGAAACCGCGGACGGCCGCCGTTTCCTGGTTACCCATGGCGATGAATTCGACTGTGTGATCCAAAACAACAGGTGGCTCGCCGAACTGGGCAGTTTCGCCTATGAAATTCTGCTGGCAATGAGCGGTTGCTGCAACCGGCTGCGCCGGAAGATGGGGCTTTCCTACTGGTCGCTGTCCGCCTTTCTCAAACACAAGGTGAAACAGGCGGTTAATTTCATGGGCCGTTTTGAAGAGGTGGTCATCCATGAGGCAAACCGCCGCCAGGTCGATGGCCTGATCTGCGGCCATATCCACCACGCCGCCATGAAAAAGCTGGACCATATCGCCTACAACAATATCGGCGACTGGGTGGAAAGCTGTACGGCCCTGACGGAAACCTCCGAGGGCTGTCTTTCCATCATCAGATGGACGGAACAGTATGCCGTTTCCACGGCTGAGGATAAAAAATATGCGGATTGCTATCGTAACCGACGCCTGGCACCCACAAGTTAACGGGGTGGTGACCACCCTGGGTAAAACGGCGGCCGTGCTGGGTCAAGCCGGCCATGAAGTGATGGTGATCAACCCCGGCATGTTCAAAACCTTTCCCTGTCCCACCTATCCCGAGATCCGCCTGGCCATGTTGCCGGGCCGCAAGATCAGAGAGCTCCTCGACGCCTTTGCGCCTGATGCCATCCATATCGCCACCGAGGGGGTTCTCGGCTGGTCGGCGCGGGCCTACTGCCGCAAAAACGGTTTACGCTTCACCACCTCCTACCATACCCGTTTTCCGGAATATGTCAGGCTGCGGGCGCCCATCCCCCTGGGCCTCACCTATGCGTTGATGCGCCGGTTTCACTCAGCCGCCACCCGCACCATGGTGGTCACCGATGGCTTGAGGGCCGAGTTGACCCAGTATGGCTTCCGCAACCTGGCCCTGTGGTTCCGGGGGGTGGATACGGAAATTTTCAGGCCGCGCGCCAAGGAGTTTCTGGGTGATCAGCGGCCGATCTCCATGTTTGTCGGCCGGGTGGCGGTGGAAAAAAATATCGAGGAGTTTCTCAAACTTGATCTGCCCGGCACCAAATATGTGGTGGGCGACGGACCGGCCCTGCAGGATATGAAAACGAGATATCCCGGCGTGCGTTTCACGGGTTACAAAAAAGGGGAAGAGCTGGCCCGGCACCTGGCTGCCGCGGATGTCTTTGTGTTCCCGAGCCGGACGGACACCTTCGGGCTGGTCATGCTGGAGGCCCTGGCCTGCGGCCTGCCGGTGGCGGCCTATCCGGTCACCGGTCCCCGAAATATCATCCAGCAGGGGGTGACCGGCTTTCTCAGCGAGGATCTGCAGGAGGCGGTGCAGGAGGCGTTGCAGCTGGACGGCAGACGGTGCCGCGCCTTTGCGGAGAAATTTTCCTGGGGCAAATGCACCTCCCAGTTTTTCAATAATCTCTGCATTCCGGCGGCCGGGAAAAACAGGGTCAATATCGCCGAAATGCTGCCCCGGCCTGGCCCGGTCAGTTGCCAGGGGCCGCTGGAGGAGCGAGGCTGATTATTGTTTCCGGGGTTGGGAGATAAGTTTAAAAATGGGAAAGGCATAAAGATCATTTTGTTGTTTCCCGTGTTTTTGCTATTTCCAACGGCACGGATTAAGGTATATTTTGTTGCAGGTAATCGAAAGAATGTTTCATTGGCATCATTCCGGTTTTTTTCGAAGTTCCTGAACCGGCCGAGGCGTTCCCTTTTTACTTACGACGAGGAAGCCGCCCCGTGCTATCTTTATGGCTGTAATTCGTCTCTGCGATTTTTCTGCCGTAATTAATGAGGAGGTAAGATAATCATGGATTGGTGGCAGGCCCTGGTGCTGGGAGTTGTCGAGGGCGTGACCGAATACCTGCCGGTGAGTTCCACCGGCCATCTCATTCTGGCCCAGCGGCTGATGCGCATCCCGTCAGGTCCGGCGGCGGACGCCTATGCCATCTGCATCCAGGCGGGCGCCATTCTGGCGGTGCTGGGGCTCTATTGGCCCCGGGTCAGCCAGATGCTGCTGGGAGTGCTGGGCCGCGACCGGCAGGGTTTGACCCTGGCCGTGAACATCGTGGTCGCCTTTCTGCCGGCAGCCGTGTTCGGGGTACTCTTTGACGATGTCATCGAAGGCTATCTTTTCGGTCTGTGGCCGATAACCGCTGCCTGGCTGGTCGGAGGGCTGGCGATCCTGGCGGTTTCGCACAGGCGGCAGGATCGTTTTCCCCAGGCCAAGGCGGGCAAGGACCTGGACAGCCTCACCTGGCGCATGGCCCTTGTCATCGGTCTTGCCCAGTGCCTGGCGATGTGGCCCGGCACCAGCCGCAGCTTGGTGACCATCCTGGCCGGCATCCTGACCGGGTTAAGCGTAGCCGGGGCCGTGGAATTCAGCTTTCTGCTGGGGGTGGTCACCCTGACCGCGGCCACCGGCTTTAAGGCTATGCACGGCGGCCTGGCCATGGTGCAGGCCTATGGCTGGTCTCCCATACTGTTCGGCTTTATCGCGGCCGCTCTCTCGGCCGCCGTTGCAGTCAAATGGCTGGTCGGCTACCTCAACCGCCACTCGCTCTCGATCTTCGGACTCTACCGCCTGACGCTGGCCGCCGTTATGATTCTGGTGCTGACGGGCGGACTGATGCCCTGAGGGGCGGGAGCGAGAGATTGAAAGGTCGTCGAAGAAGCGAACCGCGTTGAATTCTTGGCCCACGAATGAAAAAATTTCGCCGGTTGATGAGGTGGCTCTGGCCGATGTTGCCGTCCGCCCCGAAGTTCTGCCGCACCTGGCCGGAGCGCTTCGTACCGCAATGGCACCAGGTCATGAACAGGTAATGCCCAGACTTCTGCTGATTCAGCCGCCGGTGCAGGATTTTTATGACACCGATATCCGCCTGCAGCCCATCGGTCTCTATTATCTCAAGGCCGCGGTGCAGAAATATCTGCCGGAATTTCAGGTATTGGTGCGGGATTTTCACCACGGCCAAGGCAGAAAGACCATCCCCCTGCCCAGGGAGCTGCGCTATCTCAAACCGTTTTATCAATTCGCCGATGCGAGTCCCTTCAGCACCTTTCATCAGTACTATCACTTTGGCGTGCCGTTTGCGGAAATCATAAGCCAGGTGCTTAAGGAAAAGCCGGATATCATCGGCATCTCCTCGCTTTTTTCCCCCTATTACCGGGAGGTTCTGACGCTGGCGGCGGGGCTCAAGCAGGCCATGGACTGCCCCATCATTGTCGGCGGCTCCCATGTCTCCTGCGCCCCGGAGATGATGCTGGGGGATGCCAATGTGGATTTCATCATCCGCGGCGAGGGGGAGCGGCCCCTGGTGGAATTTCTCAAGGCCTGGCAGCAGGGGCGGGATCTGGCCTGCGTGCCGAACCTGGGTTATAAAAAGGGCCGGGAGCTCATTTTCAACGACCTGGCGCCCAATTATCCCCTGGATGAGCTGCCCATCCCTGATCTGCCGGACAGCGAGACGGGCCGCTATCTGTTTAACGGCAGGCCGATCACCTTTGTGCTCACCTCCCGGGGCTGCCCGCTGCAGTGCAGCTTCTGCTCGGTGCGCCTGACCTTCGGAAGCCTTTACCGGCGCAGGACCGCGGAGGATGTCCTGGCCGAGATCGCGCACCGCTACAGTCAGGGCTTTCGCGTTTTTGACTTTGAGGACGACAACCTCACCTTTGATAAAAGCGAGATGCAGCACCTCTGCCGCCTGCTCATCAATAGATTTCACGGCCGGGACCTCCAGCTGCTGGCCATGAACGGCGTCTCCTACGCCAGCCTGGATAGGCAAACCCTGCAGCTGATGCGGCAGGCGGGCTTCACCAACCTCAATCTGGCCCTGGTGAGCTGCAAACAGGAAATCCTCTCAGCCGTGGGCCGCACCCAGCGGGTGGCGCAGTTTGCCGAGGTGGTGGAAGCGGCCGCTGACCTGGGATTTGCCATGGTGGCCTATCTGATCCTCGGACTGCCGGGGGACAATCCGGCGAACATGATCGATTCCCTGTTGACCCTGGCCCGGCTGCCGGTGCTGATCGGGGTGTCGATCTTTTACCTCACCCCCGGCACACCCATGGCCGAAAGTTTTCCCCCCCTGACCCCAAAGGATATCTTTCTCTCCCGCGCAACCGCCATGGCCATCGAGACGGAGGGGGTCCGGCGCCGGGATCTGTACACCCTGTTTATCACCGCCCGCATCATCAACTTTCTCAAGGGCCTGGAGTTTGCCGGCCAAAATCAAAGCCTTGACCAGTTGCTGGCGGACTCAGCGGCAATGGACCAGAGGCCCCGCCTGGGGCTTGACCTCCTCGGCAGGCTGCTGGCTGAAGGAAAGCTCTATGCCGCCGCCGGCAAGGGTCTGCAGGCGGTGCCGGAATTCGGCGTGCAGCTCTTCCTGCAGTTCTGGGGAAAACTTGACCGGCTGACCACCCTGGCCGGCAAGCAGCTTGTCATCCGGGACGGCTGATCACCGTGTCCGTTATGCTGCCGAACAAGGCGCAGCAATTAGCTTTTCACCTTAATGCAAACATGCAGCCAGGTCGTCATTTCTGGCAAGAGGAAGCGGGAGAGGAATCCATTGTTTTTTCCGGATTTGGATTTTCACCGGAAATGGCATGATCCTGCAAGTTTTGACAGTAGTAATGTTGTGTCCACAAATTCTGCGGAACAACTTTTTTTCATCCGCGATTTTCCCTGTCTCGTCTGCATTTCCGCCCATGAAGCCATATTAACAACATTCTGAATTCACATTTTTTCTTGACTTGCCGTTCGGCAGGTTGTTAGGATTTAGCAATAAAACATCGATAAAAGCAAACCTGGGGCGACCCGGGGACGCAAAGCCACGGGCCTCACTGAGGCGGCCGGGTTGCCGAAGTGGAGAATCAGGCGTGATTGCAAAGCCCGTCTTCGGTATCGGAGACGGGCTTTTTTGTTTGCCCGGCATGGGGGTGCGGGAGGGTAAACGTGCAAAATAGCGTGAAGCCCGAAACCTGGTCAGTTCCGTAACGTGATTGAGGATGGAATTGTTCACAGGGGGCACGCCTTAACCGGGGAAGCCTGATATCGTTCCGGTAAATGATAAAATTATTTTCTATTTTTCTATGCATAGGGATTATAGCATTTTTTTCTTGCATATAAAGCCTCCCTGAAAACAAGGTTAGTGATATCTTTCTTAATTTTTTTTGTCCTGTATTATTCAGGAGATAAGCCGACAGATGGCGCTTACGAATATACAAATCAGGCAGTAAGCACGAAAGCAAAGGAGCCCGTAGCCCAGGGCGGGGAAACAAAAGAGGACGCTGTTCAGTAATTCAGCCGCAGGTTGGGGTTTGTAAAATCAAACAGAGACAGACCTGGGGCCAGACGGAATAAAAAAAGCCCCTTTTGCTCATACGAGCAAAAGGGGCTTTTTTACGAACGTAAGGCCAGAAGTTTAGAACGACAGTTGAAATTTAACGGAGGCAGTCTGGTTGAGGTAATCCTCACGGCCTTCAAGATCGTAGCGGGCAACAACCTCCATACTGTTGGCGCAATACATTTCCAGGCCGAGACCACCGCGGTATATCCAGGGAGAGGGATCAAGGCCCTTGGTGGTAAATGCCGCGCCGCCACCGACAAAGGAGGACCCTATCGAGGATTCATCGGCAATGAAATCATAGCCGACACCGAGATTGGCGGCCAACGTCATGCTGTCAGTCAAGGCATGATTATATTTTCCATCAATGCTGAGCACGAGTTCATCAGTTGTGTCGCTACCCACCCGCAGATTAAGATCTCCGGCGCCTTTTTCGGTATAGCTGTCCGCCTCGATTGAGGTGTAATCCAAGCCGACGGAGGGGACAAAAGTTGCCTTTTCGTTCACGTCAAGGCGATGGCTGACAGCGGCGCCTAAATGGTATGCGAAGCTGTCATAGTCGGAATCGGCAACGCGGCTGGGGATACCGGTGATGTTGATGGTGCGCTCGCCATCATTGCTGTTATCCGCTATATCAGCCTGGAAATCCAGATCGGTTCGGGCATCAATCCCGTAGCTTCCATAGGCAATTGCCTGGTAGGTATCGATATCCGCCTCTTGATCCGCAGCGTCGGAGTTGCTGTCCACATCGGTTTGGGCATATGCCAGGGCTAATCCCAGGCGAGTGCTGGAGGACACTGCGGCATCAGCGCCCAATGCCAGGCCAAAGGTGTCAGCATCGTATCCTTCCACATCCTTGCGATCATCCTGCTCAGACCAGGAACCAAAAGGCCTGAGCCACACTTTTTTGTCAGATAACACCGGGTCGCCCGAGGACAGGCCGCGTTTTTCCTTAAGACGCGTCTGAACGGTTCGGCCGGCATCGTGCATGGCGGCCATTGTGGCCTGGGCCATGCCGCCGTTCATGAGCGGGGTGAGTTGGCTCAGGGCGGCGGAAACTGCACCGGCGGAGTTCAGGCTGCCAAGAGCATAAATCAACTCTTCCATCTCTCCTGTCGGCGTATCGTTCATAAGGGAATCCAGCGTACGGGCAACTCCGGTCCCGGTGCCTAAACCAGCGCTTTGCACCGCTGCCAGAAAAGTTGTCATTCCCGTGTCAGTGAGGGACAGGTCTAAATCGTTAGCATCACTGGCCGGGGTAAACTTCCAGGCCAGGCTGTTATCGACCACATTGAAGCTTGCCCCGGTGGTCAAGGTGCCGGCTGAGATGACACTTGCCAGAACATCTCCGTCGGCAAATGTCTCATTTGCATCTACGTCTACCACGATTTTGTTGTTGGCAGAAATATCAGCAGTGCCGGCTACAGCCAGTTGGCCATAGGTTGCATTATCCGTTGCGCCGATTTTCAGGACGCCATTGCCGCTTTGGGTATAGTCGCCACCAATACCGCCGGCAACACCGGCGGGGATAAACAGCGTGCCCGTGTTCGTCATGCTGACCGTGCCGCCAAGGGCAATACCGCCGGAGATTGTGCCGCTATTGACAACAGAGCCGGTACCGGCCCCGGCCATAATTGCATAGGCATCACCACTTTCAGCGCTTGCCGAAATGGTGCCGCTGTTGGTGATGGTGCCGTCTAATGTGCCGATAAGCACCGCGTTAACCGACGAGGCATTTGCAACGCCTGTAGCCGAAATGGTGCCGCTGTTGGTGATGGTGGCAGCTGCGTCAAGAGTGCCCACATAAAGTCCTACAGGATAGGCCGTGGAGCCCGCGCCTATGCCGGTTGAGGAGATGGTGCCGCTGTTGGTAAGGGCGCCGGTCAAGGTGCTGATATACACGCCATAGGCGCCATCGGAACTGGATGAGCCCACAGTCTGGGAGACAGTGATATTGCCCGTATTGGTCATGGTGCCGGAAAGTGTGTTGATATAGACGCCATATTCATTGTAATCGTCATATCCGTCAATGGTTGAGGTGAGGGTGATATTGCCGCTGTTCAGCATGGTGCCCTGCATGTCACCGTTAACCCGAATACCGGCGCCATCATTGTTATCATTTGCCGCGAGAATATCGACCGTGATATCACCCGTATTGGTCACCGAGCCGGTGGCGCTGACATCACCATTAAGATAGATGCCTGTTGCGCCATAGACATCTGAAGCAGTGGCCGCAGCCGTTACCTGGATGGTGCCGTTATTGCTGACCGCCCCGGTAACATTATTTCCCACGTAGATGCCATAGGCCTCCGCATCGGAATTGCTGTCTAGGGCACTGACCGTTATGGTGCCGTCATTGGTCAGGGTGCTGGAAACCTCACCGTTGATATAAATGCCGTAAGCGGTGGCGTACGATCCGCCATGTCTGTTGTAGTTGCTGGCACTGGCGGTAATGGTGCCGGTGCTCGTGTTGGTGAGAGCGCCCGACAGGTTGCCGCCTACGTAGATGCCGTATGCCTCGTTGTTATAATCGTAGGCATTGATTGCCGTGGCGGTAATTGCGCCTGAGTTGGACAGGGTGCCTGACAAGTCACCGCTGATGTTAATGCCGTAGGCGAAATTGCCGCTGCTGGTGCTATTATTGTCCACAATGGATGACACAGTGATGGTGCCGGTATTTTCCAGGGTGCCGGCCATCGCGCCGTCAACATGGATACCCATGTTGGTTTGGGAATCATCGGTATTCAGACCGTTGATTTCGATGGTGCCGCTATTGAGCAAATTACCTGTGGCGCCGATATCTCCGATATAGATACCCTCAAGGTAGACATCATCGGTCGCCACGCCGGTAAGACGGATAACGCCGCTGTTGACCAGGGTTCCGGTCAGCGAACCCTGGATGTTGATGCCGTAATAGGTATCGCTGTATCCGGTGGTGCCTTCGATGCTGATAAGGCCGCTATTGGTAATGGTGCCGGAAACATCGCCGCCAACGTAAATGCCATTGAATTCGCCGCTCTCCGGGCTGATGAAGTTGATGGTTCCCGAGTTGGTAAGAGTGCCGGAGACATCGCCGCTCACATAAATGGCCGTACCGCTGCTGGTATTACTGATTTCAATCGTGCCGGCATTGGTCAGGCTGCCATCAAGATTGCCGTCATAATTAATCGCCGTGGTGGAGGCGGAGATAATTGCACCAGCCTGATTGGTTATGCTGGTACCAAGGGATAAGGCGTCCAGGGTGATGGCATACCCCCCCCCGTCTGCAAAAATAATTCCGCTGTTATCAATGGTAACGCCGGTTGCGCTGCCATCAACATAAATGGCGTTAGTCCCGCCGGTAGCATTTATTTCGCCGGTATTGGTAATAGTCAGCGAATCAGTCCCGGTCAGGGTGTAGAGGGTGCTGGCTGCGGTTTCTGCAGATGAGACGATATTGTCGGCAGCAACTGCCGGGGATGTGAACATCGGCCCCAGAGTCACGGCAACTGCCGCGGCGATGAGGTGGAACACTCGTTGGGCGGGATAGCGTTTTTTCATTGGTCAATTCTCCTTCCGTTGCGGTAAATTACAAACCCCCTCTTGGTCTGCCCTAAGGCAGAGGCTAAACTTCAGAAACTATCCTAATTAGTTTCAGCAATATATGTCAAATGGAATGAGGAAGAATTCATAAATAAATTCTATTCGTGTAAATAAAAAAGATGCTATTATGTGTTATGTATTTTGCGAGGCAACAATTGGTTAGAATTGATCCATAATGGAAGACCGCAGAAAGAACAATAAAGGCACAAGCAGGGTATTGATAGCCTGACAGGTGATCCACAAAATCTCAATACATAGCTTGACGAATAAATTCTCTTTAAGTAGATGTTTATTGATATGCCCTTAAGCTGTTTAATATTTCACCTAAAACCACTTTAATATGACAAAGATGAAACAAAAAATTCCTGCAAAATCCGCCAGGTTGGTATCTGCTAAAAAGGTGACCATTGAGCAGGCGCTCGAATTGGCAACCCAACATCAGGCTGCCGGGCGCCTGCATCAGGCGGAGGTGTTGCTGCGGCAAATTCTGCAGGCCCAGCCCAGGCACCCGTTTGCTTTGCATCTTCTTGGGGTGATAGCCCATCAGGCAGGAAATACCGGGCAGGCGGTGCATATCATCGAGCAGGCGGTTGACAGCTTGCCGACCGTGGGGCAATTTCACTCCAATCTGGGGGAAATGTACCGGCTGCTCAAAAATCTGGACCAGGCTGTTTACCATGGGGAAAAGGCGGTCGCTCTCACCCCGGATTCCGCCACTTCGCACAGCAATCTGGGAATTGCCTATTACGACCGCCGGGAACTGGATAAGGCCGAGGCCTGCCAGAGGCGCGCGTTGACCATTGACCCCAGGCTCCCCGCCGCCCTCAACAACCTGGGCAGTATTCTGCGCGATAAGAAAGACAGGGACGGCGCCATCCTCTTTTACCGAAAAGTGCTGGAGATCTCGCCCAGCTATGTGGAATCCAGCAATAACCTCGGTGCGGTGCTGACCGAGGCAGAGCAGCCGGAAGAGGCGGTAAAGGTCTTGCTGAACACCCTCAAGCTTAAACCTAATTACGCTGAGGCGCATTGCAACATTGCCACAGCTTTTATGGCCCTGGAGCAATTCAACAAGGCAACCGCCGGTTTTAAGCGAGCCCTGGAACTCAAGCCTGATTACCCGGAGGCATTTCTTGGCCTGGCCAAACTCAATCAGGAGCAGAAAAAAATGGCCGAAGCGGAGGTTATGGCCAATAAGGCCCTGGCGCTGGCTCCTGAAAAGGCGGAAGTGCACAGCCTGCTGGGGGGTATTTACGCCGAATCAGGCTATCCGGACAAGGCGGAGCAGGCCTACGCCAAAGCGCTGGACCGCGACCCTCATCTGCTGAGCATCCACCTTGGTAAAGGGCATTTACTGATGGAGCAGGGGAAACTGGAAGAGGCTGAAGCAACCTTCCGGCATGCCCTGAGCCTTGATGCAACCAACCTTGGCGCAAGGCTGTCCCTGGCCCAGGTCAAGAAGGTGCAGGAGGGTGACGAGAACATGGCCGCTCTGGTCCGGGAGGCGGAAAAACTCGACACCATGATGGAGACCAAGGCCATTCCGCTGCATTTCGCCCTGGGTAAATGCTATGATGACACCAGGCAGTATGACCGGGCTTTCCCTCACTTCCTGGAAGGGTGCCGTCTGAAACGGAAACGAACTCTTTATGATCCGGCGGATAATGATAAGGTATGCCAGAACATACGTGAATTTTTTACGCCGGAAACCATAGAACGCCTCCGGACCGGGGCGTGCCCGTCCGACCTGCCGATTTTTGTGCTCGGCATGCCGCGTTCCGGGACCACGCTTACGGAACAGATCATTGCCAGTCATCCCTTGGTGCATGGCGCAGGTGAGTTGCCTGACCTGATGATCATTGCCAGCCGCCCCAATGACACCGCCACCGAGGGCTACCCCCTGTCGCTGCAGGGTATCACCCCGGAAGACTTGCAGGCCATGGGTGAAAAATACGTAACGGGCCTGCGGCTGCGTAATCCGGCAGCCCGGCACATCACCGACAAGATGCCCGCCAATTTCAACTGCCTTGGCCTGATTCATCTCATGCTGCCCAACGCCAGGATTATCCATGTCAAACGCAATCCGGTTGACACCTGCCTTTCCGGTTTTACCCGGCTGTTCAACAAAACGCAGCCGCAAAGTTACGACTTGGCCGAGATGGGCCGTTATTACCGAAACTATGCGCAGCTGATGGACCACTGGCGTAAAGTGCTGCCGCCTGGGGCATTTTATGAGATCCAGTATGAGGAGCTGGTGAACGATAACGAAAACCAGACCCGCGCTTTACTTGATTACTGCGGACTGGAGTGGGATGAGGCCTGCCTGAACTCCCACAAGACGGAACGAAACGTCCGTACCGCCAGCATTACCCAGGTACGCCAACCGATCTACAAATCCTCTGTTGACCGCTGGCGGAAGTATGAGGGGCATCTCGGGCCATTATTGGCGGCCCTGGGGGATCTGGTGCCGGTCAGCCGCTGACTATGGCCCGCCGGCTGGTCTGGTTAACCCTAGCGCTGGTTGTTTTGGCCGGCTGCACCCCCATCTCGCCGCAACAGCGCCGGGAAAATGCCGTCAGGCTGGCGGCTGCCGCGGGCTGGCGGGAAATTCGCCTGCCTGCCGAACGATTTATTCTTGCCGGCTTTATTCCGCAAGAAATTCCGCTAAACAGCAAGATTCTCACCATCTATATTGAAGGGGATGGGCTTGCCTGGTTGACCTCCACGCGGATTTCAAGTGATCCCACCCCGGTAAACCCCATAGGGCTGGAGCTGGCGCTGCGGCATCCGCAAGGGCCGGCCGCCTATCTTGCCCGTCCCTGTCAGTATGTCACCGGCGGCGATGCCCGGGGTTGCACCAATATTTATTGGTCGGACCGGAGGTTTTCCCTTGAAGTTGTTTCCTCAGTCAGCCTGGCGATTGACCGTCTCAAACAAGAGTTTCGTGCCCAAGATCTGCAGCTGGTCGGCTATTCCGGCGGCGGAGCAATTGCCGCCCTGGTCGCTGCCCGCCGCAGCGATGTGACATCGCTCATTACCGTGGCCGGCAATCTTGACCATCAGGCCTGGACCAGAAAGCACGGGGTTCCGCCTTTAAGCGGATCACTTAATCCGGCGGATGAATGGCAGGCGATAAGCACCTTGCAGCAGATCCATTTTGTCGGCGGGCGGGATACTGTTATCAGCAGTGATATCTTCGCTTCCTTCGCCAGCCATTTTCCAGCCCGGTCACGCCCGGAACTTGTCATAATCCCAGACGCGGACCATGTCTGCTGCTGGGTTGAGAGGTGGCCGCAGCTTTATGAGTCGGGGGGCGGCAGATAAGCTCTGCTCCCTAACCGGTTTATCGGGCAGATTTCCTGGGCTGCGGCCTGCTCGGTTAGGGGATGGATTTTCCCCCTTTGGTTTCTCGGTTCTGCTCGTGTTTCCGTATGTAATCCTGGCAGGGAGACTTTTTGCTCTGGATGTTCAGGGCGTCAGACAGCCAGTCGGCGGCGACCATGCCGGCAAAGATGTAGGGGGCAAAGAACAGACCACCGTAAGTCGTGGCGGCGGATTTCCATGGGATCACCTTGACGGCAGGGGCACGCAGCGGGCCTTGCACATTGACCGGATCAGCCCGGTGGATCAGCCGCGACTTTTTCTTGGGCAGGAAAACGTAATCAAGCTTTTCATCACCCAGGTCAATGACCCCCTGGCCGGCGATGGCAATATTTTTGCCGTCGATAAACAAGGCGTTGGTGGAGAGAATGCCATCCTTGACACGGTAATCAGCCACCCCGCACTCGATATCCGTATATTTTTCGCCCATCACCTTGCTGGCGCTCCAGCCCACGAGATCAACAAAGACCAGATCAAGCAGCTGCTTGCGTATCTTGCCGTTGGTGACGGTCAGAAAGATGTTCCCGGCCAGGTTGGCCGCCAGTTCATGGGCGCTTGCCCCGGTTGAGGTGAGATTGACATCAACATCGAGATCCGCCGCAAAGTCGCGGGCGGTTTTTGAGTCCTGCAGGTCAAATGTCTTCCAGGGGTTGATATCCGTGCCAAAGGCCGTGAATTTCACCTGCGGGGTTCCCTGGGTACCCAGCTGCAATTCGAAGTCGAGTTCCCCCTTGGGATAGACAAGCCTGGCCGGGCTGATGGTCAGCCGGCCGGCTTGATTGCTGAGCGTCAGCTTGGCGGATTCAATCTTGAACCGTTCCCGGTCAAATGACAGGATGTCAACGGTGAGATTGCCGTCAGCCAGTTTTAACCAATGGAGATCAATCGGTTTCCGGGAAAAGATGGGCGTTGCCGGCGGTATCTTCTTTTTGTGATTTTCAGGGGTTTTGTCAGGGGACTGGGGCAGGGAAAAATTTTGGGCAGTGATGGTGCCGTTTATCTGGGGCGGTTTGCGGTCAAAGAGGACCTTGATTGCGCTGTGCACCGTGGTTTGACCTGCGGTCAGGTCAAAATCAAAGGCAGTGTCGCCGCTATTTTTTTTCATCCGGCTGTCCAGGGTGACAGGCCCGACAGGCGGCCATTGCCGATCAAGCAGGGCGCCGAGCAGTTGCAGATCCCGGGCGGTCAGGCGGGCATCGAGGGACAGGGTGTCGAGTTTTTTAAAATCAGTGAACTGGCCGTTGAGCTGCAGGCTCATCAGGTCCGAGTGGTTGCTGGTGAGGTGGAGAGAATCAAGGCCCAGGGTGCCGTCGCTGTCGGAAATCACCAGGTCGCCGACCAGGGGGTGTAGATCGGGCAGGGCACGGTTGTCCGCAAAGGCCGCCAGGGTATGGCCGTCGAGATGCAGTCTGGCTTCCAGGCGTAGGTCGCCCCCGGCCAGGAGGTCGTTGACAAAACCACTGGCATCAATGGTCGGTTTGGCACTGTCGCCCACCAGGAGGCGAAAGGATTCGAGCCCGGCCTTGCCGTTTTTATCGCGCAGATCGGCTTCGGCGTCAAAAGGGCCGAGTTCCGGCACCCGGTATCCCAGGGCCTTGGCCAGGGGGCGGCTGTTGGTTGCCTGGGCGCTGAGGTGGAAATCGGTGTCCCTGGGATGCCAGTTATCCGCCGCGTTCAGGGTGCCCAGCCTGCCCTTGGCGTTGACCAGCAAGATGTCTTTCCGGCCGGCGGTGATGGACAGGTCACTGACCAGGATCTGTCTGTCGTTGCCGCTTATCCGCCCGGTTGCCCTGCCTGGGCCGAGGGATGGAATCAGGTCCTGCCGGTGTACGAGGTTATTGAGACTGGCGGTATCCTCCGCGGTTGCCGTGAGGGAGAGCGCAATGCCATCAACAGCCGGTTTCGGCATAAAGGTGAAATGCTGGGCCGAGCCGGTGAGCGATGCCTGGAGCGGCGCGGTCGTGCCGGTTGTGATAAAAAAGTCATCAATACGGTGTTCGCCGTTAACGGTGTGCAGTCTGCCCCGGGCGCTGAGCCCGCCCAGATCGGGCAGCTCTTTGCCCAGGACCGCGGAAAGGGATTTGCTGTCCCGGCTCTGCATTTCCATCTCCAGGTCAATGGCCGCCAGGGGATCGGGCAGGTCCCAATTGCCGAAGCCGACCCGGCCCCGGGCGTGCACCTGCACGGCATTGCCGTCGCCGGCGGACAGTTTGATCCCGTTCAGCTGCAGGGCTCGGGTATCACCTGCGATTTTGTAGCGCACCTCCAGGGGGCCTGATAATGGCAGGGGCACACCCAGCCGTTCTCCCATGATGGCTGTTGCGGCGGATTTCATGGTCACCTCCAGATCATAGCCGGTATTGGGCCGGTGCGGATCAAGGGGAAAGCCGGCGATGCCGCCGGTCAGCTCCACCGCAATGCCCTGGGCGTCTCTGGTCTGGATGGCGATGTTGGCAATGGCCGGATCACCGGAGGATGAGCGGATATCGGCCCGGCCGTTAATGGCCCCCAGTTCCCATACCTTATCAAAGAGCAGGAAGCGGGCGGCGCGGGTGGTGGGAGCGGCAAAGGTCAGGCTGAGATCGATGTTTTCCGGGGTAAGTGTTTGGCCGTTTGCCGTCAGGTCTGAATTGCCCGTAAGCCGCAGATCAAGCCCCTCCACGGTTTGCACCTGCAGCTTGACCTCGCGCAGGGACGGTTTGCGGCCCGAGCCGGTTATCCTGGCGGAGAGCTCCGCATTTTTTAATGTGCCGAGACTTGCCGGCAGCTTGGGCGCGAGCCAGGCCGGCTGCTCAACCTGGCCGGTGAGATCGAGTTCCAGGCCTGCGAGTTTGGCGGCATCAGCCAGACGGCCGGACAGTTTGGCCGTGGATTGGCCCGGTCCCTGCCAGGATGCCGCCAGATTTTCCAGGGCGAGCTGCTCAAAGGTGCCGGTAATTTGCGCCTCGGCCGTCAGCCCTCCCTGGAGGTTAAGGTCTTTTAGGCCGGCGGCAAGCGCCCCCAGGTCCGCCGCATGGCCGTGTAAAGCGGCTTGCACTTCAGCAGGAGAGGGATGGAAGTCGATCTGGCCCTCGGCGGACAGGTCAATGCCTTCCCCTATGGCGGTAAGAGAAAAAGGCAGCAGGCGGCTCCGCAGGGTTTCCTGGAGCTTTGGCAGGGCTGCGTTGATCTGCATTTCCCGGCCTGCCAGCTCGGTCTTGACCGCCAGCATGAGCTGGTCGGTGTCAGGTGACGGCCGTATGCTCAGGTCGCTGATGTGGGTGGCCGGCAGGTTGATTGCCTCGCCTGCCAGTATGAGCGATAATTTGCCGATGGCAACATCGTGCAGGACGGGATTGAAGGGCAGCGGGGCGGGGAATGCCGGGCTGCCGGCCGAGTCGCTTTCCCTGAGCTCCACCCGGGTGTCGCCCAGCGCCAGGCGGGGAACATCCAGGCGGCCGGCAAGCAGGCCGGTAAGACTGATCTGCAGCTGCAGGGAACTGATGTGGAGCTGGTAGTTTTCGGCGGTATTTTCGATGGAGAGATCGTTGACGCAGAAGGTTGGCGACAAGGTCCGCGTGATCACGGCATCCTGCCGATACGAGATACGGGTGGCGGTGGCCTGCTCGAGGCGATGGATGATCAGGGCCGCCAGGGTGGCATCGTCAACCAGAAGGTAAGCGCCGGTTGCCGCCAGCAAAGGCAGGGCGGCAATAAGCAGGGCCCAGGCGATAATAAGTTTGCTTGTTTTCATGTTTTTGTCAGGATGCCGTTAGATGAACCAATGGTTTTTTTGCTGCCCTCACTGATCGTTTTAGCATAATTTTTTTCATCTGAAAATAAAAGGGTGTTTCCCCTGGCGCAATTAATGAATTTCCTGACTTTCTAGGTAGTTTTGCGTGTTGACAAGCCCTCCGTATCCCGCTATTTTATCGAGTTATTAATTTATAATGCCAATTTTCCCTGCGGATAAATGACCTTCAAATAATATTTAGGATAAGGAGAGATTCCATGTCTCAGACGGTATTAGCAATTGCTGAAAGCATCAACATCATGGGTAAGAGAAGCGGCGGGGCCATGAAAGAGAGAAATCCCGCTCCCGTTCAGGAGATGGCCAAAGAGGAAAGCAAAGCAGGCGCCGCCTACCTTGATCTCAATATCGGCCCGGCCCGCAAGGACGGCACCGAACTGATGCCCTGGGTGGTTCAGACCGTTGAGGCTGTCACCGATACCCCCCTGTGCCTGGACACCACCAATGTCGACGCCATGGCCGCAGGTTTCAAAGTGGTGAAGAACAAGGCCAACGCCATCATGAACTCCATCTCCGCCCAGCCGGAGAGAATGCAGAAGCTGATCCCGGTTGCCGCCGAGGCGGGCTGCAATGTCATCGCCCTGCTCTGGGGCCCGGAAGGCATGCCCCGTGATTCCAACGAGCGGGCGGCCATGGCGGTTGACCTGATGATGGCCCTGGCCGAGGCCGGCATCCCCAACGAGAAAATGCTTTTTGATCCCATCGGCACCCCCATCACCCTGGGGGCCGATCAGCTCGCCTCAGGCCTTGAGTTCATGAGCATGCTGCAGGATATCGCCCCGGGCGCCGGCTCAACCGTCGGCCTGTCCAATGTGTCCAACGGGGTGGCCGATCATCTGCGTAAATACCTTGACCGCACCTATCTGATCATGCTGATGAAGCATGGCATCACCACGGCAATCGTCAACTCCTATGATACGGAACTGATGGCCATCTGCAAGGGCGAGCGCCCTGAACTGGTGAGCCTGGTGCACGGCATGATGGACGGCAATGATCCCGGCCCGGCAGGGCTCGCCGGTTCAGCGCTGGAGCATTACAAGACCTACAAGGTTCTCTCCGGCCAGGCCATTTTTTCCGAGTCATGGCTTGAACTGTAAAAAGAAAGCGGTTTGACGGGAAGGAAAATGCGGAAAGGGGCCTTGACGGCCCCTTTTCTGTTTGATGTTGCAGGAGAGCAAGCTATGGCTGATATCCCTTTGCATCACATTGTCTATGGTACGTGCACGGATTATGTCACCGGTGAAACCCTGACCGACACCGATGATGAACGCATCCGGCAGCAGCTTGCCCGGCTGCTGGTCGAGGAAAAGGGCTACCCGAAAAACGCCCTGGAGATGCGGCGCAGGATCGAAACCCTGTTCGCCGGGCAGTTTGTCGTGTCAAAGATCGACATTACACTGCACCACAACGGCAGGCGGTGCATGATCATCCGTTACGCCCCCGGGTCCCTGGTAACCAGGGAGCGGTCCGCCATTGCGGCGGCCAGGGTGCTCGATAAGGAGTACCGAATCCCCCTGGCCGTGGTGACCAACGGCCAGGATGCGGAACTGCTTGACACGGAAACCGGCGAGGTGCTCGGCACCGGCCTGGCGGCAATCCCGGCCAGGGCGGAACTGGTTAACATGTTGGATAAATTACAGTTTGCCCCATTCAGCGACCAGGCGAAAGGTGAGCGGGAGCTGCGCATTTTAAACGCCTTTGATGTGGAGATCTGCTGTGCCGGGGGGCCATGCGCCCTGCCCAGGGCTCCGGAGGGCAGAGGCGGGGATTAAATAAAAGGGCTTTATTTGAAGTTCTTAGGCCATGGCCTCGTAAAAAACCTTGCAACGAGACCGGGCAACACGATACTGTACAAAACTTCCCGGCGCCAGCAGGGGCGGGTTTTATCCCCGCCCGCTGAAATGGCTCTTGCCTTGAGCAGTAATGCCGGGGAGGTTAAGGTTTTTTTACCCTCAAGGGGTATAAATGCGAAACAGCCAAATAAGATGAACGCGTAAAAAGTCTGTTTTCACCACAGAGAACACAGAGGAAATGTTTTTATTTTCAGCAAGTTATCTCTGTGGGCTTTGTGCTCTCTGTGGTCAATTTTTAGTTTTTACGGATTCATCAAATAACGGAGAAAGCAGATGTCTGAGTGGACGAAATCAAGCTGGCAGAAGTTTACCGCATTACAACAACCAAAATGGCCTGACCAGAAGGCTTACCAGGAGGCCGTTGATACCATTGCCAAATTGCCGCCCCTGGTTTTTGCCGGCGAAATCAGGGATCTGAAAAAACAGCTCGCCGCTGCGGTGGAGGGCAAGGCCTTTCTGCTCCAGGGCGGTGACTGCGCCGAGGATTTTACCCACTGCACCGCCCCGGCCATCAGGGATTTGTTGAAGGTCATTTTGCAGATGGCCGTTATTCTCAGCTATGCGGGCGGCAAACCGGTGATCAAGGTGGGACGCATGGCCGGCCAGTATGCCAAGCCCCGTTCCGCGGACACGGAAATGGTCAACGGCAAGGAAATCTCCAGTTACCGGGGTGATATGGTCAACAGCTTTGAGCCCAACGAGGAGGCGCGCCGTCCTGATCCCCAGCGCATGGTCAAGGGCTATTACCTGGCGGCCGCCACCATGAACCTTACCCGGGCCTTCACCAAGGGTGGCTATGCCGCCCTGCACCGGGTACATGCCTGGAACGACGAGTTTGTCAAGTCATCGCCCATGGGCCGCTCCTATGAGCGGCTGGCCCGCAACATTGATCAGGCCCTGCATTTCATGGAGGTCATCGGCATCAATACCGACGTTCCCCAGCTGAACCAGGCCATGTTTTATGTCTCCCACGAGGCGTTGCTCCTTGGTTACGAAGAGGCGCTGACCCGCCAGGATTCCATCACCGGGGGCTGGTATGACTGCAGCGCCCATATGGTGTGGATCGGCGACCGGACCAGGCAGCTGGACGGGGCCCATGTGGAGTTCCTGCGCGGTGTCTTGAACCCCATCGGCATAAAGGTCGGCCCCAAGCACGACATCAGTGTGATCAAAAAGCTGATTGCCAGGCTTAATCCGGAAAATGAGCCGGGCAGAATAACCCTGATCACCCGTTTCGGCGCCAAGGATGTGGATAAATATCTGCCGTCCCTGATCCGGGAGATTAAAAAAGAAGGCTCTAAGGTGGTGTGGAGCTGTGATCCCATGCACGGCAACACCTATACCGCCGAAACCGGCCACAAGACGAGAAACTTTGATGAGATTCTCCACGAACTGCAATGTTTCTTTGAAATCCACTGGGCCGAGGGGTCCATCCCCGGCGGCGTGCATTTCGAACTCACCGGTGATAATGTCACCGAATGCACCGGCGGCGGGAGAAATATTCTTGACCAGCATCTGCAGCAGAACTATCTGACCAACTGCGATCCCCGCCTGAATGCCGAACAGAGCCTGGAACTCGCTTTCCAGCTGGCGGAGATGATTCGCAGCTGAAAATTTTCAGGCTGAATTTATTTCACCCCCGGCGGCTATGACAAAAGGTTGTAGCCGCTTTTTTTATATTTTTTGAGTAATTTTACCCAAAATGTGCTAAGAATATGCTCGACCTCTGTGCTACGGTGTAGCAATGGCTACGTTTGTTAAGATCGGCAAAGCAAAAAAAATACTGGTACGTCATGGATAAACTTGAATTTGCTAAAGCGCGCAAGCAGCTGGCGAAAACCCAGAAGGAGCTGTCCACTCTCCTCGGCGTCTCACTGAAGGCCATCCACAGTTATGAGCAGGGCTGGCGGACCATCCCTTCCCATATCCAGCGGCAGATATTCTTTCTGCTGTCCAGTCAGCGGCGGCAGGATAAGAATCGCAAGCCGTGCTGGGAGAGAAAGAACTGTGACCGCAAGGAGCAATGCCCGGCCTGGGAATTCCAGGCCGGCCATCTTTGCTGGTTCATCTGCGGCACCTTGTGTGAGTGCACCAGTGAAAAAGGCTGCCGGGAAAAGCTGAAGATCTGCCAGGAATGCGATGTGCTGACCTCGCTTTTCTGAGGTCAATCAGCAGAAATTGAATACGGGCGGGCCTTTGACCATCATCTCGGCCAGGGTCATTCTGACTTTCGGCAGGATGCGCCGTTTGGGCCCCAGCCAATCCATTTCGATTTCGACCAGCTTCTGATACATTTTCGTCCGGTCAAGATGGGGTATGTGCTCTTGTCCGGCCACGATTTCCTGGCAGCGGAAGCAGCCGGGAAATTCCAGCCGTTTGCCATCCGGCCTGATCATGGCGGAGGGGACGCCGTGCAGACGGCAGATCATCATGCGGTGGGGATACAGGGCGCAGAGGCCATCCTCATTGATGGGGCACATGAGATTCGGCCGTTCCTCCCTGGCCAGCATGATTTGGCTCTGTCGGACATACTCCCCGGCCCTGGCCATAAACCTCTCTCTTCTCTCCTCCGTAAGCTGCTGCAGGCCCTCCCACAGATAGGCCCATTCGCTGTAAGTGTGATGCTGGAAATAGCTGTCACAGCAGTTGTCCGGGCAGCCGGCGCAGGAAAAATGCAGGCCCTGCGCCAGGGCATCATAGGCCGTTTCCATCTCGCTGTAGAGTGCCGCTAGCCGGCGGGAAATGTCGGCCGGTAAAATTTCTGGATTCATTGCCTTTCCTTAGTTTGAGGACCGCAGGTTGTTCAGGTTATTAGACTGTAGTCTGTCAGGTGTTTGGCGGGGTGCGAAATAAGCGGGATTTTGCTGACAGACGAAACACCTATAAACTAAACACCTGAGAAGTTACTGTTCTTGCGTCTTTCAAATTGACAAGCCGGCCCTGATAATGGTCAATTAACATTCTTGTGTCAATTTTTTCCTTATTTCCCGATCTTTTTTTACAGGAGTAACCACATGACAGAGTATCTTGCCTGTTTCAAGGCCTATGATATCCGCGGCCGGGTGCCGGACGAGCTGGATGCAGAGCTTGCCTTTCGCATCGGCCAGGCCTATGCCGTTTGTTTCAAGCCGCGGCGGATGGCCATCGGCCATGATATCCGCCTCTCCGGGCCTGCTTTGGCCGGGGCCCTGGCTGAAGGCTTTCTTGCCGCAGGCGTGGATGTGGTTGATCTGGGACTGTGCGGTACCGAGGAGATCTATTTCGCCGCCTTCAACCTGGAGGTGGATGGCGGCATTATCGTTACCGCCAGCCACAATCCGGCGGATTACAACGGCATGAAGCTGGTGCGGAAAGGGGCGGTGCCGGTGAGCGGCGATACCGGCCTGCGGGATATTGAACGGCTTGCCGCCGCCGGATTCAAGGCCACCACCGCAGCAGGGCGCGGGCGGATGGGGCAAATCAATAACCAGCGGGCCTATATCGACCATCTGCTCACCTATGTGGACCCTGCGGCCCTAAAACCGCTCAAAATTGTGGTCAACGCAGGCAACGGCTGCGCCGGGCCGGTCATTGATCTGCTGGAAAGTGCGCTGCCCTTTGCCTTTATCAAGCTTTTCCACGATCCGGACGGCACGTTTCCGAACGGCGTGCCCAACCCGCTGCTGCCGGAAAACCGGGCGATCACCAGCCGGGCCGTGCTGGAGCAGGGGGCGGACCTGGGCCTGGCCTGGGACGGGGATTTTGACCGCTGTTTCTTCTTTGATGAACAGGGCGCCTTTATCGAGGGCTATTACATTGTCGGCCTGCTGGCCCAGGCCATGCTGGCCAAGACCCCCGGCGCGAAAATTATCCATGATCCCCGCCTGGTCTGGAATACCCGGGAACTGGTGGCCGAGGCGGGCGGGGAGGCGGTGATGAGCAAGACCGGCCACGCCTTCATCAAGGAGCGGATGCGGGCGGAAGATGCCCTCTACGGCGGCGAGATGAGCGCCCATCATTATTTCCGCGATTTTGCCTACTGCGACTCCGGCATGATTCCCTGGCTGCTGGTGGCCGAGCTGCTGAGCAGAACCGGCCGGCGGCTCTCCGAACTCATCGCCGACCGGCAGGCCGCCTTTCCGGTGAGCGGGGAGATCAACCGCCGGGTCACCGACCCGGACGCGGTGATTGCCAGGATAGAAAAGGGCTTCAGCCAGGAATGCCCGGACCGGGATTATACCGATGGGCTGAGCATGAGCTGCGGCAAATATCGCTTCAACGTCCGCAAATCCAACACCGAACCCCTGCTGCGGCTCAATGTGGAAACCAGGGGGGACCGTGAGCTGCTGGCGCGGAAAACCGCGGAATTGCTTGCGCTAATAGCTTGACAGAAGGAACTTACTCGCCTTTCTACATCGACAAAGTCAGATGGAACCCCCGCCACAATCCCTCACAATTCAAATAGTTGTAGAGCGGAAAAATCGAATTTTTTCCAAATCCTGGAGAGATAAAATTGATCAATGGGGAATTTTACCGGAATAAGTAAACGCATCGAGGCAACATTATATTCAATACAAAAAATACCGTCTCCTCTATACATCAGGTAATTTAAATGATAGGCTGATATTACCTGATAATAAACGCTAACTATGGGTTAGAAAGAGACCAGCGAGCACTCGCATTTTTCGGCGCAACGCAATGATCATTGCTGCCGGAAACAAATAGCCGAGGGTGGGTTGGGCTTTTTTATCCTAACGTTGGTATGGAATCTATTGCAAAAATAGGAGGAAAAAATGAAGAATTATTTTATCGCGTTATTGGCTATTGGACTTTTGAGCGTTGTTGCATGCACACCAAAAGGCAATCCCGTTGCCGAAAAAGCAGCCATAGACTCAGCCCAAAGATGGTTGGAGCAGGTAGACCTCGGAAAATATGGAGAAAGCTGGGATGAGGCTGCCGAATATTTTAAATCATCTATAAGTAAGGACAAATGGCAACAAACTCTTGAAAGTGCCAGAGGGCCATTAGGAGAAGCACTTTCTCGAGAACTCGTATCCAAGCAATTTGCGACATCATCCCCCGGGGCACCGGATGGGGAGTATGTAGTGATCCAGTATAAAACGTCTTTCGAGAATAAAAAAAATGCCATCGAAACAATTACTCCGACGTTGGATAAGGATGGTAAATGGAGAGTTTCAGGCTATAACATCAAATAGTTAAGTTTTACATAATCAGGTAAGGGAGGACTTTCAAGTTGCGGGAATTGAGGTCGGCCGTCAATTATGGACGCTCAATCTACTGAAATAGTCTTTTGGTTCCGGTGAAGTTCCGGGGGCATGGTATTTAATTTAAAAAAAAAAGCTGCGGTCAAACCCCGGTTCGCAAGTTCAAATACGGAAAAATGGATTATGCCGGACATCAGGTGAAAAAAGCTCCAGGCCGGGAATAACGCAGCAAAAGTCTCCAACAACGGCAGACAGTCCGCTATACAGTACCGGCAATGTGCTGAAAAGGGTGCCTCCTTTTTGACCGGAACAAACTGTGCCGGGGTTCCGGAAGCTGCACGTCATCGGGATTACCTGCTCGTTTTCCTCGGTGAAGCGAGAAAACGAGCAGGCCCGCATTGATTTTCAGAGCGTGTCGATAATCTTATTAAACGTGGCGCTGGGACGCATGGCGCGAGTGGTCTTTTCCGCATCCGGCCGGTAATAGCCGCCGATATCCGCGGGGCGGCCCTGGGCGGCATTCATTTCCTCAATGATCTTTGCCTCATGGCCGGCAAGCTCCCTGGCCGCTTTGGCGAAACGTTGCTGCACTTCCTTATCTTTTTCCTGGGCCGCCAGGCTCTGGGCCCAGTAGAGGGCCAGATAAAAATGGCTGCCCCGGGTGTCGAGCTGTCCCACCTTGCGGGAGGGCGACTTCTCGTTTTCCAGGAATTTGCCGATGGCCTGATCCAGGGTCTCGGCAAGGAGCGCTGCCTTGTCGTTTTTGCTTGTGCTGTACACATGCTCAAACGATGGCACCAGGGCACAGAACTCGCCCAGGGAGTCCCAGCGCAGATGGCCTTCCTTTAAAAACTGCTCAACATGCTTGGGGGCCGAGCCGCCGGCGCCGGTCTCGAACATGCCGCCGCCGTTCATCAGCGGCACGATGGACAGCATCTTGGCGCTGGTGCCCAGTTCCAGGATGGGGAAGAGGTCGGTGAGATAGTCACGCAGGACATTGCCGGTAACGGAAATGGTGTCCTCGCCCCGGCGGATGCGGGTGAGCGAAAAACGCATCGCCTCATCGGGCTGCATGATGCGGATATCAAGCCCGCTGGTGTCGTGCTCCGGCAGGTAGCGGTTCACCTTGGCGATGATCTCTGCGTCATGGGCCCGGCTGGCATCCAGCCAGAAAATGGCCGGGGTATTGCTGGCCCTGGCCCGCCTCACGGCAAGTTTGACCCAGTCCTGCACCGGGGCGTCCTTGGTCTGGCAGCCCCGGAAGATGTCCCCTTTTTCCACCCGCTGGGCAAGCAGGACGGCACCTGAGGCGGCATCAACCACGCGGATCGTGCCGCTAGCCTGGGCAATAAAGGTCTTGTCGTGGGAGCCGTATTCCTCGGCTTTCTGGGCCATCAGGCCGACGTTGGCGACACTGCCCATGGTGGCGGGATCATAGGCCCCATGCTTTTTGCAGTCTTCCACCACCCGCTGATAGATGGTGGCATAGCAGCGGTCCGGCACCATGGCGATGGTGTCGTGCAGCTTGTCGTCCGCCCCCCACATGCGGCCGCCGTCCCGGATAAAGACCGGCATGGAGGCATCGACAATGATGCTGTTTGGCACATGGAGGTTGGTGATGCCCTTGCTGGAATCCACCATGGCAAGGCGGCAGCTGCTCTGGTAGACCGCGGCAATGTCCGCCTCGATTTCCGCTCTTTTTTCCGCCGGAAGCTGCTGGATCTTGGCATAGAGGTCGCCCAGGCCGTTGTTGGCGTTGACCCCGAGATCCGCCAGCACCGCCCCGTGTTTGGCAAAGACATCCTGGTAAAAGACGGAAACGCAGTGGCCGAACATGACGGGATCCGACACCTTCATCATGGTGGCTTTCAGATGGAGCGACAGCAGGAGGCCTTCGTCCTTGGCCGCCTTGATCTGCCCGGCATAGAACTGCCGCAGGGCCCCTGCGCTCATGACGGCAGTGTCAATGATCTCGCCCGCCAGTAAAGGGAGTTTTTCCTTGAGCACCACGGACTGCCCATCTTCACCTGCAAATTCGATGCGGACAGTGCAGGCGCTCTGCACGGTGAGGGATTTCTCGCTGCCGTAGAAATCCCCGCCGGTCATGTGGGCGATGCGGGATTTTGAATCCTGGGGCCAGGCCTTCATCAGGCGGTGCGGGTTCTGCCGGCCAAACCGTTTCACCGATGCCGCGGCCCGGCGGTCGGAGTTTCCTTCCCGCAGCACCGGGTTGACGGCGCTGCCGAGCACCCTGGCAAAGCGGGCCTGCAGCTCTTTCTCTTCGGCGTTTTTCGGGGCCTCGGGAAAGTCCGGGATATCATAGCCCTTTTCCTGCAGCTCCTTGATCGCCGCTTTCAGCTGCGGGATGGAGGCGCTGATGTTGGGCAGTTTGATGATATTGGTCTCCGGCAGCTTGGTGAGTTTGCCCAGTTCCGCGAGGTAATCCGGGATTTTTTGCGCCTCGTTCAGTTTGTCGGGGAAATTAGTGATGATGCGCCCGGACAGCGAGATGTCCTTTTTTTCAAAGCTGATGCCGGAGTCCCTGGTGTATGCCTGGAGAATGGGCAGCAGAGAGTAGGTTGCCAGGGCCGGTGCCTCATCAACCTCGGTGTAGATGATCTTTTGGGTTGCCATAGTTTGTCCTTGGTTTCATGCTTGTCGCAAATTCGTTATAATCAGCAAAAAATACCTTTGCCGCGGCAGGTGGCAGCCGCAATGCGCAAAAAAGCATTAGCATATACGGTTTGGGGTTGCAAATCAATGCCATTAACTTCAGACAACCTGATCTCGGCAAATTTTACTTTGATACCAGAATTGCGTTTCGAGAAGAGTGCCTAAAGTACTTAAAATGCCTAAAGTACTTGAAGTTGCGGTACTTTCTGATCAGATAACTCCTTTAACTTTAGGCACTTTAAGTACTTCAAGTATTTTAGGCACTTAAGCTGGTAACAGGACAGAATCCCTGATGGTGGCA
>JALNXE010000022.1 GCA_023230525.1 Desulfobulbaceae bacterium
ACGGCCGGGAGCCGAAAAACGTGGTTTTCATCCAGTGCGTGGGTTCCCGGGACAAATCCGTGGGCCGGCCTTACTGCACCGGTTTCTGCTGCATGTATACCGCCAAGCAGGCCATCCTGACCAAGGACCACCTGCCCGAGTCCCAAACCTATGTCTTTTATATGGATATCCGGGCGGTGGGAAAAAATTACGACGAGTTCACCCGCCGGGCCATGGAAGAATACAATGCCAGATATATCAGGGGCCGGGTGTCCATGATTTATCCCAAAGGCGACCGGCTGCTGGTGCGCGGCGCCGACACCCTGATGGGAACGCAGGTCGAAGTGGATGCCGATCTGGTGGTGCTGGCCGTGGGCGCCCAGGCGGCCGCCGGCGCAAACCAGCTGGCGGAAAAGCTGCGCATCTCCTATGACGCGTATGGTTTTTATATGGAAGGCCATCCGAAACTCAAACCGGTGGAAACAAACACCGCCGGCGTTTATCTGGCCGGGTCCTGCCAGGGGCCGAAGGACATTCCCTCCTCAGTCGCCCAGGGCAGCGCCGCCGCCTCCAAGGTGCTGGGGCTCTTCTCCAAGGACAAGCTGGCCAGCGACCCGCAGGTTTCGGTGGTGGACATCAAACGCTGCATCGGCTGCGGCAAATGCATGAAAACCTGCCCCTTCGGCGCCATCAAGGAGATCGACTTCCGGGGCATGAAAAAGGCCGAAGTCATTGAAACCGTATGCCAGGGCTGCGGCATCTGCACCTCAACCTGTCCCCAGGGGGCGGTCCAGCTTCAGCATTTTACCGACAACCAGATTCTTTCAGAGGTTAACGCCCTATGCCAGTTTTAAAAGATAAGGAGCTTCGTATCGTAGGTTTTCTCTGTAACTGGTGCTCCTACGGCGGCGCCGATACCGCAGGCGTCGGGCGTTTTAATCAGCCCACTGACCTGCGCATCATCAGGGTTCCCTGCTCCGGCAGGATCGATCCCCTGTTTATCATGAAAACCCTGCTGAACGGCGCGGACGGCGTGCTGGTTTCCGGCTGTCATCCCCGGGACTGCCACTATGCGGAAGGAAACTTTTATGCCCGCCGAAGGCTGGAGGTGCTGCACCGGTTCCTGCCCATCCTCGGTATTGAACCGGGCAGATTCGAATATACCTGGGTTTCAGCCTCGGAAGGCCAGCGTTGGCAACAGGTGGTGACCCGGTTCACGGAACAGATTCACAAACTCGGCCCGGCCCCGAAAATAGCAGGACCAGCAGCCTCGGCAACACTGAGGCAGATGGAAGCAGCCCTCTAAAGTCTGCGTCTCAAAGGAGAACCAGTGAAATATCAGCAAGAACTCAAAGACAGCATCAGAAAGGCCCTGCCGGATCTTGATGTGGTTATCGCCTGGAGCGGAGGTTTTGATCCCCTGCATGCCACCCCCCACTTCATCCGCCGGGAAGAAGATATCGACAAACTGGAGATAGGACCGTTCAGCGTCCATAACCTGGCAACCTATCTCCCCGGCCTGCGCGGCAAGAAGGTCGGTATCGTGGTCAAGGGCTGCGACAGCCGTTCCGTTATCGAACTGCTGCAGGAAAATCTGATCAACCGGGATGATGTCACCATTTTCGGTTTCCCCTGCACCGGGGTGGTGGACCAGAGCAAAATCCGCAAGGCCCTGGGCCATACCGGCAAGGTTGATTTTTGCCAGATAACCTCCCAGACGGTGGTTGTCGGCGCGGGCGGCGAGGAACATAAGCTGCGCCTTTCCAAGGTGCTGGCCGACAAATGCTTTACCTGCCAATACCCCAATGCGCTGATCTCCGACCACTTTGTCGGGGAGAAGATCAATCCCTCGGCCCAGAGCGAGGCCGGTTATGATGATCTGGAGGCCTTTGAAAATATGCCCCTGGCCGAGCGTTTCGCCTTCTGGCAGAAGGAAATGGACCGCTGCATCCGTTGTTACGCCTGCCGTAACGCCTGCCCCATGTGCGTCTGCCGCGACCATTGTCTGGCCGAAAGCCGCGACCCGCACTGGCTTTCCCAGGAAGACAATGTCCGGGACAAATGGATGTTTCAGCTTATTCACGCCTATCATCTGGCCGGACGCTGCACCGAGTGCGGTGAATGCCAGCGGGCCTGCCCCATGGATATTCCGCTGCTCCTGCTGAAGAAAAAAATGAACAAGGAAATTAAGGAACTATTTCAATATGAGGCGGGAGTCGACCCTGAAGCTACTCCGCCGCTGCTCTCCTTCAAGATGGAAGAAGAGAATATCAAAGAGAGGGAATGGTAATGGCGAAGGTCCAATTCATTAAAGCAGCGGATGTGAAGCCCTGGCTTGCGGAACTGGCAAAGGAGCACAGAGTGTTTGCCCCGAGTTATGACGGTGAGGCCTTGCTCTTCCGTCCCTTTGACCCGGCGCGGGAGATTGTCCTTGACCGGGCAGCCACCATGCCGCCCAAAAAGACGGTCTTCCCCCAGAGTGAGCAGCTGGTTGATTTCACCTACAGCAAGGATCCGGAAGATCTGAGCAGGATCAAAATCGACGCCAGGGAAACACTGCCGTCAGGCAGCACGGTGGTCTTTGGCAGCCGGCCCTGCGACGTGCGCGGTTTCACCATGTTTGACCGCGTCTATCTCACGGAGAAGACCACCGACATCTACTATAAAGCCCGCCGGGATAACACCCTGTTCATTACCCTGGCCTGTGCGTCCATCGAAAACACCTGTTTCTGTAACTGGGTGGACAGCGATCCCTGTGACTCAACCGGCTCCGATGTGCTGGCCATACCGGTGTCCGGCGGCTACCTGCTTGAAACGGTTACCGACCGGGGCGGAAAACTGCTCAGCTCAAAACTGCTGGTTGACGGTGAAAGCAAAAAAGAAGAGGCGGAAAAATTCTGTGAGGAGGTCGCCGGCGCACTCGGTGCCGCCCGGGACCTGTCCCAGGCCCCGGAAAAGCTGCTGGCGGTCTTTGACAACATGGAATTCTGGGATGAAGTTTCGGCGAAATGTCTCAGCTGCGGGGCCTGCACCTATCTCTGCCCCTCCTGCTACTGCTTTAACATCACCGATGAAACCATTGGCATGAAAGGAAAACGGCTCAGGTCATGGGACAACTGCATGTCAGCCCAGTTCACCATGGAAGCCAGCGGTCACAATCCCCGCCCCACCAAGGCCCACCGGTTGAAAAACAGGGTTGGCCACAAGTTCAGCTATTATCCCGCCATCCATGGGGGAGTGACCTCCTGCTGCGGCTGCGGCAGATGCATCAAGAGCTGCCCGGCGGGCATAGACATTCGCGAAATCGTGCTGAAGGCCATTGATTTTAAGCCCGCAGCGGTTGAGGAGTAAGACATGACCAAAAATATCTATCTGCCGGAAATGGCGACCATCCAGGAAGTCATCCGGGAAACCCATAATATCATGACCTTCAGGGTTACCCTGAACAACCCCGAGGCCATGAAAAACTTCTCCTTCAAGCCGGGCCAGGTGGGGCAGGTCTCCTCCTTCGGCACCGGCGAGGCCACCTTTGTCATCAATTCGCCGCCCACGCGCATGGATTATCTGCAGTTCAGCGTCATGCGCGCCGGGGAAGTGACCGGCAAACTGCATACCCTGAAGGCCGGCGATCAGATCGGGGTGCGCGCCCCGCTGGGCAATTCGTTTCCCTATGAGGATATGAAGGGCAAGGATATTGTCTTCATCGGCGGCGGCATCGGCATGGCGCCCCTGCGCACCCTGCTGCTGTTCATGCTCGACAACCGGGCTGATTACGGCAAGATCACCCTGCTCTACGGGGCGCGATCACCGGTTGACATGGCCTACAGCTATGAACTGCCGGACTGGCTGGGACGCGATGATCTGGATACCCATCTGACCATTGACGCCCCGTACGAGGGCTGGCAGCACAGAGTTGGCCTTATTCCCAACGTGCTGCTCGACATAGCGCCCAGTCCGGAAAACAGCGTGGCCGTCACCTGCGGCCCGCCGATCATGATCAAGTTTACCCTGCAGGCCCTGGAAAAGCTCGGCTTCAAGGATGAACAGATTATCACCACCCTGGAAAAACGCATGAAATGCGGGGTGGGAATCTGCGGCCGCTGCAACATCGGCACCAGCTATGTGTGCATGGACGGACCGGTGTTCACCCGGGCCCAGCTCAGACAATTACCCAACGAACTATAGCTCTCCCCCGATCCGCTCCTTTTTCTCCTGCCTCCTCGTGGCAATCAGGGAAAAGGGGAGTGGATCACCCCCAGGCAGGCTGTCTGTGCAAAGCAGACAGCCTGCTTCCTTTTTCCCATCGCCCGCCATTGCCCCAGCCGGGATTCGAGCCGCAGGACCCGGGCGGACTCTTACTACAGAACGCGGTTGTCGAGCGCCTTTTTGATGGTGATGAAATCGTTGATGTTGGCCAGAAAGATGTCCACCAGAGCGGGATCAAAATGCCGCCCCCTTTCCCTGGAGAAGTAACCGAGAATCTCATTCATATCATAGGCCTTGCGGTAGACCCGGTCATTGCACAGGGCGTCAAAGACATCGGCAATGGCGGTAATCCGGGCAAATATATGGATATCATTGCCTTTTAACCCTGCCGGATAGCCGGTGCCGTCATATTTTTCATGGTGCTGGACGGCAATGATCGCTGCCGCCTTCATGATTTCCCGGCTGGACGAGACCAGCATATCATGGCCGATGGCGGCATGATTTTTCATGGTTGAAAATTCGTCAGTGGTCAACGGTCCGGGATTGTTGAGGATATTGTCCGGGATGGCCACCTTGCCCACATCATGCATGGGTGCGGCCAGCCGCAGGATTTCGATATGGGTCTGGGTCAGTCCGCATTTTTCTCCGAGCAGCCGGCTGTATTCCGAGACCCTCTTGACGTGGAAACCGGTTTCCTGGGAGCGGGCCTCGGCAATCTCACCCAGGGTATAAATGATCTCTTTCTGGGTGTCCTCGATCTCTAAATTGAGGTGGGTATTATCAAAGGCGATATGGACATTGGTGCAGAAGATTTCGATCAGTGACTTGTTGAGTTCGCTCAGCTCGTTCCATCCCTCGCAGTAGATAACGGTTTCCGCGCCGAAGGGGCTTTTGAAGTAGCCGATGTATCTGTCCGCATAGTAGAGGCATCTTTTGCGGGAAATGGCCTCATGCAGATCGCTGAGCACGTGTTCCGGTAACTCCTCCTCCCTGGTTATCTCCGTCAATTCTTCAAATTTGCCGGTGGCGGCAAGAATATCAAAGTTTTTTGCCGATTTGGTCGCGGCAAAGCCCGAGGTCTCAAAGACAATGGCATTGGGGTCCATGTGCAGAATGGAAACGATCTGGGTGAGCACCCCGGAGGCGAGCTGCCGCAAGGAGCGCAGCTCGAAAAGGTTGGCCGAGGCATCGATGATTCTCCGCAGGCCCCGGCGGTTTGCCTCAATGACCAGAATATCGCGGTAGGTCCGCAGCGAGGATACCATGACGGTGAAGAGCTTCTGGGAGGAAAGCTCGGTCTTTTCCTTGTAGTCGTTGATGTCATACTCGACAATGACCTTTTCTTCCGGGGCCTGGCCGGGCTGGCCGGTTCGCAGGATGATGCGGACAAAGGCATTGTTCTGCACCTTGCGGACAAATTCGACAAAGGCCAAGCCGGAATCATTGTTCTCCATGACCACATCAAGCAGGATAACCGCGGTGTCCGGATGCCGGATGATCTGATCTTGCGCCTCACTTGCGCTGTAGGCATGCAGAAACTCCAACCCCTTGCCGTCATAACGGAAATTTTTCAGCACCAGGGTGGTGATGCTGTGCACCTCGCTGTCATCATCAACAATCAGGATCTTCCATGGTCTGGGGGCAGACGGTTGAGTGCCCGGGGTTTCATCCTGGGTGGCTGCGGCACGGTCCGGTTCTTCGAAAAAAATCAGGTCATCATTGCGGTTATCGGTCATGAAAATGCTCCCGGTTATCTTACGGCTGTAACGACGAGTCACTTGCGGAAATTGCTGAGGAGTGGCTGTTGCCGGTTGTTATCTCCATCAAGGGGATCGTGACGGTAAAGGTTGCCCCTTTGCCCGGTTCACTCCGGCAGGTGATGGTGCCCTGCAGTTTCTGGGTAATAATGTTATAAATAATGTGCAGGCCGAGTCCGCTGCCCCCTTTTTTTCTGTTGGTGGTAAAAAACGGTTCAAAGATGCGGGACAGATTATTTGCCGCAATGCCCCTGCCGTCATCGCTGAACTCGAGGATAAGGCTGTCCGGGGTTTGCCGGAAATGCAGGCTGATCCGGCCCGCCTCCCCTTCATCATAGGCATGGGCGAGCGAATTGGTGATGAGGTTGGTCAGGATCTGGGAGAAGGCGCCGGGATAACTGCACAGGGAGATATTCTCAGCGCAGATGACGGTGAACGCATGTCTGGTCTTTTTCAGGATCGGCCTGAGGCTCAACAGGATTTCATCTATATAGTTGTGTAAATTGAAGGTGCGTTTTCCTTCCCCGGACTGATCAATGGCCACCTGTTTAAAGCTGCGGATCAACTCCCCGGCCCGGTTCAGATTGGACTGCAGCAGGGCGGTCGATTCCCGGCAGGTGTCCAGATATTCCTCCAGATCACTGCGTTTCATTTTCCCGCTGCGGTACAGCTGGAACACCTCCGCGGTTTCCTTGTCAAGGTGGGTGGCGGCGGTATAGGCAATGCCCACCGGGGTGTTGATTTCATGGGCCACCCCGGCAACAAGCCCCCCCAGGGAGGCCATTTTCTCCGACTGGACCAGCTGGGCCTGGGTTTTCTGCAGCTGGTTCAGGGTGTTCAGCAGGTCGCTGTTGATGGCATTTAACTGGGCCGTGCGTTTCTGCACCCGTTCATCAAGGGTGGCGGTCAGTTCCCGCAACTGCTGCTGCGCCTTCTGTTTTTCCCGCTGGATGCGCAGTTCGTCCGTGATATCCTCAAACAAGACGACACCGCCGATTACGGTTTCATCCTCGATGATGGGGGCGCTGACCAGGCGCACCGGAAAGCTCGAACCGTCCTCCCTGGCAAAGACCTCGCGGGAACTCCGGTGGGTTCTGCCGTCTTTGAACGAGACGGAAATAGGACAGTGCAGGGGGTCAAACCGAGAACCGTCTTCCCGGACCTGGCGGAAGAAAATACGATAGGGGATGCCGAAAACGTCATCGCTGCGAAAGCCGGTCAGCTTTTCGGCAGTGGCATTGACAAAGGTGATGCTGCCCTCGACATCCACCCCGAAGATACCTTCAGCCACGGAATTTAATATCAGCTCGTTCTGCCGGTTCAGCACGGCCAGCTCAATCTCGGTGGCTTTGTGTTCCCGGATTTGCTCTTCCAGGGTTTGGGTCAGGGTGCGCAGTTCTTCTTCAACCCTTTTTCTTTTGCTGATATTCTGTTTGATGAAGGCGATCCAGCAGATCCGGTCATTTTCATCGGTAATCGGCAGGATAAAGGCCTGCTCAAAAAAATGAGTGCCGTCCTTTCGGTAACTGGTGATCTCCCTTTGCCAGACCTCGCCGTTGCTGATTGCCGCAAACGAAAAACCGCTCATACTTTGGCTGGCGTGCAGGTTGAAATCGTCCAGGTGATGACCGATGACATCTTCGGCCAGATGGCCGGTTATGGAGGTGAAAACGGTATTGACATACTCGATGGTACCACCGGTATCGGTGATAATAATGGTATTGGGACTGTATCGGATCAGATACTCCAGGCGCTGCAGCAATTTCCGGGGCGCTGGCCCGGGATGCCCCTCTCTGTTATCCGTCTCGTGTCTGTTCATCGCCCGCTAATCTTTCCCGTCCCACCTTTTTTACTTTGCCTGCCTTTATACATTTTTTTTCTTCCGCTAACACATGTTTTTTCGCAAATGCTAAAAATAACGAACTGATAGAGTGCTTTTCCCGGCAGATGGTTACAGTTTTCCCCCACCGTGCCACTGGGGGAAAAACGCTAAACTTCCTGGAATTGCAGAAAAAAGGGCAGGGATACGGCCTTGGGCGATTATTCCTGTTGGGCATGGCACAATTACGGGTTGACAAGTTCGGCCATTAACAGGCAAGCTGTAAACATTACCATTGGTTATTGATATAAGGGGAGATGATGATTGACAGAATTTTCCAGGAATTTTCCCGGAAATCGGGATTGCCGCCTGGTTCCGTGGTCCTGGTCGGGGAAAAGAAAGAGCAGCCGGGCACCATCGGGTTTGTCCGCTATGCGGAAAGTGAATGCAGCGAACAGGAGTACCAGCACGTCAAGGATCTTCCCGATGATGCCGGTCCGGGGACAGTGACCTGGATACATATGAACGGCATCCATCATCCCCAGGTCATTGAAGAACTCGGCCTGAAATTCGCTTTGCACTCCCTGGTGCTGGAAGACATTGCCAACACCGGTCATCGGCCCAAATTTAACGACTGGGATGATTACCTGTTCCTTATTGTCAAATCTCTCATCTATAATGAACAGACAACCCTGGTCATGCCAGGGCAGATCAGCATCATCTGTTCGGCGGATATGGTTTTTTCCTTTCAGGAATCCGGCCCGGATCTCTTCACTGCAGTCAGGGAAAGAATCAGAAGCGGCAAGGGGAGAATCAGAAAAAAGAAGGCGGATTATCTGGTCTATGCCCTGCTGGACACCATTGTGGACGGTTATTTTTCCATGCTGGAAAAAATCGGCGACAGAATCGAGGAACTGGAGGAAGCCGTCCTTGACAATAATACCCGTGCAGCCTTTCACCGGATTCATGAACTGCAGCGGGAAATCACCGTTATCCGCAAATCCATCTGGCCGGTGCGGGATCTCATCAGCCAGATGGAAAAAAATGAAACGTTGGTTGCAGGCAACACCAAATTTTATCTGCGGGATGTCTATGATCATGTCATCCAGTCCATTGATATTGTCGAAACATTCCGCGACATGCTCTCCAATCTCCATGAGGTGGCTCTGTCCTTTAACAGCAACAAGATGAACGAGATCATGAAGGTCCTGACCATCATTGCCACCATCTTTATTCCCCTGACCTTCATCGCCGGGGTGTACGGCATGAACTTCAAATACATGCCGGAACTGCAATGGCGATGGGGTTATTTTGCCGTCCTTTTCTTCATGTGCCTGATCGGTTGCCTGATGGTATATTATTTCAAGATCAAGAAGTGGTTTTAGCCTTCGGGAAGAGGAAAGACAGGAGACAAGAATGTTTTATCTTGTCTTCTTCATTCTTGGCTCCTGACTCCTTTATTTAACAGCAGGCCAGCATTGACGAGGTATGGAAAATGACGCAGAAAATATACATTGCCAGCGGGGAACCGGGCAGCGGCAAGTCACTGGTGGTGCTGGGCATGATGGATCTCTTTGCCCGAAGCGGCCATAAGGTCGGTTGTTTCAAGCCGCTCATTGCCTCCGGGGAGCGTTTAGATCCTGACCTGCGTTTTATCCTGGAACGCTACCAGTCAGATGTGCCCTATGAGTCCATGTACGGCTGCACGGCGGCCAGCGCCAGGGAACTGATCAACTCCGGCAAATACAACGAACTGCTCAAGGCCATTCTGGACAAATTCAAGGCCCTGGAAAACAGGTGCGGCCAGATCCTCTGCATCGGAACGGATTTCAGAAATATCTCGCCGGCCCTGGAGTTTGATTTCAATACCGATATTGCCAATAATCTCGGCTGTCTTGTCATGTTTGTCGTCAACGGGCGCTGCATTGACCCCCAAGAGGCAGTGGACAGGTCGACCACCATCATCGAATCCCTGCAGGAGCGCAACTGTGACATTCTGGCCGTGGTGGTCAACCGGGTGGCATCCCCCATGATGGGTGAGGTGAGCAAAAAGCTCGATGAGGCCCTGGCCGGCAAGGTGCCATTTTATGTGGTGCCGGAAAGTTCCATCCTGGCAAAGCCCACGGTGGGCAACATTGCCGAGGCCTTGGGCGCGGTCCCCCTTAATGCGGAAAAGGAGTGGATGCACCGGCAGATCAGCAACTACAAGGTTGCGGCCATGGAGCTGCCCCATTTTCTCGATTACCTTGAAAAGGACAGCCTGATCATTGTGCCCGGCGACCGGTCCGACATCATTCTCGGCAGCCTGCTCTCCTATCCGGCCAAAACCTACCCGCAGATCGCCGCGCTGCTGCTCACCGGCGGGCTCGAACCCGCTCCCCAGGTCAGCAGGCTTATTGAGGGACTTGACCGTTTCCCGGTGCCCATTCTGGGGGTGAAAACCGACACCTTCACCACGGCCATGAATGTCAATGCCTTGAGCGGCACCTTTACCGCAGGGGATCAGCGGAAAATCGCCGCAGGCCTTGGTCTGATGGAGGCGGCGGTGGACCTGGCCTCCTTGGAAAAACGCATTGCCATGCCCCGGGTGGCCAAGGTCACGCCGCTGATGTTTGAACATGACCTGCTGCAGCGGGCAAAGGAGAAACGCTGCCGCATCGTGCTGCCGGAGGGCAATGAGGAACGCATCCTGCGGGCCGCGGAAATCATCCTCCTGCGCGGGGTGGCCGACCTGACCCTGCTGGGCAACATCCAGGAGGTCAAGGGCCTGATCAGCGGCCTGGGGCTTCGGCTTGAGGCGGCACAGATCATTGACCCGGCAAGTTCGGAGTTGCGGGATCAATTCGCCGTCAGGTACTATGAGTTGCGCAAGCATAAGGGCATTTCCCAGCAGATGGCCCAGGATACCATTACCGATGTGAGCTACTTCGGCACCATGCTGGTCCATGGCCGCTATGCCGACGGCATGGTGTCCGGCGCGGTGCACACCACCCAGCATACCATCCGCCCGGCCTTTGAAATCATCCGCACCAAACCCGGCTGCTCCATCGTCTCCAGTGTCTTTTTGATGTGTCTGGCGGACCGGGTGCTGGTTTTCGGCGACTGCGCGGTGAACCCGGACCCCAACCCCCAGCAGCTGGCCGATATTGCCATCAGCTCGGCGGAAACGGCCCTGATGTTCGGCATCGAGCCGCGCATCGCCATGATGTCTTACTCCACCGGCGAATCCGGCAAGGGAGTGGATGTGGACAAGGTGCGGGAGGCGGCGGCCATCGCCAGAAAGCAGCGGCCCGATCTCAAACTCGAAGGCCCCATCCAGTATGATGCGGCCATTGATCCAGGCGTGGCCAGGACGAAGATGCCGGGCAGTGAGGTGGCGGGCCGGGCCACGGTTTTCATCTTCCCGGATCTCAATACCGGCAACAACACCTACAAGGCCGTGCAGCGGGCCGCCAACGCCGTGGCCATCGGGCCGGTGCTGCAGGGGCTCAACCAGCCGGTCAATGATCTCAGCCGGGGATGCACCGTGGCTGATATCGTCAACACCATCGCCATTACCGCCATCCAGGCCAGGGTAGACCATTGACGTGCTTTTGCGCCTGGCAAGTTGCGATTAAAAATACCATCAGGGAGAAAAGTGCATGATAAAAACAAGAAGCAAGCCGTGTGATTTCGTCATATTCGGGGCCATGGGGGATTTATGCCGGCGCAAGCTCATTACCTCCCTCTATCATCTGGAAAGGGTGGGTTTGATCCATGCGGACACCAGGATTATCGGCGTGGCCCGCCGCGATGAAACCACCGAGTCCTTTGTCGGCAAGATGAGGGAGAGCCTGGATCAGTTTCTCCAATGGAATTTCGATGAGGCCGTCTGGCAACGCCTGTCCGCCCGGCTGACCTATGTCCATGTCGATATGGCCAGGCCAGAGGAATACCGGAAACTGGCCGGGGCGGTCGACCTGCAGAACAGGGTGATGACCAATTATTTCGCCGTGCCCCCCGACATTTACGGCGACATCTGCACCGGACTGCAGCATGCCGGCCTGGTCAATGCGGAAACCAGGGTGGTATTGGAAAAGCCCATCGGCCATGACCTGGCCTCCTCCCAGGTGATCAATGACCAGGTGGCCAGGGTTTTTGCCGAACAGCAGATTTACCGCATCGACCACTATCTGGGCAAGGAAACGGTGCTCAATCTGCTGGCCCTGCGCTTTGCCAATTCCATCTTCACCACCAACTGGGACCATAACACCATTGACCATGTGCAGATCACCGTGGCGGAAGAGGTGGGTATCGAGGGCCGCTGGGGCTATTTTGATCAGGCCGGCCAGCTGCGCGACATGGTGCAGAACCATCTGCTGCAGATTCTCACCCTGATCGCCATGGAGCCGCCGGTCAACCTGGAAAGCGACAGCATCCGCAATGAAAAGCTGAAGGTGCTCAAGGCCCTGCGGCCCATCACCCGGGATAATGCCGATGAAAAAACCGTGCGCGGCCAGTACGCCGCCGGCTACATGAAAGGCGGGGCCGTGCCGGGTTACAATGAAGAAGATGATGCCCATACCGCCAGCCGGACCGAGACCTTTGTCGCCATCCGGGTGGATATCGATAACTGGCGCTGGGCTGACGTGCCCTTTTACCTGCGCACCGCCAAAAGGATGCCCACCAAGGTTTCCGAGGTGGTGATCAATTTCAAACAGCTTCCCCATAATATTTTCCGGGACAGCTATAAAAAACTGCCGCCCAACAAGCTGATCATCCGGCTGCAGCCCCATGAAGGGGTGGAGATCATGATGCTCAACAAGGTGCCCGGCATTGACGAGTCGCTGAAACTGCAGCAGACCAGGCTGGACCTGAGCTTTTCCGTGGCCTTCAACATCGACCGGGTGGCGGATGCCTATGAGAGGCTTTTGCTGGAGGCCATGCGCGGCAATCAGGCCCTGTTCATCCGCCGGGATGAGGTGGAGCAGGCCTGGACCTGGATTGATTCCATCCAGGATGCCTGGGAATCCTCAAATGAACCGCCCAAGTCCTATCCGGCCGGCACCTGGGGACCGGTGGCGGCGGTGGCCCTGCTGGCCAAAGACGGCCGGGCCTGGGAGGAATAGAACTGCCATGGCGGATTATCAGGTTCATTTCCAGGGATTTCACGATGGCGCAAGCCTTGCCGCGGGTCTTGCAGGTGATATTGCCCCACTTCTCCATGGCGCCATAGCCAAAAGAGGCTTTGCCAGCCTGGTTGTTTCCGGCGGCTCAACCCCGGTGCCCTTGTTTCAGGCCCTGTCCCGGGAAAATATCCCCTGGCAAAAGGTGCTCGTCACCCTGGCCGATGAACGCTGGGTTGACCCGTCAGACCATGACAGCAATGAAAAACTGGTGCGGCAACATCTATTGCAGAACAGGGCGGCGGCGGCGAAATTTATCGGGTTGAAGACGGAAGACGCCACGGCCCGGCAAGGCGAGATAAATTGCGAAAAAAGGCTGCTTGCCATACCAAGGCCCTTTGATGTGCTGGTGCTGGGCATGGGGGATGACGGTCATACCGCCTCCCTGTTCCCTGGGGCAACGGAGCTGGCCGGGGCAACAGCGCTGGATTGCCCCAGGCTGTGCATGGCCATCAAACCTCTCACCGCAAGCCATGAGCGCATGACCATGACCCTGCCGGCCCTGCTCGATTCCAGCAAGATCATTCTGCTGATCAGCGGCCGGGCAAAGTTGCAGGTTTTTGAAAAGGCCCTGGCTGCCGAGCCGCTTTCGCTGGATGTGCTGAACGAGATGCCCGTAAGATTTGTAATGGCCCGGGCCAAGGCGCCGGTGGCGGTCTGCTGGGCCCCGTAATGAGGAGAAAAGGATGAACAGAATCGTTCGTGAAGTAACCGGCCGAGTAAGCAAACGCAGCAAAGAGAGCAGGGAAGGCTACCTGCGGCGGGTCGACGAGGCACGAAACAACCGCCCGGCCCGCCACCTCCTGCCATGCAGCAACCTGGCCCACGGGCTGGCGGTTTGCAACAGCCGCGAAAACAATCTGCTGCGCAACAGCGACGCCCCCAACATTGCCATCATCACCGCTTACAATGATATGCTGTCAGCCCATAAGACCTATGAGACCTACCCGCAGCTGCTGAAAGAAAGCGTGGCCGGGGCAGGGGGGGTGGCCCAGGTGGCCGGGGCGGTGCCGGCCATGTGCGACGGCATCACCCAGGGGGAAGCGGGTATGGATCTGAGCCTCATCAGCCGGGATGTCATTGCCATGTCCGTGGTCATTGCCCTGTCGCACAACCTCTTTGACGGCGCATTGCTGCTCGGCATCTGCGACAAGATCATGCCCGGGCTGCTGATGGGCGGCCTGCAGTTCGGCCATCTGCCCATGATTCTGGTGCCCGGTGGGCCCATGCCCACCGGCATTGCCAACCGGGAGAAATCCAGGGCCAGGGAACGTTTTGCCGCGGGCGAAATAGGCCGGGAAGAGATGCTTGAGGCAGAATGCCGCTCTTACCATACCGCCGGCACCTGCACCTTTTACGGTACAGCCAACAGTAATCAGCTGCTGGCCGAGGTGATGGGGCTGCATCTGCCCGGCGCATCCTTTGTCAATCCCGGCACCCCCTTGCGGGAGGCCTTCAACCGGGAGGCGGCCAGGCAGGTTGTCGGGCTTACTTCCCTGGGCGGCCATTACACCCCCATTGCCCAGGTGGTCAGTGAAAAGGCCATAGTCAATGCCATCGTGGCCCTGCTGGCCACCGGCGGCTCCACCAATCAGACCCTGCATCTGGTGGCCATAGCCCGGGCAGCCGGGGTCAGGATCAACTGGGATGATTTTGCCGATCTTTCCGAGGTGGTGCCCCTGCTGACCAGGATGTATCCCAACGGGCCGGAGGACATCAACGGTTTTCAGGCTGCCGGCGGCATGGCCGTGCTGATCGGCGAGCTGCTGGAGGGCGGCTATCTGCACGATGATGTCGTTACCGTGGCCGGCCAGGGGCTGGCAGGCTACACCAGAGCCCCGGAACTGCACCGCGGCACTCTCACCTACCAGCAGCAGAGGGCACGATCAGCAAATGCGGCGGTGATCGCGCCGGTCACCAGCCCCTTTGAGGCCAGCGGCGGGTTGAAGGTGGTGGCCGGCAATCTCGGCCGGGCCGTCATCAAGACGGCGCCCCTGGCCGATGGGGCCGGGACGGTGGTTGAGGCCCCGGCCAAGGTTTTTGATGATCAATCGCAACTGGAAACAGCCTTCCACGCCGGTGAGCTTGACCGGGATATGGTGGCGGTGGTCCGTTTCCAGGGTCCCCAGGCCATCGGCATGCCGGAACTGCACAAGCTGATAACCCCCCTGGGCGTGCTGATGAACCGCGGTTATAAGGTGGCCCTGGTTACGGACGGCAGATTGTCCGGCGCTTCCGGCAAGGTGCCGGCGGCAATCCATGTAACCCCGGAGGCCTTTTGCGGCGGGCTGCTGGCCAAGGTGCGGGACGGGGATATGATCCGGATCGACGCCGGCAGAGGTCTTCTCGAATTGCGGGTGAGCCCGGAGGAACTGGCGAAACGGGAGTATGCCGATGCCAATCTTGAGCCCCACCGCAGCGGAGTGGGCCGCCAGATATTCGCCCCCCTGCGCCGGGATATGATGGGCGCCGAAGAGGGGGCCAGCTCGCTCTTCACCTATGTGCAGGAGAGATGCCATGTCTCCTTTGACCGGTAATCACGATAATTCGAAAAAGGAAGGAACAACCATGTCACATACGAGAAAATGGAAGATGGCTCCGGCCGAGGTTCTCAACATGGGTCCGGTGGTGCCGGTGATGGTGATAGAAAAGCTATCCCATGCCGTTCCCCTGGCCCAGGCGCTGGTTGCGGGCGGCATCCGGGTACTGGAAATCACCTTGCGCACCCCGGTCGCGCTTGAGGCCATCCGGACCATCTGCCGCGAGGTGCCCCAGGCCGTGGTGGGCGCCGGGACGGTGGTCACCCCCCATGATCTGCAGGCGGTTGAGCAGGCCGGTGCTGTCTTTGCCATCAGTCCCGGCTTGACCCCGGAACTGCTCGATGCGGCCAACAGGGGCGCCATTGCCCTGATTCCCGGCATCTCCACCATCTCCGAACTGATGACCGGCATGGCGAGGGGTTTTGAGCACTTCAAGTTTTTCCCTGCCGAGGCAGCCGGCGGCCTGCCCTATCTCAAAGCCATTGCCGGGCCTTTCCCTCACATCACCTTTTGCCCCACCGGAGGCATATCCAAAGAGAATTACAGGAAATATCTCGAGCTTAAGAATGTGGCCTGCGTGGGCGGGTCCTGGGTTGCCCCGGCTGAGGCCATGGAGCAGGAGGATTGGCCGCGGATCACCGCCCTGGCTGCTGAAGCGGTGCGCCACAGCCCCATGCACTGATGGCGGAAAATATCATGGACGATCTTTCGCTTTTCCCCTTTCCGTGTTATAAGTTGGAAATGGTAATGTTTGGCAAAAACTCTTTATCGTATTAACCTATAAAGAAAAATTTAACATAGCCTATTTCTATAATAAGAGGAGAAGGACCATGGCGGATCGCATGCAGATTGACTGCCGGGGACTCAAATGCCCGCAGCCGGTGCTCAAGGCCAAGGATGCCCTGGAGCAGATGGGGGCCGGTGAAATTGAGATCACGGTGGACAATGAGGCCTCCAGAAGCAATGTCGAACGTTTTGCCAGAAGCCAGGGCTGCCGGGCAACGGTAACGGCGGACGGCGGCGATTTTCATATCATCATCGAGAAGACTGGCGGGGCAAAGCCGGTCAGCGGAGCGGCGGACGCGGCAAGTTTCACCTGCGAACCGGTGCGGACGGAGCTTGTTTACGCCATCCCCGCCAACACCATGGGACGGGGCAATGATGAACTGGGCAAGGTGCTGATGCGGGCCTATATCAAGACCATGAAAGATGTTTCGCCCCTGCCGCGCAAACTGCTGTTTTACAACACCGGGGTGCTGCTCACCGCCACCGAATCCGATGTCATCCAGCCCCTGAAGGATCTTGAGGCCGCTGGCGTGGAAATCTTCTCCTGCGGCACCTGTCTCGACTTTCTGGGTCTGAAGGATAAACTGCTGGTCGGCAAGCCCACCAATATGTATGAGATCATGCAGAGTATGGCCAGTGCCGCCAAGGTTGTCAGCCCCTATTAACGGAAACAAATGTCCACCAAACCCGCCCCCATCTACGCCGACAACGCGGCCACCTCCTTTCCCAAGCCCCGCGAGGTAATTGACGCCGTTTCCGCGGTGCTGGGCGGCATGTCGCTCAGTCCCGGACGCTCGGCCCACAGGTACTCTCTGGAGTGCAGCCGGGTTATCTTCGATACCCGGGAGGCCCTGGCCGATTTTTTCAACTGCCCGGACTCCAGCCGCATCGCCTTCACCTGCAATGTGACCGAGGCCCTTAATGTCGGCATCTTCGGCCTGCTGGGGGAGAAACTGCATCCCGGCGACCATGTCATCACCACGGCCCTGGAACATAACTCGGTGATGCGGCCTTTACGCTATCTGGAAAAAACGGCGGATATCAGCATCTCCATCCTGCCGGTTTCCGGGGACGGCGAGGTGATGGTGAGCGAACTGCCGCGGCTGATCCGGGACAACACCCGCCTGATCGTGGTGAACCATGTCTCCAATGTCACCGGGGCGGTGGCTGATATCGAGGCCATCGGCAGAGCCAAGGGCGATGCCGTTTTCCTGGTCGATGCCGCCCAGTCGGCCGGGGTTTTTCCCATTGATGTGGCCCGCATGAATATTGATATGCTGGCCTTTACCGGCCACAAATCCCTGCTCGGCCCCACCGGCAGCGGCGGATTTTATCTCCGCCCGGGGCTTGGCCTGCGGCCGCTGAAGATGGGCGGCACGGGCAGCAACTCGGAGGCGGAGATCCAGCCTGATTTCATGCCGGACTGCTATGAGGCGGGCACTCCCAACACCCTAGGCATTGCCGGCCTGGGGGCAGGCGTGGGCTTTGTCACCCGCACCGGGCTTGCCGCCATCCGGGCCCATGAACAGCGGTTGTGCCGCCTCTTTCTCGACGGCCTGGAGCAGATGAAAGGGATTACGGTTTACGGCCCGGCAGGGGGCAGGGAGCGAGCCGCCGTCATTTCGCTGAAGGTCAAGGGGAAAAGCGAGTCCGCGGTGGCCCAAAGCCTTGACCGCGACTTTCACATCATGGTCAGGGCCGGTCTGCATTGCGCCCCCGGAGCCCACCGGACCATGGGCACCTTTGCCGAGGGAACCGTGCGCTTTTCCTTCGGCTATTTCAACACCGAGGCGGATGTGGCGGCATGTCTTACGGCCTTGGCCATCATCAGCAAAAATTAAAAAATATGTGGTCTCCTATCCAGCCAACTCCGACCTGCGTGGTCATCCTTTTTTCCATCCATTTCGTGCTGAAGGCCGAAAAGCTCCTCAAGAAAAACGGCATCGGCCATGACGTCATCCCGGTGCCCAGGGAGATCAGCTCGGACTGCGGCATGGCTGTCGAATTTCCCTGCCTGGAAAGCGAAAAGGTTTTAGAGTTGCTCGCCGCTGCCGGCCTGCGCCTCGCCGGCCTGTATATGCGGGTCGGCAAAGACTCCTTTCAGCCCATCTCTGCCGGGCACCTTGCCGTGAATGCCGTCAATTAATCAGCATGCTTAAACCGGATGCCGCTTGGGGCACGATGTCCGTGCCCCAAGCGGTACGTGTCGGCAGGGGCGGGATTACTTTTTCCGCAGGGTGATCAGGGAAGGGTCGTAGTCAGCCGGCGCCGCAAAGCCCAGCAGGTTGCAGATGGTGGCGGCGATATTGGTCAAACCGGGGTTCTGCACATCGGCAAGAGAAAAGCCGTTTTTGCCGGAAAAGTCTTTAATGATAAAGGGTACCGGATTTGTCGTGTGGGCGACCATGGGGGAACGGACGCCTTTTTTTTCCGTCCACATACAGTCGGCGTTGCCGTGATCCGCGGTGATGACCGCCACGCCCTGAGCCTGTTTGACGGTCTTGAGCAGCCGGCCCAGACACATGTCCACCGTGGCCACGGCGATGCGGATGGCGCTGGGGATGCCGGTGTGGCCCACCATGTCGCCGTTGGCATAATTGAGGCGGATGAATTTGTAGCGGCCGCTGCGGATGGCCTCGATCACCTGATCGGTGATTTCCGCGGCCTTCATCCAGGGCCGCAGGTCAAAGGCGATTCTATCCGAGGGGATTTCCACATATTTTTCCAGTTTTTCGTCGATGTAGCCTGAATTGTTGCCGTTCCAGAAGTAGGTGACATGGCCGAATTTCTGGGTCTCGGAAATGGCAAAGGAGCTGATGCCGCTGGCGCACAGGTATTCACCCAGGGTGCGGTCAATGGCCGGAGGTTCCACCAGGTAATTTTTGGGAATCGCCGCATCGCCGTCATACTGCATCATGCCCGCATAGAAAACGTCGGGGACCCGCCTGCGGTCAAACTCGATAAAATCCTTTTCATCAAAGGCCCGGGAGATCTCAATGGCCCGGTCCCCTCTGAAATTAAACAGCACCACCGCATCGCCGTCTGCAATGGTGCCCACCGGTTTGCCGTTTTCGGCCACCACGAAACTCTCCATGTACTGATCGGTGATGTCGGGATTCTCGGCGTAATAGGTGCGGATCGCCTCGGTTGCCGAGGCAAAGGCACGGCCCTCGCCCAGCACGTGGGCCCGCCAGCCCCGTTCCACCACGCTCCAGTCCGCCTGATAGCGGTCCATGGTGGTCACCATGCGGCCGCCGCCCGAGGCAATCCGGTAATCCCGGCCGTTCCGGGAAAGATCGGCAAGCCGCTGTTCCAGTGGCTCAAAATAGGAAAGCCCGCTCTTTTCTCCCACATCCCGGCCGTCCAGCAGGCCATGTACCCGTACCCGCCTGATGTTTTCCGTGGCGGCCCGGTCAAGCAGGGCGTAAAGATGATCAATGTGGCTGTGCACGTTGCCGTCGGAAACCATGCCAAGCAGATGCAGGGTGCCGCCCTGGGAGGTGCGTTTCAGGATTTCTTTCCAGGCCTTGCCGCCGAAAATGGCCCCCGATCTGATGGCCTCATTGACCAGCTTGGCGCCCTGGGAAAAGATCCTGCCGGCGCCCAGGGCATTATGGCCGACCTCGGAGTTGCCCATATCGTCGTCAGACGGCATGCCCACCGCCGTGCCGTGGGCCTTGAGTCTGGTATATAACGGCTCGCGGCTCAGTTCATCGAGCTGGGGGGTGTAGGCCATATAGATGCCGTTGCTTTCATTTTCCGGGCCGAGGCCCATGCCGTCCATTACCACCGTGACCACAGGTCCGGGGAAATCGGCATAGCCGGCATATCTGTGCAGTTTCATATTGCTCATGGGTTCCTCCTTGAGGAGCGGTTATCATACAAACTCAACTTTCTGACTTGACCTATTTTGCCGAAATAACGATATTTTTGTGACATAGTTGCTGCTCTGATCTCCGTCATGGGAATTCAGGAGACAGGAGACAGAATTCAGAATGGTTGATTTTATTACGTTTTATACTGGCTCCTGATTTCTGGCTACTGAATTCTCTGGAAACAAGCTGCGGGGACCATGAGGATATCAATTTAATTTCAACATGTTACCACAACTCGGAAAGTCGAAATACAAATAAAGATTCACTTATGCTATACCACAGTAACCCTGCCGGCGGCAACACAGGGACAAGAACAGTTGTCAGGTTTTTTACGGCAGGAGAAAGAGATTGCGGTGATCTTCAGAGGAGCTCAACGTGGAATAAGCGACACGGTGCAGGGTGGGGCCTGACGATATCATGGTGAGAGAGCAGGGGCGCAGGCAGCAATCCTTGCTCAGGACTCCGGCCTGTTCTGCCCATAATCAAGCGCCCTTCTGACGATCTCGGCCAGATTCCTTTTGATGATCGGCTTCATGACAAATTCCCGGATACCAATGGCCTTTGCCCGCGGTTCATCGATGATTTCACTGAAGCCCGTGCAGAGGATAATCGGCAGTTCCGGCCGCAGGGCCATGATCCGCAGGGCCAGTTCATCCCCGTTCATGATGGGCATGGCCATATCGGTGATGACCAGGTCATATTTTTCCGGATGATCCGAGAACTCGCGCAGGGCGTCCATACTGTTCTGCATGACGGTAACCGTGTAGCCCAGACTTTCCAGCATCTGTTTTTCCATCAGGGCGATGGTCTCCTCATCGTCCACCGCCATGATTTTTTCGCTGCCGCGAGGAATGGGTTTCAGCACTTTTTTATCATAAATGACCGCATGGGTCACCCTGGGCAGATAAATGTTGAAGGTTGTCCCTTTGCCCACCTCGCTGCGGGTGGTGATGCGTCCGGCCATGCTCTTGACAATGCCGTGCACCACCGACAGCCCGAGGCCTGTTCCTTCCCCCTTTTTCTTGGTGGTGAAATAGGGGTCAAATATTTTGTCAATGGTGGTCTGGTCCATGCCCATGCCGGTATCGCTGACCTCAAGTTTGACATAATTCCCCGGCGAAAGCTGCATGTCCAGCACCAGGGGATCGTTTGCCGGGATGATGATATTACCGAGGCTGACCGTCAAAATCCCGTCGGTTTTCAGCATGGCATGGTAGGCGTTGGTGCAGAGATTCATGACAATCTGATGAATCTGGGAGGCATCGGCCAGCACCAGCCCGCAATTGGGATCGAGATGCTTTTTGATCTGGATGGTGGAGGGAATGGAGGCCCGCAATAACTTCAGGGCCTCTTTGACCACCAGCTGGATCTGCACCGGCTTGCGGTCCTCCTCCGTCTGCCGGCTGAAGGCCAGGATCTGCTGGACCAGCTCCTTGGCCCGTTTTGCGGCGCGGATGACATGGGTAAGATTTTCTGCCTGGGGGGTATGCAGAGGGAGCTCATCCCGCACCATGTCGGCATAACCGAGGATGGGGGTGAGAATATTATTGAAGTCGTGGGCGATGCCGCCGGCCAGGGTGCCGATGGCCTCCATCTTCTGGGACTGGCGCAGCAGATTGGCCAGTTCCCTTTTCTCGGCCTTGATTTCCTTTTTATGGATAATGCCCCAAGCCTCATTCATCAGCAGGGTCAGCTGCTGCATGTCCGATTCATCATAGGGGGTTTCCTTGTTGCCGACCCCGGCGATGACCACGATTCTGTTGTCCACGATGATGGGTACGACCATATGCCGGCCGAGCGGGAAATGGCCGGCAGGGTACCCCTCCTGGGAGGGGGTATTGCATTCGTTATTATGGATCACCGCCCGCCGCTGGCGGATGCAGTCCGCCCAGACGCCGGCAGTTTCCACCTGGTACTGATGCTGTCCCTTGGTCTTGCATATTTTCAGAACATCACTGCTCCAGAGATGGATGATGACGGTTTGGCTCTCTTCATCATAAAAATGCAGGTATCCCCCTTTGCTGCCGGTCATTTTCACCGCGGATTCCAGGGCATAGGTGGCCAGGGTATGTTTTGAGGCGTCATCCATCTGGCTTAATTGAAAGAGGGTCTTAAGGCGCTCCTCATTGAGCTTCAGGGTCGCCTCCGTGCTCTTTTTTTCGGTGATATCCTGCATGATGCCGACCATGCGCAGAGGTTTGCCCGCCCCGTCACGGACGATTTCCGCCTCCTCATGGATGGTACGCACACTGCCGTCTTCAAGCACAATACGGTGTTCCAGGCTGTAAGAGTCCTTGCCGGCCAGGGCGTTCTTCACCGATTCCTTGACAAAGTCCAGATCATCGGGGTGAACCTTCTGCAGAAACTCCTCATAGGTGGGCTGAAATTCATGAGGTTTAAAGGCCAGGATGTGATAAATGCCGTCCGACCACCAGATGGTGCCCGCGATGATGTCCCAGTCCCAGTTGCCGAATTTGGCAACCTGCTGGGATTTTTCCATGCTGTTGCGGATTTTTTCCAGCTCAAGGGTTCGCTGGGTAACCCTCTCCTCAAGTTCGGTGTGGGTTTTTTCCAGTTCCCCGTGGACCCGGGCGCATTCAGCAGAGGCCTTCTGCAGCAGGTTATTCAACCTTCTGATAAACATGTACCGGCAGAGCAGCAGCAGGAAAACAGCGGCAATAAACAGAATTGTCATGCCCAGCATGACGCGCTGGGCATTCCAGAAAGGTTTCGGCTTGCCGTACCACTTGGTGTAAATGAAACCGTAAAGCGGTTTATTGACAAAGTCAGCCAGGGCCGCATCGAGTTTCAGCAGCAGTTCCCGGTGCCCCTTGATGACGCCCAAGCCGCGGCTTATCTCAAGCACCGGGGGGCCGACCGCTTTGATATGATCTTCGATATTGGAGTTGCGCAGCAGCTGCGCCACCGGGGCCTCCGGACTGATAAAGGCGTCCGTCTGGCCGCTGAGCAGGGCCACCAGTGCCTCCTGGATGGTCGAATAGATGACCAGATTGACGCCGCCTCTCTTTTCCATGAAATAGCGGGCCTTGCTCGTACTGACCACCCCTGCCTTTCTTTCAAGCAAATCATCAAGCGCATCGATATCCGGGGTTTTCGCACTGATAAAAATACGGATGGCGAATTTTTCATAGGGAGAGCTGAAGTCAAAAACTTCCTGTCCTTCCCCGGCGGGAATGTCCACATTGGGGACAACCTTTATCTCACCGGCGCGGGCCGCTGCAATGAGTTGGGGCCAGTTGTCGTAAACTTTATAATTGGGCTGCAGCCCGGCGGCATTCCCCACGGAATCCATCAGATCAATGGCAAACCCGGCGGGCTTGCCGTTTTCGTCGGTAATGTATTGGGGCGGGCAACACCTGAGGACACCGACGTCGATTTTTTCCGGCGCAGCGGTTTGTGAGCGGACAGGGGATAAGAACAGGAAGAGGAAAAGGAAGAGGATGGCGCAGAAAAGGGGATTGAGATACATTTTATTCATCACCAGCGAGCCTCTTCATCTTAAGATAATCGTCATTTCCCTTAACTAATCATTTTAGAGAGAGAAATTCAACAACTACAAACAATATCAGACAAAAAATAAGGGGAAACCGCGGGCCGCGGCTCGGCTTTTGCTTTTTTTTATTGTTTTATAATTGTTTGCTTCCCGCATGATTATCGATATAAACTACTGACAAAAAGATGAGGCTGCATGATGAGCAGACAGGATGCGGAAGACATGCTGCGGACCATTGCGGCAGAGTGCCGCTATACCGGCGGAATTACCGGGGTAACGGCGATACGGCCCCAGGTGCTGGAAGCCATGGAACGGGTTCCGCGTGAGCAGTTCGTGCCGAATTTTTACAAAGCCATGGCCTATAACAACATGCCGCTGCCCATCGGCCATGGCCAGACAATCTCCCAGCCCTTCATTGTTGCCCTGATGACCGAGCTGCTGGACCCCGGCAAAGATGATGTGATCCTGGAGGTGGGCACCGGTTGCGGCTACCAGGCGGCGATACTCGCCCTGCTGGTTAAACAGGTTTACTCGATCGAGATTGTCCCGGCTCTGGCCGGGGTTGCCGCCGAACGGCTCAGAAAACTTGATTTTTCCAATGTCGCGGTACGCCGGGGCGATGGCTATGCCGGCTGGCAGGAACATGCCCCGTTTGACGGGATTATCGTCACTGCGGCGGCCGCTCATGTGCCCCCGGCCCTGAAGGAACAGCTTAAACCAGGGGGCAGGCTGGTCATCCCGATAGGCCTGCCGGCAATGACCCAGGAATTGATGGTGCTGGAAAAAGACAAAAGAGGTAAAATTTCCAGCCGGGATGTCCTGTCCGTGGCCTTTGTGCCGCTTACCGGCGGCAGCGGTATGCCCCGGACAGCTGATGATTCGGTTGAACCTGAATAAAATGACAAGGAGACAGCAATGCAAGTGCCATTACAGATCACCTTCCGTAATATGGATTCCTCGGAGGCACTGGAGGCGGAAATCCGTAAACGGATTGATAAACTGACAAAGGCCTATGAGCAGATCATCAGCTGCCGGGTGGTGGTTGAGGCCCCGCCCCAGCACAGCAGAAAGGGCGGGCTTTTCAAGGTCAATATCGACATCACCTGCCCGGAAGGGAAGGTGGCGGTGAACCGTGAACCTCCGGCCCAGGACCGCTCCCATGAGGATGTCTATGTGGCTCTGCGGGATGCCGTCAATGCCGCAACCAGACAGCTTGAGCAGTACAACCGGCGCCGGCAGGGACTGGTCAAGGCCCATGAGGAGATACCCCGGGGACGGATCACCCGGCTCTTCCCCCTGGAGGATTACGGGCTCATCACCACCGTGGACAACCGGGAGATCTATTTCCATCGCAACAGTGTGTTGAATGCCGATTTTGATTCCCTGGCCGTCGGGACCATGGTCACTTTTCATGAAGAGGAAGGTGAGCAGGGCCCGCAGGCCAGCACCGTCAAAATCGACTGATTGCCGTCAAGTGAACCCCTTTGCCATCACGGTTCACTGCCATGCCGGTTATCGCGGGGAAGAGACGCCTCGCTGTTTTTTCCTGCATAACCGGCAGATCGAGGTGGCCGAGGTCCTCGACCGCTGGCTGGCCCCGGATCACCGCTATTTCAAAGTGCGGGGCAGCGACGGAGCACTCTACATCATCCGTCACGACGTTACCCGTGACCGGTGGGAACTGACCATGTATGCCAGCGGCCCCAACGGTCCAACCCGCCAGGCAGGTAATGCCTGAACAACAGTGGAAATGGGTCCTGTGAAACTTGCATTGCCTGCCTGGGGAATACCGCAATGGCTGGTGGCCGTTACCCTGCTTTTCCTGCTGGGGCTTGCTCTCTGGGCAGGGCTGCTGGCGGTCACCTGGATGCCCGGCTCCACGTACTCCGGCCAACTGCCGCCGTTGACCGCCGATGAGCGGTTTTCCGCCCGGCTGCTGGAAAAGCATACCATGGTCCTGGCCCGGGACATCGGCCCCCGCAACATTTGGCGTCCCGGCTCCATGGGCAGCACGGTGGATTACCTGGCAAAGGTGCTGCATGAGCTGGGCTATACCGTGCACCCGCAGAAATTTGACTCCTATGGCGTGCCCACGGTCAACCTGGAGGTGGAGATCCCCGGCAGCTGGCGGGTCGAGGACATCATCGTTATCGGCGCCCATTACGACAGCGTTGAGGGCAGTCCCGGAGCAAACGACAATGGTTCCGGCGTGGCGGCCCTGCTGGAAATGGCCAGGCAACTCAGCGATGCCCGGCCGCAGCGCACCATCCGCCTGGTTTTTTTTGCCAACGAGGAGGCGCCGTTTTACTACTCATGGGACATGGGCAGCCGCCATTATGCCCATCGAGCCCACAATAAGGGAGAAAAGATCGTGGCCATGCTTTCCCTGGAGACCATCGGCTGTTATAAGTTTGATGCCGGCAGCCAGCGCTACCCTTTTCCTTTTTCCCTTTTCTACCCGAATACCGCTGATTTTATCGCCTTTGTCGGCAACTACCAGTCGCGCCGGCTCGTGCGCCGCCTGATCGAGGTGTTCCGCAATCATACCCTTTTACCCTCGGAAGGGATTGCCGCCCCGGGTTTCATTACCGGCATCGGCTGGTCGGATCACTGGTCTTTCTGGAAGGAGGGCTATCCCGCCCTGATGGTGACCGATACCGCTTTTTTCCGTTCCGAAGAGTATCACACCCCTGGAGATACGGCGAAAAAACTTGACTATGAGCGCATGGCCCGGCTGGTAAACGGTTTGACCGCAACCATCAGGGTGCTGGCCGAATAAATCCCAGGGGCGGCAGGGGATGCCGTTTTTTAATTTCTGACGGAATAAAAATGAAGAAGCATATCTGCAACAACTGCGGCTGTCAAATCCAGCCAGGCGGCCTGTTTTACAACTGCCGCACGGAGATCGTCTCCGGTTTTGACAATTATATCCCGGATGAGGAAGAAAATGGCGATGGACTCATCCGGGAGGCCTGTGCCAACATGACCGGCCGTTCGCCCGAGGAGTTGTCGGCCCAGGTCTATGAGGAGATCTCTTTTGTTCTCTGTCCCGCCTGCCGGCAGAAAATCCGCAGGCAGCTGCTGGCCCTGCAGGCCAACAGATTGAAAAAGGACAAGATCCTGCTTTTTCCGCCCCGGGTTTAGGGTGGAACCCAAAGTCTTTTTTCACCACAGAGCCCCATAGAGATCACAGAGAAATATTTTTCATTCCAGCAAGTTCGTGCTGTGGGCTCTGTTCTCCGTGGTGAATTTTCAGTTTTCACGGGTTCATCAATTTTCCTGGGGCAGCGGGCCGATGGGCAAGCCGGAAACCTCCACGAAAACCTTCTTCATTCTCAACAGTTTGGCGGCCGCGTCCCTGATTTCAATCAGATCACCCCTGGCCGCGCCGTTGGCGTACCAGAGGGTATAATCCGGATTGCCATGGGCCACGCCAAGTGTCATGGTTTTGCGGCTGCGGTCAAGATCATGCAGATAATAAACCAGCCGGGCCAGCAGAACCTCCGCCACCCCCTGGTTCTGTTTATAATCATCCAGCAGGGTCAGATTGCCGGACTCGTCTCTGGCAGCCACCTGTTTACTGATCAATTTTGCCACTGCCTCATCTGCCGTACGCCGCAATTCCCCGGCCTGGTCTTTTATCGCCGCCAGATCACCGATAAACTGCTCAACCAGGGCAGCCGGATGGCAGGCGCCGCAGACCGGCGCCCAGTCCTTTGCCTCGGGTTTACTATAATCGCCGGAGCCGTGACAGGTTTCACAGGAAGGTTTTTGGCGGTCATTGGCCAGTACCCCGTGAATGGATGATTCATAGGTGAGCCGGTAGATATCGCCGGTATCAGGTGCCGGGACAAAACTCTTAAGCGGCGTCAGCTGCACCTTTTCCGCGCTGAGCTCCTGCAGCAGCAGGGCTTCGGCCTGGAGCTCCTCCAGTTGCTGCTGCATCGCAAGCAAAACCTCAGAGGCCGCCAGCTGGAAATCCTGGTGATAAGCGCCCTGGACGTCATGCTCCTGCAGATATTTCTGCAGGTCGAAGTAAAGCTTTTCCGTCCGGGAGGTGTCCCCGTAAAACGGATGCGCACCAGGCTGCGGTTCCTGGTCCGTCTCCGCAACCGGCATGCCGGCACGGGGATCGGGATAGAGGCGGCCTTTGTCGCGCAGCATGCTGAGGAGCTGCCGGCCGCTGGCCAGGTACTGCCGGCCCTGCTCCTGGACAATGGCGGAGGTCTGCAGCCACTGGCTGAGGAAGGCCGCGTCATGGCATTTTGAACAGGTGGATTCAATGAAGCCTGCGCGCAGCGGTCCGAGGTTTTCCCCGGCATTATGGCTGCCAGCCGGCATATGGCAGCCGGCGCAGGGGGCAGGGGAGAAGTGGGGTGGGGACTGCCGGCAGGCCTCCATCCGGGGATGATCCGGCCCCAGATGGCAGACCGCGCAGGTTTGCGGGTCAGCGGCCTCTTTCTTGGCGAAGCTGTGTCTGCGGTGGCAGAAGTCACAACGGCCGTCATCATCACCATAGCCGATGGCATGGCAGGCCTCGCAGCTGTTTCGCCTGATCACCTCCGGCTGACTGCTGTAGAGAACTCTGTTCGCCATGTTCTCCCAGGTGCGGCTGTGGCCGCTGGCCAGAAACTGCATGGTCTCATCCGGATGGCACTGTTCACAGGCGAACCGGGCCGTGGCCGTCTGCATGGACCGGTGATCATTGCCGTGGCAGTCGGCGCAGCTGACCCCGATTTTGCCGTGCTCACCCTCCATATGCTCCCGGAAGATACGGGGTGTGGTCTTTTCATGGCACTCTTCACAGCTCTGGCCGGACTTTGCGATCTCGTCCAGACTCATCACGCTGGCATCAGCCGTGCCGGCCGGGCTGGCCTGGGGGATCAGCATGGTGCTGATCCAGAAAACAATCATCTGCCAGCGACGTTTGAGAAAACAATGGTGATTGCCCATGCGCATCTCCTTCCTGAGTAGATGGAAGTTTCGCCCTGCCTTTTATTCCGGACCAGGGCCGGCTGCCTTATTCCGCACCATAGCAAGGCCGGCAACTTATTGTCATCACATTTGTTTTACTGCGGCAATATGACCACAGCCGCGATACGGAGGATGCCAAGAGGGCTTGGCCAATGGTGATGGACGCCGGCTGGGCAAACAATCTCTGCCCTGAGCCGGCGACGCTCCGGCGAGATGGGTATCTTATCATGGTATGCGGACGGTATGGAAGCTACAGACCGGCAACAAGTAAAAAGGTGGTCTCGTTGTGTGGGTCATCCTGCAGATCGCCGGCAATGATTTTCAAGCCGCACAAGGGGGCTATCGCTTGACAGCCCAGGGTGGCAATTGACGGCGGCAGTTCTCCGCTGATCAGGGCAGCGGCGACCCGAGTGGGATCGATCATCGCCCCTTTCCCGGTGGTCAGGCGCAGATGCGGGAACCTTGCCCGTAAAGTCGCCCGGCACTGGCTGAGCACCTGGGGATGGGTCATGATGATTTCGATGCCGCTGATATCGGCCTCCTGCCGGCAGAGAAGATGATGGCTGACCGGGATGGCGTACCAGTCCACCACCTGAAAACGGTGGGGTCCCATGGCCTGCATGGTTTCCTCGACCACACCCCCGCGGCTGTTATAGAGGGCGAACTGCCCGTAGTCGATTTGCTTTGCGGCCAGCGCCGTCAGAACCGCCTCAGTCGTGTAGAGATACACAACCTCCCAGGAGCCGGCATGACGAGTTGCCGCGTAAAATTTGACCGCCTCGTCATTAAAACTTCCGGCCCCTCCCTGTACTCCGATTCTGATGGGCATCGTCAATTCATGCCTCAATGATCCTTACGGGATCTCGCATTGCTCCATGGTGTTGCCACCGCGAAATCACAGCTGTTTGGCGATGGCGAGCGGGCGGGAACCATGACCTGTCTCAAGAAAATAAACCCGTTTCCGGTTTCAACTTCGGCAGCATTGGCGTGGCTATGGGTTGGCCTTAAATCTCAACTCCCCATTTTCTGCAAACTCAAACATCGGCCCCCAAACCACTTCCCAGTAATAGCCGTCCGGATCGGCGAAGTACCCGCTGAACCCGCCCCAGAATGTTTCCTGCGGTTCTTTCATGATCCGTGCGCCGGCAGCCTGGGCGCGGTTGATTATGGCAATGACCTCTTCCCGGCTACGGGCGTTGTGGGCAAGGGTGATGCCGGCAAATCCTTTGCGGGTGCCGATTAACTCGGCAGAGATGTCCTTTGCCAGGTTCTCAAGCGGATAAAGGGAAAGCCAGGTGCCGGGCAGCTCAATGAAGGTGACCCCCTCATAGGAGGTGTTGGGTGGCGTGCCGAGGACGTCTGCATAAAACTTCGTCGCTTTGCTGAGATCGGCTACGCCCAGGGTTATCACCGTAAGTCTTGGAATTTTCATGATTGCTCCGTGCGGCTTTTTTTTCGCTCACTCTTTTGTCTGGCCATAAATAAATTCTCGACTTTCTTTCTTGCCCAAGGCGTCTTGCGCAGGAACTTGAGGCTGGACTGCACCGAGGGATTGCTGGTGAAACAGCGGATATCGATGCGTTTGCCCAACTCGTCCCAGCCATAATGATCAACCAGACTGTTGACGATCTGCTCCAGGGTCACGCCGTGCAGTGGATTATTGGCTTGTTGTTCACTCATGAGTCGGCTTATTGTCCCTCAAAATTCAGGTTATCTGACAGAGAGGAACGGTGGCGCCGCCCCTCTGAAGAATTGCCGGATCTTAACACCGAACCCCCGTGGGACACAAACACAATATAGCGGGAAAAATCCGGTTCTAACAGGCTTAGCGGAATGCGATCACCCGGGCCTGCCCGTGGCATCGGCAAAGCAGCATTGCCAGGAAAAACAGGAGAGATAATGTTTGGGGAAGGGTAGAGGGGGAAAGGCTCGCAGCTTGTTTCCAGAGAATTCAGAAGCCAGAAATCAGGAGCCAGAATAAAACGTAATAAAATCAACCATTCTGAACTCTGTCTCCTGTCTCCTGAATTCCCATGACGGAGATCTGAGCAACTATGTCACAAAAATATCGTTATTCCGGCAAAATAGATCAAGTCAGAAAGTTGAGATCAATACATCATGCCGCCTACATATACCCCTGCACCGACCAGCAGGTTTTTGGTCGGCACTCGATAAATATAGGTAACCTTTTTCGAGGGCGATTTCTTCCCTGGCTTGGGCCACATATAATCCACCCAACCCTGTCCCGGATCCTTGGCAATGTTGACAAAATGGACGAATATCGCTTTGTCCGCGGCATCGGTTTGCAGAAGTACATGCTCATACTGGGTAAGTTCAGGCTGCATGGGATGGGCCAGCATTTTTCCCTTCAGATCCATCAGAAATACGTAGGAATCCTTCCAGACAAAAGGGCCTTGGGGATCGCCAATCAGTTTCATGGCCTCTTCCAATCCTTTGGCATTTATCATGGCGGCGGCTTCTTGGGTTTTTTGCACACATTCTTCCGTTGTTGCTCTCTCCTCGGCAAATGCCGGCGAGAAAAAAAGAACGGAAGCTGCTATGGCTAAAGCGATGAGAAATCTTGGCATTGTACCTCTCCTTGTTTATTTCTGTTCCTGCAGGGGCCAGCGTAATGTGGTTTAGCGGATCCAGGGTTTCCCAACCGGCAGAACATCCCTGCCAAAAACCTGGGCATAAATGGCATGAGCCATCATATACCACGCTGAAGCGGCGCACAGCATAAGTTCATATCCCGCCACCTTGGTCATTTCAGGGAAACCGAAATGCGCCAGGTCAAGGAGAATGAAGCCGATCAGCAGCAGCGTAAAGGTGACGGCCATGGCCCCATGAATTTTCATGGCGGGAATCCACATGATAAAGGTGTAGATGGTCCAGACCACCAGGAACCAGCCCACATCGGTTGTGCTGGAATGATAAATGTTAAAGTGGTTGAGCATGAAAATGATGCCGAGGGCAATCCAGAAAGCTCCATAGGATACAAAAGCGCTGTAGCCGAAGTTGTTGCCGCATTTGAATTCCTGGAAACCGGCCAGCATCTGGGCCAATCCGCCGAAGACAAAGGCAAGCGCCACAACGGGGCCGATATCACACAAGCCTATATTGTGCACCTGCAGAAGCATGGTGGTGAGCGCAAATCCCGCCAGACCGACAACAGCCGGATTCCCCTGAGATGTTTGTCCATTGGACATGAAAGGTACCTCCCGGTAAAAAACAGATCGTTAAAATATTCGATGGAGGGCGCAGGGCAACGCACTCCGCGGTGAGGCTGATCGGCAACCGCTATCATTGCCGCGCAGGCAACATCAGTAATTGGGTAGTTCTACGCAAATGGAGGTGAAAATATACTAAAAAGGGGAGAAAGTCAAAGGCTGTTTAGGCAGTTATGCCCACCTGGCGGTTTTACCTGTTGGGCCTGGGATAGAGGTGTCTGGTGAGAAGAAATCCCCCCTGTTGCTGTCCGGCGGGAAAGGACGTGTCCGAAGCGGGAGGACAGGGCGGAGAGGGGAGGAGGGACAGGGGGGATGGCTCAAGCACGGCTGCGGTGGCCAAACCCCCTTGTCGGGGAACGTCCCGGAACTTCAGGGACGCCCCCGGGCGGCGCTCTATCTTACTTGAACTTCCCGTTGTCCATGTTGTGACAATCATAACAGCCAACCATCTCTCCCTGGTCATATTCAATCTTTTTCTTGCCTTGACTAATCCGGAAGCTTCTTTCGGTAAACGTCATGGAAAGCCTGGTACCCTTATAATCCTCGCCGTGGCAGACTGTACACTGCTCAGGATCAGCCTTGGCGGCCCGGGCATGGGTACGGACATAGAGCTGTCCGATTGTATGCATGCCGTGGGGGCCGCCATTGTCCGAGACCGGCAGTTCCCGCAGATGGCAGACGGAACATTCCGCCACCGTGCCCGGGTATCCCTGCAGCTGGATACTCTGCACATTGTCATTGGCCTCCGTGGTGGGATATACGGCGTGGGTTGAACCATGACATGCCTCGCACTGCATGTTGCCGTGGGTTGCGCCAACCTTGTAGAGCGTGTCGCCGGTGGAGAATATGCTGGTGGTCTGCCGGAAATTGCCGGTTTCATCCAGGGCCGAGGTATCCTGGACGTAGCTTCCATCCGTGGAAAGGTAATGGCAGTACTGGCACTTCGGCAGGTCGATCCAACCGACCCTTTCCGGCGATCCCACCGTTGACATGGGACCATGACAGCTCTGGCACTCGATCTTGGCTGAGCCGTCCGGGTTTTTCGTTGTTCCCATGAAATCCCGCAGGCACTGGGTCGAGGAACCGGGATGGCAGCAGTAACAGCCGGTCCTGTCCATGGTCATGCCCAAAGGCATGCCGGTGCCGTCGTCCATGGCGTTCACCGCATGCCAGGCATGCATGGCGGTGGTCAATTGCTTCACCCCCGCCACCCCTGTGGTTCCCAAGGCATTGGAGGCATGACACCCTGCACAGAGAATCGGGGTGCCGGCGTCAGAGGTCGCCAGCAGACCGGACGATAAATAACCGCTGACCGTCAAGGCGTCTGCGTAGACAGGGTTGTCCGCGTTCCTGTTGTCATGCAGCAGCAGGATGTTTCTCTTCCAGTCCTTCTGGGGATCGGCGTCATAGACCCAGTCCGGGGCAGGCTGGGCCATGGGGTCACCGGTGCCGGAGGAATGACAATTGCTGCAGGCCAGTTCGTCGCTGATGGGCAGGACAGTCCTGGTGGTGGCCAGAACCCTGCCTTTAAGATCCTTTGCCACGACCTTGACCATGGGGTAGTAGTTGGCGGTGCCCGCATCGTCATAGGGCACGGTCGGAATGCCTGTTGCCGTCCAGAACCCGGCCGGATCATAGGTCATGGGAGCCGGAGTCAGGCTCTGCACCGGGTTGCCCGCCAGGCCCATATCGTCAGCCGGGCTGACGCCGAACAGGGGTTCAACCCAGTCCCAGAAGTTGGTTTTCCCCATGCTGGTGGTATTGATGGAGCCCCGGGTATCCAGGACGGCCTCGTAGGTGATGGTAACCCCCGCGCTCACCAGTTTCCCGGTCCGCCGGTTAATCAGCTGGGCATGGAGATTGTTATACGGCGGCAGAATGGCGAATACCGAATAGTCGTGGTCGATGCAGTGCATGCCGAGATCATTCCAGGCGATGAGTGAATATCGGCATTCCGGCTCAGATACCGAATCTCTGGCGTTGGCTGTGCCGCTCATCAGGATAAAAGGGGTCAAAAGAAGTGTTGCTGACAACAGGCATTTTTTCATGACATCCTCCCTCTATAAAAATGTTGGATGGGAGCGGTGTTTACCAAGGGATCACCGTCCACCCGTCAGAACGGCCGCCGGGCTTTTCCCGCGATTTCCTTTACCGTTCAGGATTACCTCTCCCCTAACGTTTTTGTGGATCCAAGCGGCAAAGGTGCAAGATAAAGGCCATAAAGAAAGGCAAAAAGAGAGCTGATTTCCTGAAATAAACGGGCAATGCCTGCGATATTCATCCTCCGGGGAGAAGGCTTTTTCCGGCCTTGTCCGCCATTGTCGGACAACTTGTCCATCCGGACAAGAATAAGACGCCGGGATTAGTAAGGCTGATCAGGAAAGCGGCAGGGGAGGGGGGAACAGGAGAGGACAGGGTTGTCACAACCCTGCGCCGGCAGACAGCCCGCAAAAATCGACCAAGAAGCCGTTGGCATTTTCGCCCTGGAACCCAAGCCTATTAAGGATTTACGGCCAGGGCGGCGCCTAGCTCAAAGGCTTTCCGGCAGTCCTGCGGAAAGACCTCCCGGCGGCGCTGCTGCTTCTTTTCCGGGTCAAACCGGTCGGCAACCACCTTGGCATAGTCCGCGAATTGACAGGTATCATAGCACATGAGCGACTGGCAGTGGCCGAAAATCCTTTCCATGAACTGGGCATTGCTGTTGAAGAATCGGTCATAAGCCAACTGCTTGGCCATTTCTTCGGGAACATTCATGGTGTAAATCCAGGCGGTACGGATCTTTCTCGGGTAAAGGGTTTGGGGAGGGGAGGAATAGACCAGGTAGGGAAAGAGCAGGCGCTCCAGAAACGAGCGCATTTCACCGGAAACATCACCGAAATAAATGGGGGAACCCAGGATAATGGCGTCGGCCTCCCTGATTTCGGCAAAAAGGGGGGTCAGATCGTCCTGGACCGCGCAGGTCCCGTAGCTTTTGCCGCCTCTTGTTTTGCAGGCAAAGCAGCTGATGCACCCTTTATAATCAAGGTCATACAGATGAACCAGGCGGGTTTCCGCCCCCTGGGCGGCGGCGCCCTCCAGCGCTTTTTGAAGCAGCATGGCCGTATTCCACTTTTTTCTGGGGCTGCCGTTCAATGCCATGACTTTCATGATGTGATTCTCCTTGCTGATCTGTGATTGCCTTATGCGGAACCATCAGCGGTTGACAATGGCCGGAATAATACGGTAATCGCTCTGGAAAACCAGGTTATGCAGGTCGGCGCTGGCAATCGCCCGCAATGTCGGCAATTCCAGGGCCGCATCGGCATCAGAGAAGACATTCAGGGGCCAGTTGCCCACCGTCGCGCCGCGCAGGTGAGGATGCAGGAAAGCCTGGCCGAAAAAGGCCTGCAGGGTCACCGGCGCAATGCGCCGCTGCTCCTGCTCATGCCAGCCAAGGGACCATGTGGCGGCTAGATCTCCGTCAGGATAGCGGGTCAGGCCCGTTGCGGTGATGACTCCTTGGCCCAGCAACAGGGCGGCGTTCATCTCCGCCAGAGCCTGACGGGCATAGCGATCCAGAAACTCGACCGCAACGGCGAAAAGTTCTTCCTTGTCCTGCCGGGACACGGCATTGCCATGAGTGGCGTCGCGCAGATCGGCGAAATGACGCAGCAATCCCTGCATGTGGGCGGGTTTATGGTCCTGGGCGGCTGATGCGGGGGTACGCATAGGCCTCTCCTTTTTTGATGAATGTGATGAATAGGTCATTTCCAGAGGAGCTGATCAAGCAACGCAAACAAAAAAACTATTGCTGGTCAGGCGTTCCTCTTGAATTTATAGATCCATGGATGGGGAAATGTCAAGCCAGAGCAGGGGAAGCGTGTCAATAAGAATTTTCACAAATGAGTCATTTGGCCGACCCGGGTACCCTTACCCCGTCGTCATTCCGGGTCTGTTTTGCCAAGAACATAAAACCTGCCCCAGCCATCCGCTGCATCTTTATCCTAATCGCCTTTACTCAGCCATTCCGTTATCAGTTTATAAGCGATTGATACCTTGTATGGCAGAAGCCGCGGATCAGCTTTGATTTCGTTTCTGGTAAACCAGCGGGCATCTACAAGTTCATTCTTATCGATGGTAATTTCTTCATTTTTTGCCATGGCGGTGAACCCCAGCATCAAAGAACTTGGAAAAAGCCAGGGTTGTGAATGCTGGTATGCAACGTTCTCAACATGTACACCGGTTTCTTCTTGAACCTCGCGGACCACCGCATCCTCAACCGTTTCGCCCGGTTCGACAAACCCGGCGATTGTCGAATACATCCCTTCAGGCCATATTTTTTTACGTCCGAGCAAGCATCGCTCTTTTGCTGAAACAAGAACAATAACAGCTGGATCCATACTGGGGAAATAATGCTCATTGCATCTTTCATTCCGGCAGATGCGCACATGACCTGCCTCAGAGATCCTCGTTTTATCACCGCATTTCCCGCAGTACTGGTTCCTTGAGTGCCAATAGCTCATAAACCGAGCCAATGCCAACAGCTCAATATCCTGGCCGCCAAGCAGGGTAATAAGGGATTTCAGATCTTGAAAGGCAGCGTTTACCTGATGACATAAATTTTCAGCCAATTCATCTGAGTTTATGTCCACGGCAAAATAAGGCGTCTCTTCATAAACGCCAAGAAAGATCATAGAATCGAATAGATCCTTAGTCTGAGCGAGATTCTTGCGGGTAAGGTAAACGGCTTTGGGTCGTATGGTGTCATCACACAAAACCTGCGAATGATGCACTGGAATGATACGAGAATTCTCATCATGGAATTTGTCATTGACCCAGCTTTTATCACCCCGGTGTAAAGAAAAACGATCCAGGCCATTTGGCAAAAGATTATTTTTTTTCATCGTAAAAACAACAACATGCCTTTATCTTCTTATTTTTAAATTCAACTTTCTGAGTTGTGGTAACATGTTGAAATTAAATTGATATCTTCATGGCCCCGGCAGCTTGTTTCCAGAGAATTCAGCAGCCAGAAATTAGGAGCCAGAATAAAACACAATAAAATCAACCATTCTGAATTCTGTCTCCTGAATTCCCATGACGGAGTTATATTGATACATCAATGTTATTTTTGAGGGGCATAACAGTGAGGGGTATTACGGTGCCTCAATAACGCTGCAATTCTGTGCCCTGTGCAAATATCACGGCCTGCTTTCCAGCACCACCACGCTCCTTGGCCTGGTCACCACGCATTTTTTTTCCACCGGTTGCTGGTTTTCGGGTAGCCGGATGTCATCGGGGCTGGCGGCCCCGGTATCAATGGCCAGGTGCCATTTCCGGGTGGGGATTTCCGGCAGGGCAAAGCCCATGGTCCTGGCCGACATGTTGAAGATGACGTGCAGGTCTTCCTCTTTGCCGGTGCCGCCCAGGGTCAGGGCCAGCACGGTTGCCCTGGGGTCGTTCCATTGCGGCTGGTTGAGTTTTCTGCCGTGCCAGGTGATGTCCGGCAGACGGTCGTTTTTGGCTTTGCTGCCGCTGACAAAGCGGCGGCGCATCAGGCAGGGATGGCGTTTGCGGAAGGCGATCATCTCTTTGACAAAGCGGAACATCTCCCGGTTTTTCGCAACCAGGCTCCAGTCAAACCAGCCCAGTTCATTGTCCTGACAGTAACAGTTGTTGTTGCCCTGCTGGCTGCGCAGCACCTCGTCGCCGGCAAGCAGCATGGGCACGCCGTGGCTGAGCAGCAGGATGGCCATGAAGTTTCTGGCCTGCCGCCGGCGCAGGGCGAGGATTTTCGCATCCTTTGTCTCGCCCTCGGCCCCGCAGTTCCAGCTCAGGTTGTGGCTGCAGCCGTCCCGGTTGTCTTCGCCGTTGGCCTCGTTGTGTTTCTCGTTATAGCTGACCAGGTCCCACAGGGTGAAACCGTCGTGGCAGGTGATGAAGTTGATGCTGTTGATGGGCAGGCGGCCGGACGGTTCGTACAGGTCGCTGCTGCCGCAGAAGCGGGTCGCCATCTCGCCCGCCATTCCTTTGTCGCCCCGGACGAACTGGCGGACCAGGTCGCGGTAGCGGCCGTTCCACTCCGCCCAGCGGAAGCCGGGGAAGCCGCCCACCTGATAGAGGCCGCCGGCGTCCCAGGCCTCGGCGATCAGCCCGGTGCGGTTCAGCACGGTGGAAAACTCGATGCTCCAGATCACCGGCGCGAAATGGTCCGGCCTGCCGTCCATGCCGCGGGCCAGCACGCTGGCCAGGTCAAAACGGAAGGCGTCGATGTGCATGTCCCGCACCCAGTATTCCAGGCTGTCGACGATAAAACGGGCGACCAGGGGATGATTGCAGTTCACCGTGTTGCCGCAGCCGGTATAGTCGCGGTAGCGGCTGCGGTCATGGGGCTCCAGGTGGTAGAAGCCGCTGTTGGCCAGGCCCTTGAAGTTGATCAGCGGGCCGTCTTCCCCGCCCTCGGCCGTGTGGTTGTAAACCACGTCCATGATCACGGCGATGTCGGCCTTGTGCAGGGCCTTGACCATGTCGCGGAACTCGCGGACGTGGTTATCGGCCAGGGGATCGGTGCAGTAATGGGGATGGGGGCAGTAGTAGCTGTGGGTGCTGTAGCCCCAGAAATTTTTCAGGCCGAGCAGTCGGGCGCTTGCCGGCAGGTCCTGCTCGTCAAAGGCCATGACCGGCAGCAGTTCCACCGCGGTGATGCCCAGTTCCTGGAGGTAGGGGATCTTGTCGATGACCCCGGCGTAGGTGCCGGGATGAGGCACCCTGGCTGAGCCGTGGCTGGTGAAGCCGCCCACATGGAGTTCATAGATGACGGTCTTTTCCGGCTTGTGGTAAAGGGGGGTGTCGCCCTGCCAGTCATAGTCCTCCTTGACCACCACGGCGCGCATGCTGCGGCCGCTGCTCGGACCGGGCAGGCACGTCCGGCTCCTGTCCCACAGGTTATCGGTGACGGTTTTCGCCCAGAGATCGAGCAGTTCCTTGTCCGGATTGAAACGGCAGCCGGAGACACTGGTGTCCCGCGGCCCGTCGGCCCGCCAGGTATAGCAGACGCCGGCGGGCAGTCCTTCGACAAAGACGTGCCAGAAGAAGAAGGTACGGTTTTCCAGGGGGTCCAGGGTGATCACCTGGAAGGGTTCGGTGCTGTGGGGATCGCAGTAGAGCAGCAGTTCCATGGCCGTGGCCTGCCTGGAGAAGATGGCGAAATTGACGCCCCGGGCAGAAACCTTGGCCCCGGGCGGGTATCTCTGGCCCGGTTTTACCTGATATTTTTTCATCTCCTTCATCCTTTTGGTCTTGCTGGTCCTATTTGTCTAACTGGACTTACTGGTCTGACTGATTGCAGCCTCGTTCTCGACGCATCAGCGGCCTTGCCCGCGATTATCCGTGTTCCGGAACAAAAGTATCGTTTATCGCGGGCAAGGCCCGCTCCTACCCAAGGCCGGAGTTAATGACTTGCCGGTGAGGCTATCATGCCAAAAATCCACTTTTACTTTCGTCACTTCAGCTCTTTGCCCGGGGCGCGGATATTAATGATTTCCATGCGGTGGTTGGCCTGGGGATGGGCCGGGGACGGCCCTTCGGTGACGACAATATGGCTGCCCCTGATGCCATGGGTCTGGGCCATTTGCCTGGCAAAGCCGGTCCAGTTCTCCGGGTGGTCCTGATACGGCACCGGCAGCACGCCATAGGAAAAGAGCAGCTCCTGGCAGGTTTTATCGCTGGGGCTGACGGCTAAAAGCCAGGCCTGCATCCGGAAGCGGGCCATGTTCCTTGCCGTGGAACCGCTGGCAGTGGGCACGATGACCGCCCCGCAATCGATCTCTTCCAGGGTGTTTTCCACACTGAGGGTGATGAGATCCACCAGGTTTTTCCGTTCCTTTTCCCGCAGATAGCCCAGGATGCGGTGATAATGCCTGGCGGGGCGGTAGGGTTCGGTTGCCGCGGCGATCTTAGCCAGCATGGCCACCGCTTCCACCGGATACCTGCCCATGGCCGACTCCCCCGACAGCATGACACAGTCCGTGCCGTCCAGAATGGCATTGGCCACATCAGTGGCCTCGGCCCGGGTCGGCCTCTTGTTGCTGGTCATGGATTCCAGCATCTGGGTGGCGGTGATCACCGGTTTGCCGGTAACATTGGCCTTAGCGATGATATATTTTTGGGCCACGGCGATATCCTCAATGGGAATCTCCACGCCGAGATCACCCCGGGCGACCATGATGCCGTCCGCCGCCTCCAGGATTTCATCGATATTTTCCCGGTTGCTCTTGCGCTCGATCTTGGCGATGATGAACGGCCGGAAACCAAGATTCGCCGCCGCCTGGCGCACCGCATTGATATCCGCCGCCGAGGTGACAAAGGACTGGCTGATGCAGTCCACCCCGTTTTCCAGGGCGAACTTCATGCAGGTCTGGTCATGCTCGGTAAAGGCGCTGATGCCGAGATCGATACCGGGCAGATTCAGCCCCTTTCTTGACCGCAGTTCGCCGCCCACCACCACATTGCACAGCACATCATTGCCCTGCACCTCCAGCACCTTGACCTGGATCAGGCCATCATTAATATAGAGCATGTCTCCCGGCTTGACCACCTGGGGCAACTGGCTGAATGTGGTGGAAACCCGCTTGCCGGTCCCGACGATGTCATCAGCGGTGAGAATGAAACCATCCCCCTGTTCGAGCTGCAGCGGTTCCTCGGCCAGTTCACCCAGCCGCATCTTGGGTCCGGGCATATCAGCCAGGATGGCGATGCGGGCGTTCAGGGCCGCGGCCTCGGTCCGGATTTTTCTGATGACCTCGCCATGTTCCTGAAACTGGCCGTGGGAGAAGTTCAGCCGGGCGATATTCATGCCCGCCAGAATCATCTGCCGGATGACCTCGGGAGAGTCGGAAGCCGGGCCGATGGTACAAACGATTTTTGTCTTGCAGGACGGCAGATTCATCAATTTTTCCGGGGAATTTTTTTTGTCCATGAGTTTATTTTACCAAAGAAGGGGTAGCCAGGCTGCGCAGGAAGATTCCATCTTTTCAAATTTATAATAAAATTAAGTAAATTGATAATAAATTTTCAGGCAAAGCACCACTAGGTCTCAGGCTTCCAGCTTGCGCCCCTTAACGGGGGAACGCCCCGTTATTGATATCGATGCAGGTGCCGTTGATGTATTCGGGACAGTCCGTCGCCAGCCAGTACATGGCGTCCGCCACCTCGGTGGGATAGGCAAACCTGCCCGTGTAAACCGCGTTTTTGATCTCCTTTTTCCGCTGTTCCGGGATGACGGCGAGCATATCCGTTTCCACCGGCCCGGCGGCCACCGCATTAATCACTATTCCCTTGGGCCCGAGAAGCTTGGCAAAGCTCTTGGTCATGTTGATGACCCCGGCCTTGGTGATGCCGTACCATACATCCGGGTGGCCGATCTCCCCGGCAATGGAGGCATTGTTGACAACCCTGCCGCGGCCTTTGGCGATCATGGCCCTGGCTGCCTCCCGGATCAGGGCCACCGGAGACTGGATATTGATGCGGATGATCTCATCCATTTTCTGCCAGGAGTAGCTGTCAAAGGGCAGGGCATGCATGATGCCGGCATTGTTGATCAGGATATCAACGTCTCCGATACCGGCCATGAGTTGCGGAATGCCCTCCACATCCCGCAGGTCATAGACAATGGACTCGACATTGCCGCAGTCCTGCAGGCTAAAATTGCGGAAATCCCGGGCCAGGACCTTGACCTGAGAACCCGCGCGCTGAAATTTTTCGGCAAGGGCCAGACCGATGCCTTTATTGCCGCCGGTGATTAACACGGTTTGTCTGTTCATTTTTTCTCCTGATTATGATTTAGGAGCGTTACAAGCCGGATGAGAACATTATTTTGTTACAACGGCTTGCCAGCCTGGGAGCGAAATCAGTACGGTCTTTGTCCGATGATGTTGCCGGACGGGGAGTAGAGACAGAGCCAGACCTGGGATTTGTCCCTGCAGATCGATCTGCCGCAGCCGATTTCCCTGGTATCTTCCCATACCAGCTGGGTGTAATGGCCGCAGGTTTCACCCAGGGGGGCATGACAGGTTCCCCGATCACCGGCATACCACTCCTTTTCACTGGCCCACATGGAAACCACCTCCTTTTCGCTGATCTTCTGCACCGTGCTGTGCCAGATCCATTGGCCAAAGGCGTTTTTCTTATTCGCGGTTTCCCTGGCGCTGGCCCAGAAGAGATTTTCCCCGGGCCCGCTGTGCTTCATGACGCAGCCCAGTTTCTGCAGCTGCTTTAAGCGGTTGATGGCCTTGCTTTCCAGCTCCTTGGACCACTTAACCTTGGGGGAGCCGACAGCGGCACGCTGTTCATTGTGGGCCTTGACCATGGCAGCGGCATCAATGGTGAATTCCCCGGCCCGGCTGGCCGTGGTTAGGCTGAGCAGGGCCGGGAGGCAAAACACCATAATGCGAAAAATGCGATGCTGAGTTTTCAAGCCGTCCTCCAACACGTCAGGCAACCCCGGATTTGTCCGGTTTGCCTCCCTTGGGATAGCAAATAAGCGGATTAAAATCCGGTTTGCAAGAATCTTTAAGAAATCCGCCATACACATGGCTAACTTACCAAAACTTGCCATAAAAATACATACCTTTGCCGCAGTTTCTCATTTTTTTGCCTTGACAATTCCATGGGAAAGCGAATAAAAAAAATTCTTTAAATGAGCAGCCATTCATTGTTTCTTTTGAATTCCAGATTAAAAAAATTGGAGGATGAGCAAATGAAGAAGATGTTGAAAGCTTTCGCCCTGGGATGTTGTCTTCTGGCAGCCACCGCTTTTCAAGCAAATGCAAGCGGCAGCACAGCTGTCAAACCAAGCCCTGATGCAGCCATAAAGATGATGCAGGAAGGCAATGCCCGCTTTGTGGCCAACAAAGCCATCAATCCGCACAGCGACACCAACCGTCTGATCCTGGCCGGCAAAGAGGATCAGGGGAACTATGCCTATGCCACCGTTGTCAGCTGTTCCGACTCCAGGGTTCCGGTTGAGCGTATTTTTGACGCCGGCGTCATGGACATCTTCATCATCAGGGTGGCCGGCAATGTCATGGACGTGGATGAAATAGGCTCCAGCGAATACGGCCTGGCCCATGTCAACACGCCGGTGCTGGTGGTGTTGGGACACACCCAGTGCGGCGCGGTTACCGCTGTCACCGCCGAGGTGGAAGGGCATGGCCATGCCCTGGAGAGAAATATTCCGCCCCTGGTTGACAACATCATCCCGGCGGTTAAAAAGGCCATTGCCGAACATCCGGACAAGCACGGCAAAGACGTTGTTCCTTATGGCATTGAAGAGAATATCTGGCAGGGCATTGAAGATCTGTTCATGAACAGCCCGGCCACCCGGGAGATGGTCAAGAGCGGCAAAGCCAAGGTGGTCGGCGCCATGTATGATGTCAGCACCGGCAAGGTCGACTGGCTGCCGGAGGCCAAGGTAACCGAGATTCTGGCCAAGGTTGAGAAGAATCCGGCCAGGGCCATGAACGCCATGGCGGAATAAGGGCGCCGGGAAAAGATAGCATTATTTTCGCATAAACATTAAAAAAGGCGGGCCTCCACACGGAGCCCGCCTTTTTTAATTGTCGATTTCCTTATGCCGTTGGGGCGCATTTCTCCGGCCATGTTATTTTTTTACAACGGCTTACGGGGATCAGCTGCCGATTTCCTGCAGACGTTTTCTGGTCTGGGCGATTTTCGCCAAAGTAGCGGACAGCGCATCCACCTTTTCTTTTTCCTTGGCCACCACATCCTCCGGCGCATTGTCCAGGAATTTTTTATTGCCGAGTTTGCCCTGGCTCTGGGCGAGCTGTTTGTCGATCTTGGCCTGTTCCTTGCTCAGCTTGTCCAGTTCCTTCTGTACATCAATGAGCCCGGTCAGAGGAACGGCGATCTCAATATCTTCAAAGATGAACGAAGCGGCCCCCTTGGGGCCATGCCCTTCGCTCTGCACCGTCAGGGTGCCGGTGCGGGTCAGACCCTTTATTTCGTCGCCATGTTCTGCAATGGTGTTTTTCCGCGCCTGATTAGGGCAGATGACAATCGCCTCAACCTGGGCCGAGGGATGGATCTGCATCTCGCTGCGGATATTGCGGATGCCGCCGATCAGCCCCATGACCAGCTGGGCCGTGGCCTCGGCCTCGGCATCATCCCAGTCCGGGTTTTCCAGGGGATACGGCTCGGTCATGATGCTGTTTCGCTCACCGGGCAGCACATGCCAGATTTCTTCGGTAACAAAGGGGATCACCGGGTGAAGCAGCTTGATAACCGACTCAAGCACGGTAAAGAGGACGGCCTGGGCCTGATGTTTGGTATCATCCGATTTGCTGAAAAGTTCCGGTTTGATCAGCTCCAGATACCAGTCGCAGAACTCATGCCAGACAAACTGATACATGGCCGAGGCGGCATCATTGAAACGGTAATCATTGAGCGCCCGATGCACCTCGGCGATGGTGCGGTTGAGCCGGCTCAGGATCCAACGATGGGCCAAGCCGAGAGCTTTGGCGCTGATGCCGTGGGTCACAGAGGGATCGCAGCAGCTGATATGCATCAGGCTAAAACGGCTGGCGTTCCAGATCTTGTTGATGAAATAGCGGTAACCCTCGATCCTCTCCTCCGAGAGGCGGATGTCCCGGCCCTGGGCGGCAAAGGCGGTCATGGTGAAGCGCAGGGCATCGGTGCCGTACTTGTCCATGACGAGCAGCGGGTCCATGACGTTGCCCTTTGATTTGCTCATCTTCTGGCCCTGGGCGTCGCGTACCAGGGCATGCAGATACACATCCTTAAAAGGCACCTTGCCCATGAAGTGAATGCCCATCATCATCATGCGGGACACCCAGAAGAAAAGGATATCAAAACTGGTGATCAGCACCGAGGTGGGATAGAAGAATTTCAGTTCCTCGGTATCGTCGGGCCAGCCCAGGGTGGAAAAGGGCCACAGGGCGGAGCTGAACCAGGTATCCAGGACATCGGTTTCCTGCAGGAGCTGTTTGGACTGGCAGCTGGGGCAATGCTCCGGATCATTTTCACTGACGATCAGCTCCCCACAGGCCTCGCAGGTCCAGGCGGGAATCTGATGGCCCCACCAGATCTGCCGGGAAATACACCAGTCGCGGATATTGTACATCCAGTCAAAAAAGGTGTTTTCCCAGGATTTGGGATGAATCTTGATGTCGCCATTTTTTACCGCGTCAATGGCCTTGGCGGCCAGCGGTTTCACTGAGACAAACCACTGCTTGGACAGGGATGGTTCAACAACGGTGGCGCAGCGGTAACAATGGCCCACCCCATGCTGGTAATCCTCAATGCCATCCAGGAAACCCTGGTCGCGCAGATCCTCGACGATCTTGGCCCGGCATTCGAACCGGTCCAGACCGGCGTAGGGGCCGGCCTCCACATTCATGCGGCCGTTGTCATCCATCACCTTGATTGCGGGCAGATCATGGCGCCGGGCGATTTCAAAGTCATTGAGATCGTGGGCCGGGGTCACCTTCAGGGCGCCGGTGCCGAATTCCCGCTCCACCTGGGCGTCGAACACCACCGGGATCTTACGGTTGACCAGCGGCAGGATAACCGATTTCTCCGGCAGGGAGGTGTAGCGCTCATCCTCGGGATGGACGGCCACCCCGGTATCGCCCAGCATGGTTTCCGGCCGGGTGGTGGCGACCACGATGTAGCCGTCACCCTGGGCATAGGGATATCTGATGCGGTAGAGTTTGCCGTCGGTGGCTTCATGCTCCACCTCCAGGTCAGCCAGGGCCGTATGGCAGCGGGGGCACCAGTTGATGATATAGTCGCCCTTGTAGATCAGCCCTTCATGATAGAGACGGGTAAAAACCGCGCGCACCGCCCTGGACAGGCCTTCATCCATGGTGAAGCGCTCCCGGTCCCAGTCACAGGAGCAGCCCAGCCGTTTGAGCTGATTGATGATCTGCCCGCCGGACTGGGTCTTCCATTGCCACACCCGTTCAATGAATTTATCCCGCCCCACGTCATGCCGGGTGAGGTTTTCCGCGGCAAGCTGGCGTTCCACCACATTCTGGGTGGCGATACCGGCATGATCCGTCCCCGGCACCCAGAGGGTATTGTAGCCCGACATGCGTTTGTAACGCACCAGAACATCCTGCATGGTATTGTTCAAGGCATGGCCGACATGGAGCACGCCGGTGACATTGGGCGGGGGAATGACGATGGAAAAAGAGGGCCGGGAGGGATCCATGTCGGCCCTGAATTTTTTCTGTTTCTGCCACGCCTCGTACCATCTGCGTTCTACATCGGAAAATTCGTAGGCTTTGGCAAGCAACTCTGCTGTATTTACCTGGTCTGCTTTATTTGTCATGCTGATACTCTTTTTAAACCGTGGGCCGTTTTGGCCGAACTCATTTTTTTAATTGAAGGCCATCTTGATGGAATGGTAAAAACATGGCAAAGACTGTTTTTTGTCCTTGCCGTGAAACGGGTATCCCGTAATTTTTTCGGACAACCTGATCTCGGCAGATTTTACGTCGATACCCGAATTGCGATTCGAGAAAAGTGTTTAAAGTGTCTAAACCCTGACACTCTACTGTACACTCCAGCGTTTGGGAAAGAAAATATTTGTGTAAAGATCCAGGGCATAACGGTCCGTCATGCCGGCGATAAAATCGCATACCTTGCGCGGCCGTGCGGTTTCCTCGCCGTAAACGGTTGAGGCCTCCCAGATATCCCCGCTGGGAAGCTTCACATCCTCTTCCATGAAATAATGGTATAAATCCCGGATAATCTTCATGGCCTTGATGAATTCGCGGTGCACGCAGGGGGTCTGGTAGACATTTTCAAATAAAAAGCTGCGCAGATCCGAGGTGGCCTCCAGAATTTTCGGGCTCATGGCCAGCCGCGATTCACCGGCGTCAATGGTATTCATGATCAGATCATTGACCATGGCGCTGACCCGCTGGGAATTCGTTTCCCCCAGGTCGGCCCGGATATGGCCGAGCATATCCTTTTCCTCGAGGAGTCCGGCCCGGATGGCATCATCAAGATCATGATTGACATAGGCCAGGATATCGGCCACCCTGACCACCTGGCCCTCCATGGTTTCCGGCAGTTCGGTGAGATCTTCGGGCAGGATATCCCTGCGCCCCTTGGAGTGCTTTAAGATGCCGTCCCGCACCTCATAGCTCAGATTCAGCCCTTTCCCTTTGTTTTCCAGCACATCAACCACCCGCAGGCTCTGTTCGTAATGCTTGAAGCCGCCGGGATGCAGCTCATTTAAAACCGCCTCGCCGGCATGGCCGAAAGGGGTATGGCCGAGGTCATGGCCCAGGGCGATGGCCTCAATGAGATGGCCGTTTAAGCGCAGGGCGACCCCGATGGTCCGGGCAATCTGAGCGACCTCCAGGGCATGGGTCAGCCTGGTGCGGTAATGGTCGCCGGTGGGAGCGAGAAAAACCTGGGTCTTGTGGGTCAGCCGTCGGAATGTCTTGGAGTGGATGATTCTGTCCCGGTCGCGCTGAAAAGCAACCCTGATGGGGCACTCCGTTTCTTCCCTGGCTCTTCCCTTGCTGTTTTTGGTGTGGCAGGCAAAAGGGGAAAGATTCCGGGCCTCCCGGTCCTCAATTTCATGGCGGAGACAGCGTATCGGATTATTCATAGGCATCATCAAAAAAGTACCCACAGAGACACAACGGCCTCTGTGGGTTTTTGTCAGACTGCACAGCCAGCTGGATAGTCTCCCGTATATTTATTGAGCCCGGCTGCTCACATGGGTGACGATCGGCCCACGGGTGAGATCTTTCAACACCGGATGCTCCATGATCTTGTTCGGAGATTTCTCGCCGTTGATATTGGTGATAATCAGCGATCCGCGCCCCTGACCGTAAATATCATTGAAATCATAAACAGCACCGACCACCACCAGATCGCCGTGGGAAACTTTTTCATCATAAAGTTTCATGGAATAATTTACCTGATAATCAACATTGCGTTCGACATTCTTGGCCCAGCGTTCCTTGAACTCGCCACTCTGGTCATCAAGGGCGATAACCGGTTTCAACGGATCAAGTTCTTTTTTTATCGCCGGAGCTTCGCCGGAATAATCACCCATGGCCGCCTTCACCGCGCCGCAGCTCGAATGACCCAGGATCATGAGAATCTTGGTCGGCAGATGCATCACGCCATAATCAACGGAGCCTTCGGAATTGGCCACCTGATTGCCGATATTTCTGACCACGAAGATATTGTTATCCGGCACGATCCCGAAAAGATTGGTGTGAACCCGGGAATCGGAGCAGGTGACCACGGTCAGGACGGGAACCTGGCTGTCTTGAAACAGGTCAAAGTACTTGCTCTCATGGTTCATTTTAAATTTTTCGTTACCTTCAATAACCTCCCTCATGATTACGCTGGCAGGGATTTCCGGTTGGGCCGCTGCAGCGCCATGGCCGCCGCCGTGCGCCTCGCCGTGGTCGGCAGCCATCGCCAAGGGTGCTGCGGCTAACATGGCGGAAAAGCTTAAGGCCAGAAAAGCGTTTTTTAATACTTTTTTCATTTCAATCCTCCAGTGAAATTCGGGGTATTCGGGTTTTATGCAAGGCTCAAAGTACGAGTATTTTTTTTAGTTTAGGGACTCAGCAATTGTTAATATACCGTTTATAACTCCTCGAAATGTCCGTCATTCCGGCACTCTGTTTAGTCCCCGCTTGACGGGGGTGCTTTAAGCCGGAATCCAGTCCATCAGTTGGATGCCAGCTAAAAACTTGCTGGCATGACGGCAAAGATAAACGGTACTTTTATAACTTCGAAGTCCCTTATTCTCTTTTTATTAATGAAGGAAATCAGCAGCCCAGCCTGAGGATTTTACCAGGGTCTGTGCCGCCGATCCTCTCCCTATTTTCTATGGCCATGTATTCCAGCGGAAACCGTTACGACATTACTGGCATTTTTTATGATGGTCAAGAAGTTGTCATCATTAATATAGAACAAAATGAATACTTATTCAAAAAAAAACAGGGGCCTGATTCCCCTCCCCGGAAAAGCAGCCGGAAATGAGGACGGGGACGGCAGCCGTGCCTAAAAACCGCTTGGAGGATAATAACTTATGCGGAAAACGAATTTCCAATCTGTTCGACTTTTTCCTGATTGACTTCCCATTGCTGGTAGAAACGGGTCAGTTTGCGCTCAAGCGCGGCATACTCCTTGCTTTTTTCGGAAAAAAGTTCCTGGTCCTTATACAGTTCAGGATCCGCCAGCAACTCCTCAAGTTCAGCCTTGCGGGATTCGAGACTCTCGATCTCTTTTTCCGCCTCTTTGATTTTGGCCAGATAGGGTTTTAACCGGCTGTTTTTCTCCTCGCGAATTTTGGCCTGTTCCTGCCTTGCCTTTTTCCCCTTAGCCGCCGCCCCGGCCAAGGGAGTCTGTTCAGGGCCGGGTGTGGCTTCCACCAGTGCCGCATGCTGCCGTTCACTGGCGGTTTTCTCCAGATAATAGGCCAGGTTTCCCTCAAAAAGAGTGGCGCCGCCGTTTTTTATCTCCAGCACCTTGTTGACGAAATGATCGAGGAAGTAACGATTATGACTGACAACGATGATGGTGCCGTCATACTGCGCCAGGGCCTCCTGCAGTATCTCCTGGGACATCATGTCCAGATGGTTGGTGGGTTCATCCATGATGAGCAGGTTGGCCGGAGTGGCGATCATCTTGGCCAGGGCCAGGCGGCTTTTTTCTCCACCCGACAGAACCTGTACCTTTTTGTCCACCTCATCTCCCTTAAAGAGAAATGCCCCGAGCAGGGATCTGGTCTGGGTGACCGTTTTTTCGGCCTCGGTCTGGTTGAGGGTCTCAAGAACCGTGTACTGCGGCGCAAGTTCCTGGGCCTGATGCTGACCGAAGTAGGAGAGAGAAACGTTATGTCCCAGACGGATGGACCCGCTGTCGCAGGCAATGAGCCCGGCCAGGATTTTCACCAGGGTTGATTTTCCTGCGCCGTTCACCCCCACAATGGCCATCTTGTCGCCCCGCTGCAGTTCAAAGCCGAGATGGGTAAAAACCTCTTTACTGCCGTAGCTTTTGCACAGATCGTTCACGTCAATGGCCAGTCTGCCGCTGGCCGGGGCCGGGGGGAAGCGGAAGGAGATTTTCTGCTCGGTATCCTCAAGCTCGATCACATCCATTTTCTCAAGCTGCCGCATGCGGCTCTGGGCCTGTTTGGCCTTGGTCGATTTGGCCCGGAACCGGTCGATGAAACGTTTCGTCTGGTCGATCTTGGCCTGCTGATTGGTATAGGCGGCCCGCTGGATCTGCAGCCGCAGTTCCTTTTCCTTGACGTAACTGGAATAATTGCCCTTGTACACGGTGAGATTGCCCAGGCTTAATTCCCAGGTAAGGGTGGTCATGTTGTCAAGAAATGCCCGGTCATGGGAGACAATGATCAAGGCCCCGGGATAGGAGGATAAAAACTCCTCAAGCCAGGTGAGTGACTCAATGTCAAGATGGTTGGTCGGCTCATCAAGAAAGAGAAAAGACGGGGCGGCCAGCAGCTGTTTGGCCAGCATCAGCCGCATCAGCCAGCCGCCGCTGAACGAGTGGCAGGTGCGGTTCAGATCACTTTCCTTAAATCCCAGGCCGGCAAGGACCTTTTCAATGGTCGCCTTGATGCGGAAAACATTTGAGTGATCAAGTTCGTGCTGCAGTTCGCCCTGCCGGTTAACAAGGTCCCGCATAACGGCAGGGTCTTGCAGCGGGACGGCGAGCTTGATGTTGATCGCGTCAAGCTCTTTTTGTTTTGCCAGCAGCGGGGCAAAGGCGCTTTCCGCCTCCTCATAAAGGGTCCGGTCCAGTTCCAGGCCGACAATTTCCTGGGGAAGATAGCCGCAGGTGACCTGTTTTGATCTGGTGATGATTCCGGGATCGCTTTCGGAGATGCCGGCGAGAATTTTTAACAGCGTTGACTTGCCGGCGCCGTTGACGCCCACCAGGCCAATCCTGTCCCGGCTGTTGATGCGGCCGGATATATTTTTAAATAAGTGCTTGGCACCATATTGAATGGAAAGGTTGTTAATGGTAATCATA